>JBCCQK010000618.1:0-4570 GCA_039024375.1 Bacteroidota bacterium
ATGGGTTTTTACCAAAAAATTCCACCCAAAATGAATGAAATAATCGTTGGTATTGGAATTATGATATTATTCTTATTTGCCGTCTTATTCCCCGCTTACCAAACGGACTTGTTGTTGATTTTAGGAGGGTTTGGATTAGCAGCTTTCAAAATAATGCCCTCTATCAATCGGATGATGTATTCCTTGATTTTGATAAAAAATGTTAGCTATGTCATTAGTGAACTCAAATCTATCAAAAACATCAAAATTCAAGCTTTTCAAGAGGTTAGTCCATTAACTTTTGAGAAGGAATTGGCTTTCAAAAATATTTCTTACCAATATCCAAGTTCCTCAAATAAAGTTATCAAGGAACTTTCCTTTACAATCAAAAAAGGAGAAACAGTTGGATTCATTGGCGAATCGGGCGCAGGTAAAAGTACTCTATTAAACTTAATACTAAGATTTGTTACAGAAACTTCTGGTAATGTTGAAATTGATGGTGTTAAGCTAGTATCAGAGTTAGGTCCCAATTATCAAAAGTTGATTGGGTACGTCCCTCAAGAAGTTTTCATCAAAGAAGGTACTTTACGAGAAAATATCGCTTTTGGAGACAATACGGAAGATATCGACGACAAATCTATATTAAAGGCGGTAAAGGATGCTGCTATGTTAGATTTTGTCAATAACCATCCTGATGGTTTAGATATGCAGTTGGGAGAGAATGGCGCAGATTTATCTGGTGGACAAAAACAAAGGATAGGTATTGCCAGAGTAATTTACCAAGATGCTCCGATAATGGTATTTGATGAAATTACCAGTGCATTAGATAAAGATACGGAGAAAAGTATCATTGAGACCATTGGCCAGTTAGCTAATCAAAACAAAACCATTATCATTGTTGCACACCGCTTATCTACTTTAGAAATGGCAAATCGTATTTATGAACTCAACAATGGAGAGATTGCCAATATTTACCAGTTTAAAGAGTTGGCCACGTTGAACTAATTTTCAAACCAGACAAAAATCAAATTTGAAAAAGAATATTTTAGTTTTTGATTTTGACGGCATTGTTTTAGAATCCGTTCGTAGCAAGTTACAAGCATTTAAAAAATGGGTTCCCAACGAACATTTAGCCTACCGCGAAGCCTTCTGCGAATACAATAGAAATGCCTTTGGAAAAAGCCGAAACGTACAGATTCGGCATTTTTATGAAGGAATTCTTGGGGAACAAATTTCTGAGTCGGCACTCAATGCTGCTATTCAACGTTTCTCGGACATCAATGCGCAGACTATTCATCAAGCTGATTGGGTTCCTGGTATTCAACAATTCTTAGCCGAAGCTGCTACTCTTCAACACCGTATGTTTGTCCTTTCAGGAACACCACAAAAGGAACTGGAGTCTATTATTGAAAAAAGAAATTTAACCAACTATTTCGAAGAAATTATTGGTAGCCCAACTAACAAAGTCGATGGCCTCAAACTGATTATCAAATGGACCAAGGCATCACCAAAAGATATTACATTTTTTGGTGATGCTACGGCAGACTTTCGTGCCGCGAGAACGGTTGGCACTAAGTTCGTTTATCGCAAATCCGAAGCTGCTTTTCTCGGCGAATTGCCAGATAGAGTAATTAATAACTTTACCGATTTAACTGTCTATGAAGTTTAAAATTTTAGATTGCACCATCCGAGACGGTGGCTATATTAATGATTGGGCGTTCGACATAAATTTTGCGAAAGCACTTTATCAAGCGGTCAGTGAAGCGGGAGTTTCCTACATAGAGCTAGGCTTTTTAAATCCTAAATACGAAGGGGATAATCTATGGCTAAATTGTACAAAATCTACTATCAACAAAGTCATCGGCAGTAATAAAAAAGCCAAAGTAGCTCTCCTAATCAACTATGGCTCCATTGCTTACGATGAAATACTACCTCCCGCAGTAACTGGAGCGGACATGTTGAGAGTAGTTACCCCTTTGTCTAAAAGTAAAGAAGCTATTGCTTTTGCCAATAAAGTAACGACTTTGGGCTACGAGGTGACCATTAACTTTATGGCGGTTAGTAATTATGAAAACAAAGACATACTAGAGTTAAGTAATCTAATCAATCAATACAAAGATTTAACCTATTATTATTTAGCGGATAGCTTCGGTAGCTTAATTCCAAGTAGAACCAGAGCGGTTATTCAAGCCTTGAAATTTTCCACGGATGCTAAAATTGGCTTCCACCCACATAATAACTTACAACTGGCATTTGCAAACGTATTGGAAGCAATCGACCAAGGCTGTGATATAGTCGATGGTTCAATTCTAGGTATGGGAAGAGGTGGTGGAAATCTTTATTTAGAAACGGCTTTGGCGTATTTTGAAAAGCTAAATCCCGACCAGTTCCAACTAGAACCGGTTTTACGATTTGCGGATATTTACATGGAGCCACTCAAGAAAAATTTTCAGTGGGGCTACTCGTTACCCCAACTTTTAAGTGGCGTTTTGAGTTGCCATCCTAATTATCCGACTAATTTATTGAAGCAGAAAACATATCCCGCTGATGACGTATATAATATTCTTGCGTTAATGGAAGCTGGAGCAAAAAATAGGTATAACAAGGATAAGTTGGAAGAATTAGTTATTAAGTCTGTCAGAGCAAAAACCGTAGTTTCAAAGGTTTCGGACACGCTTCACCAACTAAAAGCAAAATCTTGCAAACGGGCATTGCTGCTGATGGCAGGTCCCTCAATTGCTGAATATCAAACAGCAATCAATCGTTTTATTCAAGAGCAAGAACTAACTGTTATCAGTGTCAATCGAGAAAATAGCTTAATTCCATCAGATGGTGTGTTCTTTGGAAATAGACGGCGGGCCATCCGATACGTCGATGATGTTTCTGAAGAAAAAGAATTTATTTTTAGTTCATCAATTGATAAAACCACCATTTCTAACTTTCCCCAAAACGATAAAGTATCTACGGTAACTTTCGGGGAATTTTACGAAGACAAAGCAGCAGAATTGCCTACTAAATCCTTTTCTAATTCGGGGGTAGAGGCCATTGCTGGTTTATTTGAAATAGGGTTCATAGAAGTTTTAGTAGTTGGAATGGATGGTTATGCGACTGATACCAATAAAACGCATTATTACCAAGAGGAAGATGCAAACAAAGAATTAAAATACCTAAAATCATTTAATTCAAATACAAAAGAAGAATTGCAGATTTTAGCCGATTTCTATGTAGCCATGGGGCAAAACTTTAAAATTATTACGCCAACCCTATTTAGCAACCACTATGCAGCATTACTCCAATAAGAAAATAGTCATTTTAATACCCGCTAGGTACAAGTCCACTCGATGTCCTGGAAAGCCACTTGTCAAAATACTTGGCATTCCCATGGTTGTAAGGGTAGCACAGATTGCAGAACGATGCCTTTCAAAAGAAAACGTTTTCATAGCAACTGATGATAAAACAATTGCTCAAACGGCCAAAGAGTACGGTTTTCAGTACTTAATGACCTCGGATACCGCATTGACAGGAACAGACCGCCTTTACGAGGCAGCTTTGCAAGTCGAAGCAGACATATACATAAACATTCAGGGAGATGAACCTGCCATTGAACCTATCGATGTTCAAAAGGTCGTTGAAGCAAAGATAGCTAACCCCGAATATGTAGTTTGCGGGATGACGGAAATCAAATCGGACGAAGACCCAGAAAATAGAAACTTGCCCAAAGTAGCATTCAATCAACACAAAGAGTTAATCTATATGTCAAGGTTGGCCATACCCGGCACGAAAAAAAATAAACCTCGACCAAAGACTTTCTACAAACAGGTTTGTATCTACGGCTTTTCATTTGACCAATTGAAAGCCTTTTATGAATTTGGGAAAAAAGGAGAAATAGAATTTTTTGAAGATATTGAAATACTAAGATTCTTTGAACTAGGAATTCCCATAAAAATGGTGGAGACCTTTTCCCCTTCTTTAGCGGTAGATGAACCAGCAGACGTAGCCAAAGTAGAAGCCTTTCTCAAATCTTCTAAAATCGCCTCCTAATGACAGCTATGACTACCCAAGAATCAAAGATTGAATTTGTTAGGAAAAAGAACCTCTGTCCTAATATTGTATTCGTAGATGGAATGTGGGGTTCTGGAAAATCAATGATAGCGCCAATATTGGGCAGCTTCCCCGAAGTGGAGAAACAGCGCATGAACCACAATTTTGAATATTTAGCATTATTGCATCACTGTGGTCAAATTAAAAGTGGAGCCGCCAGTTCTTTTTTAAATATCCAAGCTGATTTAGATATTTTCAATAGTCTCATCTCCCGTGAAGTCAATCTAAGACCATCTGACCATTCGGGTATTTTTAAAAATCCTAAGACATTCCAGTATCTAAAGAGACTTTTCAAACTAGGTAGCCAGAATATCGTAGATGAAATTGAACAACACCAGCCTTGGTTACAAATAATGACACATAATGTAGTCCAAGTTACGGATATCCTTTTCCAAACATTTGGCCACAGAATGAAAATGGTGGTTATGGCAAGGCATCCACTTTACATGATAGAACATTGGTACAATTATATAGAAAGAGTGGGAACTGA
>JBCCQK010000619.1:0-4566 GCA_039024375.1 Bacteroidota bacterium
AAGAATTAGCAGACAAAGAGGTAGACAAGACACCTGTCTTGCCTACTGTGGATGCTTGCTCTAAGGCAACCTCCTTGGTGGCATAAAATTAATATTTTTTTCAAAGAACTTCTTGGTTTTTTACATAGTACCTAATCACTAGTTACTGGTCACTAGTCACTACTGGTCATAAGTAATAAACCGATTGCCCTTTTCTTCCGATAAGGTATTTATATCGTCAATCCAATCCTCGGGGACTTCTTTAATAATGGCACTTAATCGTTCGCCCCAAAAGGAGGAAATATCCTTTAAATCTTCCTCTTCGTAGCGTTTTTCTATCATTTCTCCCGTGTCTTTGTATATCACCACATCTATGGGAAAACCGACATCGTTGGCGCTTACCCGCGTTGAGTCAAAGGATAAAAAGCCCGTTTTGAGGGCAAATCGAATGGAGGACTCGTAATTCAACGTTCGATTGAGAACTGGCTTTCCATAGCCCGAGTTGCCGATGATGGTGAAGGGTGTCGCTTCGCCAATTTCTATCCAGTTACCTTCGGGATAGAGCAGGTACATTTTATGGGTCTTGTCCTGTGCTAATTTACCACCAACGATGGTGAACAAATTAAAGCTCAAGCCCGATTGGGCGAGCGGCGCTTTATCTTCTTGCGCAACCCGCCTCAGTTGACGCCCAAAAGCATTGACCACATTGTACATCTTATCGTACTTATGGCCCTCAACTTCTAAAATTTCTTCAAAGTAAGTGATGGCTTTATCTCGAATGGAACGCAGCCCCGATGTCATTAGGAAAATAGTTCCGTGTTCGTTGGAATGAATAGATACTTTCTTGGCCGTTGTCGTTTCCGTTCCTGAAGTAATTCTTGTATCCGCTATCGCCACTAATCCCCTTCTTACTCGAATTCCTAAACAATAAGTCATATACTAATTTTTTTGTTCGTTTTCTCAAAAAACTATTTTGTTGGCGTAGGTTACATTTTACTGGGCTTTATTCTAAATTGGGTCTAGTGGTTAACCACTTTCCTTACGAAAAATCTCAGAACAAACTCTACTGAAAATAAAGCTGTTCGATGTCAAAATGAAATTTCGAGATGTAATTATACGCATTATCCACTAACTGTATAACTTCCTCTTCGTTTTCAGGTTCATCAAAATCCAAACATTCTGCCACAATTCGGTCGAACTCATCTTTTAACGCTTGATGTCCTTCGGGATGCACCGAAATGGCGGATAAATGCTTCTTCAACTTGAGCGAAGTATATTTCAAAGACCTTGGAAAGGCCGAATTGTTGAGTAGTAACTCAAAAATGGCTCGACGAGAGCGGGCGCCTGGATATTTTTTTTTGTATATATCGAAGCCCTCCAAACACATTAGTAGCGTTGTCCACTGATATTGTAGAATAGGCCGATTGACGCCATTGTCACTCAGAATGATGCTGTCCGAAATTTTACTTCGAATGATGCGTAGTATCTGTAGGACCCGCTCGACGTACAATCCTAAACTAATAAAACTCCAAGCATCGTCGTGTAAAAAAGTATGATGTAGCCTAGATTTGACGAGTACGATGTGCCGATGCATCATTTCGGCAAACAAGAAAATATTGTCCGAGGAAAATTTTTCTGGCTTTAGGCCTTGGGTTTCTAAATACCATTGATTGATAGCTTTCCAGAACTCATCCGAAATGGTGTTGCGAATACCACGAGCGTTTTCTCTCGCATTTCTAACTAAATTGAGTAAGCTATTAGGGTTGTTAGGGTCAAAGATGACTTTTTGCCAAACTTCACTTTCGTCCAAATTGGTCTGACTTTGGTAAACAGCACCCGACATAAATAGAATTGACCGCATCGTGAAATCCTTATTCTGTGACATCGGTGCTTCTAAAGTAGAGAAAAACTGCACTTTCATATATCTAGAGCAGTGTTCGCACCTCTCCACATTTCGGCCAATCCAGTATAAACTTTCGGCGACTCTCGCTAACATAACTTGGTTATTTTAAAAATTTTATCCCTTCCTTCCATTCATAGTTCATTGCTGTTCTTACTATTTTTTGGGACAACAGATACTGCACTTGATTTTGAAGTGGACAGTGGATTCAGATGTTGACTTTTGCTCGTTCGTTCATTGCTCATTTCTCGTTTTCTTATAACACGGATTTTAGGGAGCACGGAATTAGATGTTGACGCTTGCTAATTATTCATTGCTGCTTCTGTTTTTCTTTGGACAACAGCTTGCCCGAGCATACGCTACCGTAGGGTTATGGGGATACCGTATTTGATTTTGACGTGGACAACTGCTTGCCCGTATGGGGATTTAGATGTTGACTTCTAATCGTTTCATCATTCATCATTCATCGTTCTAATCACCCACGTATCCTTTGACCCACCGCCCTGCGAGGAATTGACAATCAAACTTCCTTTGGTCAAGGCAGTACGTGTTAAGCCACCGCCTAAAACGTAAGGCGCATCGCCGCCCATGATGGAGAAAGTGCGCAGGTCTATGTGTCGCGGTTCGAGGTTGTCTTTGATATCGTCCGCATCTTTTCCTTCAATAAAAGTCATGTGCGTGCTTAAGCTCATCTTAGGTTGAGCGATAAAATCTCTTGGATTAGCTCTGACTTTTTCTTTCAATTCCGCAATTTCATCTGAACTCATTTGGTCACAAATACAGACTCCATAACCACCCGACATATCGACGGGCTTGACGACCAAAGTTTCGATATTTTCCAGTACGTACTGTAAATCTTTTGGTCGTTCGCAAATGTAAGTAGGGACATTAGAAAGGATGGGGTCTTCGCCCAAATAGTAGCGAATCATATCGGGCACGTAAGCACAGACGGCCTTATCGTCGGAGATACCCGTACCAGGTGCATTTACAATGGTCACATTACCTTTGATGTAAGCATTCATCAAACCCCGTACTCCCAGCATGGAGTCGGGATTGAAGACATCGGGGTCGAGGAAAGCGTCGTCAATTCGGCGATAGATGACATCCACTCGGATTCTGCCGCCAATAGTCTTTAAATAGATATGGTCGTCTTCGGCGTATAAGTCTCTTCCTTCGACCAGTTCGATGCCCATCTTTTGTGCCAAAAACGTATGTTCGAAGTAGGCAGAGTTGTAAGGGCCGGGAGTGAGTAAGACGCAGAAAATCTCTCCTAAAGGTCGGCCCGAAACCGCCCAAAGTGCTTGTAGTAAATGGTCCGTGTAATCAACGACGGGTTCGACGGTTGTCTTATCAAAGGCCTTGGGCAGCACTCGATTCATAGCCACCCGATTGGTCAAAACGTAACTTACGCCCGATGGGCTGCGCAAATTATCTTCCAGCACGTAAAACTCCCCATCCGAATGTCGAATAATGTCCGTTCCGCTAATGTGGCAATAAATATTTTTTTGGGGAGAAAAGTGCTCCATCTGCTGGCAATAATGCTTCGAACTCTTAATCAAGTCGGTCGGAATAACCTTATCTTTTAGAATTTTCCCTTCATTATACACATCGTGAATAAAAAGATTGAGTGCCCGATTACGCTGAATGACGCCCTTTTCGATTTTTTCCCATTCTTTCCCTTGTAAGATTCTTGGAAAGAGGTCAAAGGGAAAAATTTGCTCAACGCTTTTTTCTTTACCGTATAAAGCGTAAGTAACTCCTTGGTTGAGGAAAGCAATTCTAGCAGTCTCGTTCAGTTGCTTAAATTCGTTGGTGGCCATTCCCGACAATAAATCCATGAATTTTTGGTACTGATTAATTCCTGCTGATAGTCCTTCTACCACTTCGTCGTACATCCCCGTATCCGCCTTATAATTATTGATTAACTCCTGCATAATCTCAGTTGGAATTTAGTTTTGATTTGACCGTAACGAGTTAAATATAAAAATAAATTTTGAATCCCATCTTTTAATAATTTATTTTTTAATCAATGTGTTAGGATTTTGTAATCAGTTTGGTATAAAATGTGGCGGATATAATTATTGGTCTATTTTTATTTTAAAAAAAGAGGATGGAGAGACAAATATTTCGATTATAGATTCCTTAATTTTCTTATCTTTTTTTTCGTTATTATTGTTTTTGAACGAGTAGCAATGGGTAACTGTTAATCGACTGAGGGACTATGGAAAATGTAAAATTCAAAACTACAAATCCAAAATCTAAAAGTATTGACAATCAATAAGTTAAAATTTTGAAAATGTAAATTTACTTTTTCACTGTTCCTATTCAATAATGTGGTCACCAAACACAATAAATGATTAGCTAAAGCTCTAACTCTCAACCACCCAAATTGTCAGAGAACCAAATTACTTTATGCCATTTTAAAAGGTAAATTACTGTTTTTCAGTAATTTTAGATTTTAAATTTTGCATTTTAAATTTTAGATTTCATTTATGGGCATCCACGTAGCCATTCGACACCATACAAAATATACTTACGACAAAGCCATTAAGCTGTGGCCACAAGTCATTCGTTTGCGCCCTGCGCCCCATTCGAGGACGAAAATTCTGGGCTACGCACTGAAAATCAAACCCGAAAATCACTTCCTCAATTGGATGCAAGACCCTTTTGGCAATTATCAAGCAAGG
>JBCCQK010000620.1:0-4559 GCA_039024375.1 Bacteroidota bacterium
GTCAAAGGAGGTATCCAAAGAACCATCGGCATTGAGACGGGCTATACTATTTCTACTAGTTCCATCAACGCTAGTAAAATCTCCTCCAATAAGGACCTTACCATCGCTTTGTACCGCTACGGACTGAACGGTAGCATTTGTCCCAGAACCAGGGTCAAAGGAGGTATCCAAAGAACCATCGGCATTGAGACGGGCTATCCTTCTTCTACCAGTTCCATCAACGGTAGTAAAGAATCCACCAATAAGGACCTTTCCATCGCTTTGTACCGCTACGGACTGAACGTCACCATTTGTCCCAGAACCAGGGTCAAAGGAGGTATCCAAAGAACCATCGGCATTGAGACGGGCTATCCTAGCTCTACTAGTTCCATTAACGGTAGTAAAATCTCCTCCAATAAGGACCTTTCCATCGCTTTGTACCGCTACGGACTGAACGGTAGCATTTGTCCCAGAACCAGGGTCAAAGGAGGTATCCAAAGAACCATCTTGAGACAAGAGACCCGTAGGTATTGAAACTAATCCAATAAATAAGAGGACAACTTTAAAAAATTGTAATATTTCTTTCATGGAAAATAATTGTTGAGTATAGCCTCACAGTATAGGCTGTAATGAGTACCAAAAATAATTGTTTAATTTAACTTAAATCGGGAAAGTGTAAATCGGTAGGGGATGTATCTAGGTAACAACCAGAAAGTGTGTTATTTGTTGATAGAGCGGCAATATATGTCCAAAAAGCTAAAATGTCTATTTTTTTGTGTCATATTTTGAATTAATTTTTAATTGAGATTTTGAATGACAGGATTCTTGGTTTGAATGGCAGAGAAACACTTAATAAGGCTTCCAAAGATGGGGTAATAATTCTTCTAACTGATTAATTGAATGAGTAGGTAGCCTTCGCATCACATCGAGTAACCATTCAGTAGGATTTACTTCGTTCATTTTACAGCAAGCAAACAGCGAATAAAAAATAGCGGCTCGCCTTGCTCCTTCATGGCTGCCACAAAAGAGATAGTTCTTTCGACCGACGGCAATTGGTCGTATCTGGTTCTCCAATGCATTGGTATCAATACTTAAAGTTCCATCAGTTAGATAATGTAGCATTCTGCTTTTTCGCTTGAGCATATAGCCCATTGCTTTACCGATTGGACTCTTAGGCGGTAGTTTTGGAGACTCTGTTTCCATCCAAGTAAGTAGGTTTTCCAGAATAGAGCTTGCCCTTTCATTTCTTACTCGCTGAATTTGCTGAGGCGACCAGTTTTCTTCCCTAGCTTGTGCTTCAATCTGATATAGTAATTGAAACTGCTCCAGCGCATAAGTGGCTCTTTTCTCATCATTACCTAATGCTTTTTCAAACTCACGTCTAGCGTGTGTAAGGCAATGATAATGGGTTAAATCAGGGTAAGCTTTCCTAATTTGGTCATAAATTTCATAGCAGTCCGTCTGCATTACGCCATTAAACTCCTTTAAATGTTTAGCTGGATTATCCGCTTTTTTATTTGGAGAATAATCAAAAAAGAGTAGTTTTTCTTTAACAGCCAGAAAACCCCATAAATACCCTCGATGGGTTTTAGATTTCTTTGGCTTTTTAGTTTTCCTAGATTTTTGCAACCAATAACTCAGTACATGGAGTTTGATGCCATGCTCTTGGCAGAATTCTTTTTTAGTACTTGAATAATTAGCATAGGCTTTTAGGATTGGACGCGTCTCGGCAGGAGTTTTTCGAATCATGTTTTTTTGAAGCAAAGGTAGTGGAGAATGGAGCAGGTTGTCAATCCGTGGTTGACGGGACGCTTACAATAAGATAGGCATATCCTAAAAGGAAGATATAGAACGCCCAGTCGGTGCGAAAGTCATACCGTAGATTTTTCATGGTTAGTTTTTTAAGTGGTATTTTTATAAAATCGTTTAGCACTAACTACATTGTAATCTAAATTTATCGATAACGGGTCTCGCTCGCTTTGCGAGCTCGACTAAGGGTTGTTAAGGGTGAGCAAAAAACTTAGATGACAAAGCACTAACTGATTGAAGGATGAAATATTAAAATTAAGTGATAAGCCAAAATTAGATTCAACTAAAATCGCTTGAGGTTATAAACTCAAATATTTAGTTTTCAGCACTTTATGAAGTCTGATTTCTGACAGATTTATCGGTCTTAAATCTGACTGCTCACTTATCTTTCAATACTCCATCCTTCTAATTTTATAGAACCTTAGGCAGGCTTACTATGCCATTCGTGGAAAAGTCCAGAAGGGTCTCTTTGTGACCTTATCAGTTGTACTTTTTCTAACTTTTCTTGGTCCATAAACCTAAAAGTTCGTTTGTGCAAAGCCTCATCTGCCAGTTGGATACCCGTTGACAAGTGTTCCATTTTTCTTAGCGTGTCACTTGCCCAATCTCCGTATTTATGAGTGTCTGCTGGATTTTTCCAACAACTGTACAAAGACATATAAATATTGTCTTCGTTACTATAAGCCATATCTTCACTTAGATGACCGGGATGCCAATTGAGCCATAAGAAATGAGACGGTGGTGGAGGCAATGTCTCCGCAATTTCCTTAATAAATGGCATTAAATCATCAATAGATGCATGGGTCCACATATTATCTACACCCCAGCAATAGTCATCGGGATAATGAGACATACAAGTTTTGTAAAGGGCATTAATTCCTGGATTGATGGTAGGTGTTTTGATAATGGCTTTACTTTTGATTGGACTATTTCTCATGAAGTTTTGCGCGGCTTCAAATTCATCTTTTGTGTCTGCAAAAATAGGTGCGATGGCCTCAATGCCAGGGCCCAATACATTCATCATGTTTTTACTCATCAACATTTGAAACTCAACCGCTTTTGGAATTTCTGGTCCCACCTCATGTGCCCACCTGTAAACGTGTTCTAAATGCTTGATTTTAAAACTATGTACCATGGCAGCTCGATATTTTGGCAAGTCGTAAACTTTCAAATAAAACTTCACCACAATACCAAAGAAACCAGCACCCGCGCCTCGTGCCGCCCAGAATAAATCCGCATTGGTGCTTTTATCAGCATAGACCAATTCTCCGTCTGCGGTGATGATGTCCATTCCCAAAATACTTTCACAAGCAATGCCTAATTTTCTACCATTCCAACCATAGCCGCCCTGCAATAAATAACCGCCTAGACAAACCCCTTCGCAATGGCCTGCTGGGAAAAATAGATTGCTTTTGTATAGCGCTTTCATCAAAGTACTACCACCGACTGCCGGCCCCGCCTCGGCCGTCTTTGCATCTACATTCATGCTAAATTGATTAAAATGTTTCATATCAATCAACAAGCAATCCTCTCGAAGAAAATTGGCACTAAAGCTATGTCCACCTGAAGTAATTGTGATTCTTCTGCCTATTTTTTTGGCATGTCTGACAATATTGATAATATCTTCTACCGTTTTGGGTTCACAAATAGTAGCAGGCCTTCGAGATACGGGCGCTTTATTCCACACAGTATCCATCACCGCCCGTTCAAAATTGGCATCCCCTCTATTGATGGTTTTTCCGCTAATGGCCACTTTATCATCCGTTGCATATTGCTGATAAAGTTCGGGAAGGATAGTCGCCAAATGGCTCATTTCTTCTGCACAATGTTGCATTAAATCATGCCCAAAATTGTCGGGTAAGGATTTAAACTTTTTTAAGACCGTTACTGCGGCTTTGTTCAAAAAGTCATTATGACGCGCAGCTACGTATTTACCACCCACCCAAAATCTAGAGCGCATTTCTGTACCAGTCGGCGTTACTCTTACTTGGTGGACTAAATAACCGTAATCAACGGGCAATTTTGGATGTCCTAATTTGGCACAGATATACACCGCTTTTTTCCGGTGATTGATGGCATCGTGAGAAAAGCCAAATTCCAAAGGAGACTTAAATTGAATCGCAGCGTCTAAAATTTCTTTACCGATGTATTCCTTGATAATAGAATTTCGACCAATGTAGCAATGGTCGTTTCTGCCATCTTCCCATACTGCACTTATATGCGCTTTGGTATGCCATAATTTATAACGTGCATCTTCCGAGCCGTGCCAGCCAAACCACCAATCCCACATTTGCGGCGTAGTAGTTGGCATTAATGTTTTTAGGGCTACGGTGACACTTCCATCTTCCGCCTCGGAGAACCCTACCTCTACGGGCATATCCCCATCCTTCTCCAATTCCGTCATTTTATCGACATTAGGTAAAGTACCCCAAGCAAGTGGGTTTTGTAGCTGCTTTTTTATACTGTTAGGTATAGCTACCATTTTTTCAAGCAAGAATGGCGCATAGGTTGAGGGGGAATCTTTTTGCTTGATTCCAACATTTAAGTTGACCATGATTTTTGTATTTATATTTACAGAGCGGAGAATAGAGCGCAGAGCGTAGAGATGTACACGAGAAAAAGTCAATTTATTGATGGTTTTTCTGTTCTGAAATTTGTCGTGTTGTAAGTCTCTTTTCTCTTAATGAAATGGTCTCTAGTCTCTATTCTAACCGAGTTATTGATGAAGTAGTAGTTGTTTTATTTTTTGGCAGGTAGTCTTTATAGCGAAA
>JBCCQK010000621.1:0-4538 GCA_039024375.1 Bacteroidota bacterium
GTCTGGTTGAAAAGCAGGGTAAGCATTAGGAACGGTTAACTTACTGGAAGGAGTTGTACTTTTCGCTTCTTGTTGATATTGATAAATGGCGTCTATTCCCATCAACAGTAGCACTGTTCCCAGTAGAATCACCCAGAAGGGGATTTTCGCCCTCTTTTTCGTTGGAGATAGATTTGTCCTATCGTTTTTTACTAACATTGCTAGTTACTATTGGTCAAAGTCATAAATCCCTATTTGCTGTTCTCTACTCTCTATTCTACATAACTAAGATACCACTTTACACGATTCTAGTAGCTGTTCAAATCGTTGTCCGTATTTCACGTATAGGTCGTATTCCCGTTGTGGATTGCCCGCTTGTTCATTTGCGTGAAATACCTTTCCAATATGTGGTTCAATGGCGATAAATCCATCGTAGCTGTTAGCTAATAAATCCGATAGAATCGCTTTGGTGTGCCCTTCGCCTTCTCCCGCAAAAGTGTAGTCGGGGTCGCCCACTTCCTGGCGCATAATACCATCTTTTACGTGGACGTGCGCAATGGCGTGTTTGACAGCGTGGTAAAATTCCAATGCATTCTGCCAAGGATAGGGAGTGGGTTTAGAACGGTCCCTCTGAAAAACGGGATTACCCGTATCAAAAACCAAACGAAGGCCTGGTACTTCTTCCAATAATCGAAGGGTGTGGTAGGCTGAAAAACCGCCCCAGTTCATACAGTTCTCGTGTAGTGCTTCGAGTCCTGCCGCTTTAAAACGAGCCGTAATTTCTCTTAATCGACGGAACCGTTCTTGTTCAAACTGTTCTTCTCCCCAAGTACATTGAGCGTAGGACATAATGCGGGCAAACTGAACTCCAAGGCGTTGCATTCGAGGAATACAACGGTTAATTTCTGCCAACGTTAGTTCCCAATCGGAGTGAATGGTCTTGGCCCAGCTACCAATCATGGTCCCAAATTCGGCGACTTTGATTTGGGCGGCTTCCAATTGCTCGCAAACTTCTTCAAATTTGGCTTCGGGCAAATCGTGGATATTGGTGCCGTCAATCATTCTGGCGGATAGGTAGTTCCAACCCAAGGCTTTGGTGGCTTTTATTTGGCCCGCTAGGTCAGTGGCCGCTTCGTCGGTAAATCCAGTTAAGGTCATGTATTTAATCTTTTAGCGGAACTAATCCGTATCCGTTTTTTACCACAAAGGAATGGAGGTCATTTAGAGCACGGAGTTTTTTTCGAGCGCAGATTTGACAAGTCCATTGGTCTAACGACACCCCACAAGTTTACTTTAGGGCAAAAAGGTACGGAGTACCGATAACATTTTTATCATCTGCTGCTAAACATAGGTCTCAAAGGTGCAGCGCACCGTTCACATTGAACCTTATTTTTAACAAATGTGGTCGGTGCGATGCACCTCTGGAGCATTTTGACCAACTTTCGATACAAATGTTACCGGTGCGATGCACCTTTTCATTCCCAAAAAGATGTGGGGTGTCAATAGGTCTATTGGTACATCCTACCCATTTTTTTATTGTTCCTCTATCTAGCTTAAATGTCTAGTTTTGAGTACTTTATGAAGTCTGACTGCTGACAGATTTATCAGTCTGGCTTCTGACTTCTCATCTAGCTTACAAATCAACCCAAACGCCATTTTGTTTGGCACTTCGATAGATAGCATCAATCACTTTCACGGCCTTCAATCCCTCTTCTCCCGTAATTAATGGTTCTTTCCCAGATTCGATTGCTTGCACTACATCCTCAAAATTACGCAAATGTCCTTCAAAATTAATGGCGGAAGGGTCGTTAGCGCCTAATCCTTGGTCGGCTCCCTCCATCAAATTATTTTTAACAAAATCGTCCTCTGCAGCGGGTACTTTAAAATCCCATACCCGAAAAGATTCGTCACTCATAAAAGCCGAGCCGTTACTACCACAGATATGTACTTCAGCGGGATGACCACTCGACGACCAACAAGAAGTAGCACCTTGAATCACCCCTCTTGCCCCGCTCGTAAATTCTAAAATAGCGACCGCCGTATCTTCAACTTCGATACCCTCGTGAATCAAACAAGTGGTCGAAGCGGATAGTCTTTTGATGTCGCCCGCTAAGTAAATGAGTTGGTCAATCGTGTGAATGGACTGATTCATCAAAGCGCCACCGCCGTCCAACGCCCAAGTACCACGCCAAGCGCCCGAATCGTAGTATTCTTGTGTGCGATACCACTTGACATAGGCATCGCAGAGTGTTAATTGACCAAATCGCCCATCATCAATGGCTTTTTTAAAAGCCGTTACGGCCGGATTGAAGCGTCGGTTAAAAATACCCGCCAAGACAACTTTTTGTTCAGCACAAGCATTAATCATCTGCTGGATTCGAGCGGGTGTGACTTCGAGGGGCTTTTCACACACAACGTGTTTACCCGCTTTGGCAGCCGCTATCGTCGGTTCCAAATGAGCACCCGATGGAGTGGCAATGGTGACAATATCAATGCGGTCGTCGGCTAAAAACGTGGCTAAGTCCGTATAAGCCGTACAGTTATGTTTTTGTCCTAAAGCCGCTGCTTTCGCTGGATTTCGAGCGTAAATGGCGCCTAATTGACCGCCTTGTATCGCCTGAATAGCTTGAGCGTGAAAGTTAGCAATCATGCCACCACCGATGATTCCAAATGTGAGCATAGGGAAATTTTAAGGGTATATCTAAAAGTATTACTTTGTCAATTTGCAAAATTTGTAATTATCTACTCAAATTAGTTCGATTGTTTGATGGCTTAATTGTTTGATGGTTAATGTTACAGGAAGACCATTAAGCCATCTAACCATCGGGCCATCAACAAAACACTACTTTACTTCCTTCCGCAAAAAACCAATAATCCCAATTGCCGCTAAAATAGGCAATCCTATCAATCCAATCAAACCGAAGCGATGGTCGTAAACGTTAGCACTTTGGTATTTACCCAATAAGGCCCAGACGGATGCAAAAGTAGCAATTCCCGTTGCCCCGAATAGCAAAATATTGACCAAAAGTCGATTTTTGGGTAATTCTCCGCCCAAGGCTTTTTTAGAATTCATCAGCAATAAAAATATCAAATAGGCGATGGGGAGTAGGGTAGTAGCAATAACCGAAGCGGGGACGGCCAAAGCCGTTTTAGCGGCACCGTTCCAAATTAAAGGGGAAAAAAAACCAGCAATGGCAGGGATAACGGCACCGATTAAAAATAGCTTCCGCTGTCCAGGTTGCCCAAAAGCTTCGCTGACGGCGTACCCATTCATCATCATGTGAACCAACATGGTACTTAGCGACATGGCTAAAATACCGATACCAAAAATGAGTTGCGACCAGTCACCCAAAAAAGGTTTCAACGCATTGGCCAAATCGTTGGCGTTGCGTTTGGCCAGCATAACGGATAAGTCTTTGTCCGCTTGTGGAGCGGCTTCCCGAATCTGTGCGATTCTCGTTTCGTCAAATGTAGCAAATTCGGTGTATTCCGCTTTTAATCTAGCATCTAATACTTGATGATAGGCGGCTTCGCTCACGTAGCCGTCTTTTTGGGCGTGAAATTGGGAAGCGGTTGAAATAATTAAGGCCGAAGCACCTAGAATAAAAGGAATTAATAAGCCCAAAACGAGGTCAAATCGAGATAGTTCTCGTTGTTCTTTTTTCCACCCTTTTTTCATTAAAGAATAAGGGAGTAAGAACGTCATATTAATGCCAACTGCCGTTCCAAAAGCCCCAATAATAATATTTCGCTGGCTTTCAGAAATATAAGTATTCCAAAATCCGCTGTATCTGCCCGTTGCTTCGATACTGGCTGCATAGGAATCGGTAGGTCGGAATAGCGCTGAAAAATCGGGAATCAGTCCACTCAACAAACCACTCCAGTTAACGGCGTTATTCCACATTAGCACTACGACCACGCCCATGAAGGCCAGCACGATGACAGCTACCAAAAATTTGATAACGGTATCAATGATTTTTGCTGCTCGGCCTTCTCCCGAAAATAGATAGATAAGAAAGAAGCCAACTATAAAAAGAATACCCGTAATCAAGAAAGGGGGAAGGTTGGTACCTCCTAAATTACCTTGCACAGCATCTGCGCCGAGGGCAAATTGCGCCGCACAAAAAACCACATCAGCCACAATCGTCGCCGCCAACCAACCCCAAGCGAGTACGGGCGAGACGTGCTTTTTGGCGAGTACAAACGGTCGGTCTTCGGTGTTGTCCTTACTAAGTGTCACGTAGCTGATGGCGGATAGCATAATAATGCCACAAAGCATTGCTAGGGGTTGTAACCACAGAAACTGATAGCCACCCACCACGCCCAAATATAAGGCGCCTACTAAAGTTCCTCCCCCTAAGGTAACTGCAGCTTGCACCCAACCGGGACCACTCAGTTTAGCGTAGAGATAGAGTTTCCCAAAGAAATTGGCTTTTTGGGCGCGTTGAAATAGTTCGTTTTGCATGGATTTGATGCCAGAAGGATGAAGAATTACTGCTAAGAGTATGTTTAAAAATATTATTGTGCTAATTTGAAAACTTCGTAATTATCTACTGAAA
>JBCCQK010000622.1:0-4525 GCA_039024375.1 Bacteroidota bacterium
GGTGTATGGCACCATCACCGATGCCGAATCGGGAGAAGCTATCGACTTTGTGACCGTTTACCTCGAAGGGACCAACTTTGCCGTTAACACCAACGTCTCGGGATTTTACCGACTAAAAGTTCCGTCCAACCAACCTTTGACCATTGCTTTTTCTAGAACGGGTTACAAAGCGGCTACCGTTGATATTACAGGTATGGAAACGGGAAAATCGAAAAAATTGGATTTGAAGATGGTGTCGCTGACCTCCGACTTGGAGGTTGTCGTGACGGAGAGTAAAATAGAAGAAGCGGGCATTATTCGGGAAGAAGTATCGGAGTTAAAACTGCTACCGACCACAACGGGTAACTTAGAGAGCGTTCTTCCCTCTATTGCGTTAGGAACGAGCAGCGGAACGGGTGGAGAATTGAGTTCTCAGTACAACGTTCGGGGTGGAAATTACGACGAAAACTTGGTGTATGTCAACGATTTTGAAATCTATCGTCCCCAACTTATTCGGTCGGGACAACAGGAAGGATTAACTTTTGCCAATATTGATTTAATTAGCAATCTATCTTTTTCATCGGGTGGCTTTCAGGCCAAATACGGCGATAAGTTATCTTCCGTTTTGGACGTACAGTACAAGCGCCCCGAAGAATTTAAGGCCTCCTTTGGAGCCAGTTTTCTGGGTGGTTCGGCACACGTGGAAGGTAGTACGGATGTGGGGAAAGATGATTATCGAAAGTTCCGATATCTGGCTGGTGCTCGTTATAAGACAACTCGATACTTACTTGGTACTTTAGATACGCAGGGCGAATACATTCCCAATTTTGGTGACATTCAAGCCTATCTGACCTATGACATCAGTCGAGATTTACAGTTGGGCATCATTGGAAATTACAACCGTAGTGAATACAGCTTCGTGCCGACCGAGCGGAGTACGGCTTTGGGCTTAATTGACTTTACATTAGAGTTGTTCTCCGTTTTTGAAGGGCAAGAACGGGACGATTTCACGACGGGTATGGGCGGCTTATCGTTGACTTATTTACCCGATAGGAAAAAGAATCCTATTTATTTAAAATTGTTAACGTCCACTTACCAAAGTAACGAAAACGAGCGCATTGATATTTTGGGTTTTTATCGCTTGGGCGAAATCAATACGGACATCAGCAGCGACAATTTTGGTGAAGTCGTTAATACCTTAGGAACGGGTACGCAGCACCAATTTGTTCGCAACTCCTTGACTTCCAACGTTTCCAACATTCAACACAAAGGCGGTATCGAATTTCAATTGAGCGACCCGAACGCTACTCGTACCGTAAGTCATTTTTTACAATGGACTGCTCGCTACCAAAGAGAAGATATTAGGGATAAAATTAACGAATGGGAACGCCTCGATTCGGCGGGCTATTCGCTGCCTTTTGACGCCAATGCCGTAAGAGTGGCCAACGTCTTTAAGACTAGAAATGAACTGACTTCCAATCGGTTTACCGCTTCGTTGCAGAACACTTATACCGTTCGAGAAGAGGGCGAAAAGGAGCTACAACTAACCGTTGGTCTTCGGGCAGCCTACTGGGATTTAAACCAAGAGTTTTTTGTCACGCCGAGAGCACAACTCCTCTATAAGCCGCTCGACCGAAAACAAGATATTTCTTATCGACTAGCCGCAGGTTTATATTACCAATCTCCTTTTTATCGAGAATTACGCCGTATTGACGGGTCCATTAATCGGGATTTGTTGTCCCAAAAATCGTTGCACATCGTCGGTGGATTTACCCGAGATTTTATGATGAAAAAGGTCAGTAAGAAGCCCTTTCGCTTCATCCTAGAAGCCTACTACAAGAGACTGTGGGACGTTGTTTCCTACGAAGTCGATAACGTGCGCATCCGCTATTCGGGCGAAAACGACGCAACGGGTTACGTAATGGGTTTAGATATGCGGGTTAACGGAGAGTTCGTCAACGGCGCAGAATCGTGGATTAACGTTTCGTTATTGCGTGCGAGAGAATCATTGAACGATGTACAGCATCAAGTACGGGAAATTGGCGACGCTGAAGGGCAAGACGTGTCCGACGTTCCCCGACCTACCGACCAATTTTTGACCTTAGCGATGTTTTTCCAAGACTACCTCCCCGGTCGAGAGAACTTTAAGATGCACTTGAACTTTACGGTCGGAACGGGACTTCCCTACGGCCTAAAAGATAATAATACCGTTTTTCGAAATACCTACCGCTTCCGCCCCTACCACCGAGTCGATTTGGGCTTTTCTATTGGTTTGTGGGATAGAGCCCGATTGGCTGAACGTCCAAAGCACTTTTTGCGTTTTACCGAAAAGACTTGGTTGAGCTTAGAAGTGTTCAATCTCATGGACGTGCAGAACGTCGCCTCTAATACTTGGATTAAGACAGTGTTTGCGCAGCAGTATGCGGTGCCGAATTTTTTGAGCTCGCGGCGGATTAATTTGCGGTTGAAGGTGGATTTTTAAAAATTATAGTAACTACTTAGCACTATTTTTTAGCATAAAGTCTATAAAGTTCACGAAGTCCATAAAGTTTTTTCGAGTACTAGTATTGACTATTTTCGAGCAGTAGTATTGACTATTTTGTGCTATCGAAACGTTTTCAATGGAGGGTGGTAAGTAGTTACAAATTATGCCCCCCCTTTAACAGTTTACCTATTACAAAAAGAATCAGCAAACCACCTAGCGCCCACCAATAAATGGATTGATTAGCGAAACCAATACTTTTATCAGCTCCCATTAAGACAAATGCGCCCCAATAATGGGGAAACGTTTTAGGACTGCTTTCTAAATAATTCAGTTTGGCCTGCCTCAAGGCGTTGGCTGTCCCATTTCCATTTTTCAGATTTTTATAAAAGTCTTGCATAATCACCGCCGTAGCAGCATCATCTGCTTGCCAGAGACTCATTACAATATTGGGGCAGCCCGCATGGCGGAATGCACGAGCCAGGCTCATCACTCCTTCTCCTTTCGCTAGCTTACCCGAACCCGTATTGCAAGCAGAGAGTACTAAAAGTTCAGCAGCTATGTCCATACCGTACAACTCGTAGGCATGCAAGGTATTATCTTCCGTAGAACTCTTATCATCGGCAAACACCAAACCCGAATAAGAAGGGGCTTTTTTATTGGTAAAAGCGTGCATTGCTAAGTGCAGTATTTTTGACTGACCACTTTGCTGTTTAAATTGAGCTTCGGTTGCATCCAATCCCGTGAATACTTGTGCGCCCACCAGTTCTTGAATTTTTAGCACCTCGTCGGTCGTATGGGCCAAAGCGGTAAACCCCGAACGAGTGGCTAAATATTGGTTATTATTTTTTTCGTAACTGGGGGCAAAAGCGACAATCGCTTGATGCTTGGACGTTGGCTGCTCTTTAAAAAGTAAAGTGGCGGAATACGCATACCGAATCGTATGATTTTTAACCAAGTAAGGTAAGCTAGCATAATTAACGACCGAAGTTGATGCTACTTTTTGGGTCAGTAAATTTTCAAAGGGTAGATAATGTAAGATACCATCTGGAATGATGACTAAATCGTGATTTTTTTTAAGTGGTAAACTATCTATTAAGAGCGCACTAAGCTGTTGTGCTTGACGGATATATTGCTGAAAAGTAGCCAAATCTGCTCCTTTGGTTTCGGCCGTTTCGGGACTTTTTATCAACTCGATAAACGCTTTGAGCGTATCTTCAATTTGCGTCGGCATCTCTATTCGGTGGAAAGAACTGTTTTCTTGGTTGACCACTAAGGCATAAACGGCTCTGAAGTCCGAATCCTCCACAAAATATTCGATGATAGAAGTATTTTCGGGTATCTGCGATTGGACTTCATCCAAACTAGCTACGGTTAAGTTGTATTTTAAATCGTGATATAGCGGAAAATCTGCTTCCAGCACCTCTACTATTTGCCTTAACTCGTCTTTACGATTTAATAAGTCAAATCGCCACTGGGCTAAGCTATCCGTAGCACTACTATCAACACTTTCTGCTTCGTAAATTTGTCGTTTTAGCTGAGCAATTTGCGTTTTTAACTGGTCTTCTTTTTCTAGTAAGGTCGAGGGAATGGTTGCTAACGTTTGCGCTTCTTGGTCTTGAATGGCACCGTACAATAAGCTAGCATGGCTTTTTTCTAGGTAATTAAAAGCCCTGTTTAAATAAGTCTTCTTTTGAGTTTGCTCGTATAGCTTAAACGTATTCTCGATTCCCCAAGCGTAAATTGCTCGACCTAGGCTACTTTGAAAAATAGCTTTAGATTCGTTTTGATAAATTTGCTGCATTTCATCTATTCCCTTTGCGGCAAGCGCATAAGCATCAGCTGCGGCGACTAGATTTTTTTGGTCACCACTTTGTTCGTAATAGGCATCAAATTTAGCCGCCTGCAAAAAAAGCATTTCTAAAGCTAAACTGTGCATTTGATAATCGCTCAAATCGGGTAAATCGTAAATGTTTTTAGCTTCATATCCGCTCGCATAGAAGGCCAATACTTTTTGGTTCGCTTCTATTGAGGCAGAATAGTCGCCAAGTTCTTCGTAAGCCA
>JBCCQK010000623.1:0-4507 GCA_039024375.1 Bacteroidota bacterium
CGTTCCTTGATTTTTCCGCCTCTGGCGGTCGTCGCTAAAGCTGCCAGAGGCAGCCTTAATACGCTACACGAGGCTAGAGCCTCGCGCTTACTCAGCATTACATTTGGTACACTGCCATATTTTTAAATAGTTGATGAACTGCCTGGAGTATAAAATGGTAATGCAAAAAGCAATAATTTTGAGGTCATTCTAATACCAATCTGTAATTCAGACCAACCATGCAAGACGTACTATTTGCTTTCATTGAAAAATACATACCCTTATCAACCGCCGAAAAATGAAAGCTATTAAAGTTACTCTTACAGCTCAACTCTTCCTCCGAAAACAAATAATAGTTATCCAACTGCTGGTCATGCGAAGTATCTAAAAACACCTTTTCCTGCCATTGCCCTTCCAAAAAAACAAGGTTCAAATACACGTCTGAATTAGCGTCCAATTTGATAGCTAAATAATCTCGTCTTTCTGGTTCGTATTCAAAGTCAAATAAATAGTATTGGTTCATCGCTTTTATGAGGTCCGCTTCAATCAACTGAACACCTGTCGATTCGGAGGACGAGGGGAACACGTCCATGACGAATTTGGGGGTTTGTCTGAATTTTGGAACAAAGCTTTCTAATTTCCAAGCATACAATTATTGTTGCTGTTTGTTTTTGCGACTTTTTTTGTAGTGAATGGTCGGAAATTTGGCTTTAAGGATGATTTGATAAGGTGATTTCACGATACTATTTTTTTGATTGTTAAATGGGACAATTTACATGTTGCTCGATTAAAATGTTGACCAATTAATCATCCAATACTACCGATAAATCAAAGAATCTTGTAATCATTGCTTTAAGCAGCTATATTTGAGTGACTATGAGCGAAACCAACAAAATCAAGTATCGTGAGAAAAACAACCGTGCAAAAAACATTTTGGCTACTCGTACTATTTTTTCTTCCTATCTGCGCATTGAATGCCCAGGAAAAGAACCAAGACTATAAGGTTCAAAAACGCCTCATTCGGATTTATAAAATGACGGACGAGGTAGTCCAAGACCTTAACCGAATCAAGCAAAAGGCACATCGAACCATTTATTTGGATAGTGATATTCCGCAAGCCGATTTTGATTGGGCTTGTCGGGCGTTCCCTTGGATTCGCAGCTTAAAATTATGGAGTGTGGCGGGAGAACGGCAAATCAGCGACATCGACGCCATCATTCACTTGGACTCTTTGAAAATATTGTCTTTGACTAACTTGAAAAAGACGAAGGAAACACCACTTGATTTACAACCTTTAGCTAGTCTAACCGCCGTTAAGGAAATTGATTTTCAAGGGACGCATTTGAAAGATACTGCGCCACTCGGTGCCTTGAAAAAGCTCGAAAAAGTCAACTTTTATTACAGTAATATTTCCTCCCTCGATTTTTTGTGCCAGACACCCAAAGTGAAAGAATTGAATCTAACGGGACCCAAGCATACCTTCCCTAATTATGACCCCATCACGTGCCTAAAAGAATTGGAAGTGCTAAACGTGTACAGTAATCCCCAAGCGACGGATGCCAATTTAGACACCTTGCGAGTATTGACCAGTTTGCGAGAAATCAATATGCCGTATAACAAGCAAGTTACCACGTTGGATTTTTTAGCTAATAATCAGAACTTAGAAACTATTTCTTGTAATAAATGTAGCGGCTTATCCGATTTCTCGGCGGTGCCTAATTTCAAAAAACTAAAATCTTTGGTGGTTGGAGGCAGTCGATTGGAAAGTTTGGACGTGTTGCAGGGCTTGACTCAATTGGAAATAGTTTCGATACCTTTCACGCAGGTAAAAGATATTGCTGTTTTGGCAGACTGTTTAGACTTAAAAAATCTCAATATTAGGGGCAATCCCGTGAAAGATTTAACGCCTTTGTATAACTGTCGGGAATTGGTTTCGCTGAAATACAGTACCAACTTTAACGGTCGTCCGCTCGGTTTCTTCGGTGTTATTGATTCGTTGCAGACTTTGAACCCCAATTTGGTAGTCAAGCGGAATTAGGGCGCAATCGTAACGTAACGCTCCGAGTTGCGCCAACTTGTAAATTGAATTAGAAAATGATACATTCATCCCTAGTGTTAACGAGCGCGCTATGTTTTTTCGCCTGTACTAACTCCTTCCCACCCGAAGACAGCGACTTGGCCAAATGCACCCTAAAAGGCCCCGTAAAATTCGTGGAAGAAACAGCCTATTGGGCTAAAAAACGAGCCCAATCTTTCGACTTAAACCAACTCAACTTGGCAGACGATTTTAGAGACCAATCCACTCGTCGGTGGCACTTCAACGAAGACGGACAGATTAGCCTAAGTCGTTACTTCAAAGAAGGGCAACTAAAATGGGAAATTCGTGATTCTTTTGACCGACGAGGCAATCGAGTTCAGCGGCTTCGATACGATGCTTATCAGGAAAAAATATTGGAGCGGACGGAAATATTCCGTTATGATGAGGAGAACAAATTGCTAGAAGAAAGCGCATTCGATTTGGACAGCATCCTCGTTCGGAAGGTCATCAATACCTACAACGATGCCCAACAACTCATCAAAACGATAACGAATCGAGGGGAATTTCAAAAGAAAATCCGAACCGCCACTTTCAAATACGATGCAGCGGGTCGGGTCGTGGAGAAGAAAGAGGAACGTTGGCGAAATCCTTCCATCAGAGTAGTTTACACCTACGAAGGAGAAAGTCCTCCCAAAGCTTCTAAGGAAGTTTATAAATCGGATAGTATTCTCGTGCGGAAAGAAAATTTTATTTACCAAGCAGACAATCAACTGCTAAAAAAGACCGCTACTTACCTCGAAAATGGCTATGAATGGATTTACTTATACAACGAAGAAGGTTGGATAGCGACTAGTCAAAAAATTGAATTGGCGGGGCGTAAGGCAATCATCAAAGACTACGAAAACGTGTACGAATACGACGCTAGGGGAAATTGGACGCAAAAAGCCGTGTACGACCACGGAGTTTTATCGCAGTTGATGTTGCGGGAGATTGAGTATTATTAGCCTAATAAATTGTGCATTTTGCCGATAAATTCGTTTTATGCACAATAAAATAGGCAAAAATATGTTCGGCACCGTTGAAATAAAAGAAGTTAAACAAGCCGTTGGCAGGCTAGTTAGGGTCGTTCGCAAAAAGCGAAATTTGACGCAGAGAGCGGCTAAATGTGTCCAGAAATACGCTACAAAACTTGGAATCGGGAAAAAATTTCATGGCCGATACGCCCTTTAAAGTGCTTAAAGATTTTGAGTTGTTGGAGCAGTTTTACGAGGAGATAGTGCAATTTACGGACACTACGGAATATACCAAATCGTTGTATTAGTATGGCTAAAAACCTAAAGGCTTTCTAGCACTAATTACAAATCTATCTTTTTCCCAAACAAGCGTTAATTCCCGAAAATCCAGTTCGTCTCCTAAGTCATGAGCATAATCCAAATCAAACATAGCGGGCGTATTGTAATTGGCCACTCTTAACGAGTCATTTTCTGGAAAAGCCCAAACTGAAATTTGTAGTGGCGTGGATACCAACGCTTTGGTTTTGTTGTCAATATTGGGTACAAAATCTTCGAGGGTGAGTTTGGGAAATAACTGGTCGGTAACTTCCTTAAATTGCTGATTTTTACAATGGAATAGCTGCAAAGTGGAGTAGTCACAACAATGGTCACCCACCGAAATATTGACGCCAACAATAAGCGACTTATCTCTTTTTTGCCACGTTTTTAAAACAACATAAATCCCTTCGTCTCCCCGCGAACTAAATGCCAAAAAACTGTCACCACCTTTCGAAGTATCTAGCTTAAAATCAGCGGATAGGATATTGGCCATTTCTTGCGTTACGGTTTGTAGGATAATTTGTCGCTCTTCTCTAGAGATGGTATGCTCGTAACCGTAGGTTTTGATGTAAAATGCTTCGTCGGGCAGTTCTACTAATAATTCTTCTATGGTTAAGCTAGGTGTATTTTTAACATTTGCTTGCTGTTTAATTTGTGCATTGCAGGATAGAAAAAAGAGACTAAGCAAAAAAGGAAGTATGCGCATATTATTCGTTTTGTGGGGAGTACTAAATTATCTACCTCAAATTAAGTTCCTTAATTAAAATTATCTAACTTTTAAAGCTTCATCTTTATTTTTTGGTGGAGTAAAATGATTAATTGGGAAACCTTTTTACGGTGACTACATGCCATTGGTGGACGCTTTGGAGTCGATTATTCAAATGTAGGCCCTTTCAAGTACAATATCATTTACCAGATTGATTTTGAGGCCAAGAGTATCATTGTCTTAGCAGTCATGCACAGCATCCGCTCTCCTAAAAGGTGGCAAGATAGAAGTTAATTTCGCTTAAAAACAAAGTGTTACGCCAAAGGTCTAGCATCTCTTCAACCGATTAATCATCCATCACTACCAATTAATCAGTCCTAGTTGTTTACTCTGACCATTTGATGTAGTTTTAGTCTTACAATTCTTTCGTTCTATTGTTAACTATGAAAAAAC
>JBCCQK010000624.1:0-4478 GCA_039024375.1 Bacteroidota bacterium
AAGAAGTTACGGGGCGCACCGGGAAACAGACGCACAAAACTGTAGCCACCCACCCAATGCGTTTTGTCAAAGACGTTATTATAGGTCAGAGCAACTTTTACCCGATTGACTTTGTAGGAAGCACCCACGTCCCAGACTGTATAACTAGGTAGGGTTAATCTTCTATCAAAAGTTTCTCGTTCGGTGACAAAATTGGCACCTAGATTGAAGTTCAAACCAGAATCACCGAGGGCGTAATTGGCAAAAAAACCACCAGAATGCAACGGCGCATTTTCTTTTAATTCACCTACCACCGCTTCGTTGTCGTCTTCTTCGATGGTTGCTTTGTTGTAGGAATAGTTGGCGGTGATACTCAAATCTGGTCCGATTCTACCATTTAGGTCTATTTCAATACCACGAGCAGCCTCGGCACCCCGTTGAATCAAAAAGTCCGAATCGGGGTCGCTAATCAGCAAGTTTTCGTTGTTGATGTCGTATAACGCAATCGTAGCGGACAGTTTATCATTGAAGAAAGAACCTTTAGCCCCAACTTCTATCATGCTCCCTTCTTCTGGGTCAAACGGCCCACCTCTGGAAATGTCTAAATTCGCCGCCGCTTGGGGTTGAAAACTTTGGGTGTACGACCCGTACAAATTGATTTTATCCGTCAAGCTATATACTAAACCTAAACGGGGTAATAATTTATCCTGCTCAACGGTCTCTTCGTTGGGTTGTTGATAATTGATGACGTCGTTATAAAATTCTTGGCGTAAGCCTAGCAATACTTGAAATTTATCAATTTTAATCTGGTCTTGAATATAAATACCGTTGGAGAAAAACCGATTGGGTGCACCCGAAGAGCGCCCCAAAATGTAGTCACTTGGAAAACCATAGGTATAATTTGGGTTTTCCAAATTGAAATGAGGAATATTAGGACGTGGATTATCACCGTCAAAGATAAATTGGTCTCTATTTTCGGGGTCATAGGCGGACAAGCCACCATCGACTGTACGATAAATAGACCCACTACTCGTGAAAATAAAGCCACTACCGACGGGGCGTATTTGTTGCACGAAATCGTAGCCAAACACAATTTTGTGATTAATTGCTCCCGTGTTGGTGTCCCAAACGAAGTAAGCATTCAGGTTGTCACTAATTCTTTTTTGATTTCTTGCCGAAATCCGCATGCCCATCAAAGTAGGGATTTCTTCCCCGTCGCCATCGACCGCAAAGCGATTAGATGTTCGGTGTTCAAATAAATCTTCCCGAAAAGCGTAACGCATATAGGAAGCGTTGAAAGAGAAGTTATTGGTGAATTGGTGAGTCAAAGAAAGGGTGCTGTAGAACACATCCGTGCGGTGGAAATCGTTAGCTGCCCCAATAGCAAAGTTAATAGGCGTAGATTCCAAATCCGTACCTGCCGACGCACCAAAGATGGGTTGCCCCCGGTCCAATTTACCGTCGAAATTCGTAAGGACTAAATCAAAATTAACACTGGTTTTATCTGTTGGTAAAAAGGTAATGGAAGGGGCAACCATGAAGGATTTGAATCTTTGCAGGTCTCGAAAATCATCGGAATCTTCGTAGCCCAAGTTCAATCGGTATAAGAGGGTACCTTCGTCGTTGAGCGGGCCCGTAAAGTCGAGCGTAGAACGCAAAGTGTTAAAACTACCCGTTGTAAAATTGATGGCTTTTCGCTCGGAAGCAAGTGGTTTTTTGGTCACTCGATTCATGGTACCACCAGGAGAGGCGTTGCCAAAAACGGCCGAGGCAGGGCCTTTAATGATTTCCACTCGCTCCAAATTGGCGGTAAGAATTTGTGGTACAAATAAGCCAATGACTCGCAAACCGTTAATCAACTCTTGCTGCGACCGAAATCCTCGAATGGTGTAATCGTTGTAGAAAGAAAATTGGTTGACACCGCTAATATTTTTCACCACATCGTTGACGCGATAGGCCTGACGGTCTTCCATGACTTCCTTGGTCACATAACTGATGGCTTGTGGTACATCTTTCAATAGGGTAGCCACTTTGGTAGCGGCAAAAGAAGATTGATTGTCGTAGCTTACTGCTTTTCGACCCGTAATTTCAACCGATTGCAGATTAACGGCACCATCTTCCATTTCTAAGGCAACTTGCATCGTCTGACCATCAGCTATTTCTACAATTTTGGTCAGGTCAGCGTAACCGACGGAAGTAGCCACTAAAGTGTAGGAGCCCGCCGCCAAATTGTCAATAGTAAAGTTTCCTCTGCGGTCGGTCGTAGCCCCTCTAGTTGTGCCTTCCAAACCGACGTTGACCAATTCCAAAGGATAATTATTGCTGTCGGTAATTTTACCAGAAATGGTCGCATTTTGGGCCGTTAGCAGCCCTCCAAAGGGCAAGATAATTAAGAGTAAAAGGTAAAGTGTTTTCTTCATAACAGGTGTTTGTTCAGCGTAGGTTTAAATCGAATTTTAATTATTATTTACTATCCAAACAGACGCTTTAGATTAATAATAAGGTTCATTTTGACAATAAGATAGTACGTCCAAAGGAACGGGTGACTTCCCTTAGGTTACATGAGGATACAAGAATTTAGAGGCTTTGAAAGCGTCCAAAGTCTTACTACTTACTTTAATTTTTTGAGGTTGCTCTTGCGTTTTTTAAAGGGACATTTTCTTGTTACATGGGTAAGACTATCTTCTATTTCTTATGGGATTATAGTATTTATTTTTATTTAGACTAATTCTAAACAATGCAAATATACGTACTATTCTAACATAAACAAGTTTTAGAGAAATTATTTAGACTAATTACAAATAAGTGACAGAGACTAGCTATATTTGAATTTATCTTTATCCAGAAATGGAGAGGTCGTAGGATTTAGGAATTGAACCACTAGGTACTAATTGCCTATTCATCATGGTTAGCACCCTTTGAACCTTTAGACCTATACACCTCTATACCTATTAAACCTACACATCGTTAGCCATGAAATTCAATCGCAAAACCTTCTTCAAAATCCACAGTTGGGTGGGGGTCAAGCTAAGTATCATCTTTTTTATCGTCTGCCTATCGGGGACTTTGGCCACTTTGAGCCACGAAATGGATTGGTTGTTCAATCCCATGATGCGGGCAACGCCTTCGGAAAAGTTGGCGAGCAAAAACCTAATCATACAAAATTTGGCCAAGGAAATGCCCGAGGCGAAAATTATGTACTGGCAAACACTAGAAGACTATTTATGCGACCAACTGCAAGTGCTAGAGAACGGTCAGCGTTATTTTGTCTTTGCCAATCGCTACACGGGCGAAATTCAAGGGCGATTGACCCTAACTTTTCAGCGCTACTTTCGAGATTTGCACTATTATCTGTTCATTCCGTTTCAGGTGGGCCATTTCACGGTTTTGATTTTTGGCTTTTTGCTCTTCATTTCTTTGGTAACGGCATTATTGTTTTTAAAAAACTGGGTGCGCAAACTATTCCAACTCAAAACGGGCAAAGGGTCGGTTGTCTTATTCAAGAGTTTACACCAATTGACGGGACTCTGGTCGGTTCTCTTTGTATTCCTTTTTTCGGTAACGGGCATTTGGTATTTCTTGGAACGCACCAACACGGCGGGCATTAGCAAGATAGCCAATACCAAAATGCCTAAATTAGAAGTACCGTACTCCGATACGACCGCCTTCAAAAATATTGACAAAATTTTGGATTATGACCGTGTCGTGGCGGCCGCTCAAGCCGTCATGCCAACCATTACCGTTAAGGATATTGCCCTTCCGAGAAAGCTGGACCAACCCGTTTACGTGACGGGTAAAAGTCACGTTCCGTTGGTGAGAAATCGGGCCAACCGCATTTATGTACACCCCGAAACTTACGAAGTTGTCCAAGTGCAACGTGCCGAGGAATTGAATACGACCACTTGGTTGAACGATATTGCCGACCCTTTGCACTTTGGTTATTGGGGCGGCTTGGTGACCAAGGTCATCTGGTTTTTTGGTGGACTTGCCATCACGGGACTGGTAGGTACGGGCATTTGGATTAGCTTAAAAAGAAAAGTGAAAAATGAAAAGCAACGCCAAGCCCAACGCTTAGGAAAGTGGAAATGGGTCAACGGGGTCATTTTTGGACTAATGGCGGTTATTATGTACTATATCTTGATAAAAATTTACGCTGCCAGTTGGGTGATGTTGACCGCCATTACGCTAGGCTGGGCAATATTGATTGGATTAGCTTGGTACATTTACGTCTATCGCATTGACCAAGCAGTGAAAGCGGAGTTATTAAAGCAAGAGGAACGGCGGCAGAGGCGGGCTTTGAAGCGGCAAGTTTTTTAGTAGTAGTTTCAACTACTTAGCACTATTTTTTTTAACCATAAAGTCGATACAGTTCATAAAGACCATAAAGATTTTTTTCGAGCGCAGCATTGACAAATTTCTTTCCATACGGATACCCTATAAAAACATGAAATTCTTTTCCAATAAAACCCTCTTTAAAATTCACGGCTGGCTGGGGCTGA
>JBCCQK010000625.1:0-4477 GCA_039024375.1 Bacteroidota bacterium
CAACTAAATTTGGAGGGAGTATTTTAAGAGGAATTGCTAAGGCTACTGACAAAGTAGTCGATGGAGTTAGTAGCCTATTTAAAGGTGGAAGTAAAAAACTTGATGACTTAGAGGGGATTAAACCACTTTCTGATAGTGAGATGTCGACAATTTCTGGTAAAGGTCCTCTAGGCAAACAAACTAAAAAAGAGTTAGAGAATTCAAAGGCCTCATTCGAATCTCTAATAGAAGAACATTTACAAAAAATAGAAGACTTTAAAGCTAACCCTGATGCATTTGATAATAAGGGAGTACTAAAAGATGCAGCTCCAGAACTGAGAGAAAAAATAATTCAAGGACGGATAAAAAGTCTAGAGAAACAAATTAAAGGGCAAAGAGAAAACTTAAGAAAAGTTAACGAAGCATTAGAAAATTTAGATGAGTAAATTATGAAAATACAACTAAAACAGTTAGAAAAGTTATTCCAGCTAATTATAAAACAGTTAAAAGAGGATAACGTTGATTTTGTCGATTTCAATACAGATTGGTATTGGGAGGTTTGTGAAGAGGAAATAGTTAATTTCGATAAAGAGCCAAAACCAATAGTTGGTTCACTGAAAGAAGATTTGGATATACTTACAAGAATACTAGAAGGTAGTGTGCCATTTAGCTACATGGACTTGGGTAGGATAGCAACTTTACTAAAAATTATTCAGATGAAAAAAGGAAATACAAATTTTCAAACCTAGAAAGTTTAAAAAATTTGCTTATTGTCATAGAAAAGCACAACACCTCCCATTCTGAGGTAAAATCCGAAAGAGTATCGTCTATCTATTGATTGGCAATACGGCCACCACCACGCCTGTTTCCAACAAATTCAGTTTCGACCAACACGGCCGCACAACCGACGTCGAAAAGGTCAATCACTTGGGCGCAACGGAAACCTTCAATAACGAATACGACTTTGCCGACAACCTACTAATCAGTCCCCACCAGCACCAAGCGCACGGCCATTCAGTAACGCTCAAAAATCGAACGACGATAGATAACCAAGGCAGAGTGATTGGTCGCTTTCACCAGTACGGCAATGAGCCAGAACAAGCCTTATGCGCCTTGGAATACACCGCTAAAGACGAACTAAAAACCAAGTTTTTAGGCGGTAATGCCACCAGTCATCTGCAAAAAGTGGATTACGTTTATTTAGCTAATGGCTTTTTGAAAAGCATGAATGAGGTCATGAGTGCCGATGACCTGTTCCAATTTACTCTCAACTATGACCAACAGGTAGTGGGACTGAGCGGAGCAGGACAAAAGAATGGGAATATCACCAGTTTACAGTGGCAAGTCAAAGGCGGTCCGAGTCAAATCTACGGCTATCATTATGACGATTTAGACCGCCTGATTGAAGCCAGATATAACCTCAATAGCAATGCCTACGGAGCGACTTACGGCTACGATAAACGGGGCAATTTCACCAGCATCACGAGACGAGGGGTTTACAGCAACGGCACCAACTTCTTACCGCAGTCCATTGATAATATGAACTTTACTCCAATTACTGGCACCAATAAAATTCAGACGATAACGGATAGTGCGCCCTGTCCCGATAACAAAGTGATTCACCAAGCGTTGGATAATACGGAGATGCACGCCGTAGCGACGGAACTCCAAGCGGATAACGTGGTGAACGAAAATGCGGCGATTACTTATCAAGCGGGGACGGAGATTACGTTGAAAGCGGGCTTTCACGCTAAAGCGGGGACCAATTTTACGGCGAAGATTGCCGATTGTCCGCAGAGTGGGTTTGAGACGGATGGGTTTGTGGAGCGTAGTTCGAGTAGTTATCAATATGATGCGGACGGGAATCAAACGAGAGACCCGAACAAAGGTATTACGAACCAATATAATTACTTTAACCTCGCTTACAAAACGACTTTTGATAACGGGAATGTGCTGGAATGGCTATATTTGGGAGATGGGACGAAGGTGCAGAAAGTCGCCAAAAGAGGCGGCGTGGCGGTTTTGACGCAGGATTATTTGGAAAACATCGAATATCAGAACGATACGTTGGATGGGATTTATTTGGAGGATGCGAAGCTAACGTTTAATGGTGGGGCTTTTGATAAATATGCGTTCTATATCAAAGATTACATCGCCAACAGTCGAGTATTGTTTGCTGATGATGGAACGGGCCAAGCAGAAATTGTCCAAAACCAAGATTTTTATCCTTATGGTTATCAACTAAAAGGGAATTACACCCAGAATTTGAGTTCAACCGATAAGTATCAATTTAACGGCTTTGAAAGGACAACCGACTTTGGACTAGGGATAGATATTGCACCTGTAAGAAGTTACGACCCAACGACGGGGCGGTGGTGGCAGGTGGACCCCAAAGCGGAATTATTTGCAGGTTATACGCCTTACAAATTTGGGATGAATAACCCCATTTTGTTCAATGACCCGAATGGGGATTGTGAGACGTGTAAAGAGTTTATTGGAGCAGCAGCGGCCTATTTTGCGGGTGTTGGTAATTCTATTGCTTCCAATTTGCTGGGTGGTGCGCCCGGCACTCGAAATAATCCGAGTGATTTTGGGGCTTATGCGGGCTATGCGGCGGCGGGACAAACGGCAGGAGACGTTTTATCCGTCGCAATCGGCGCAGCAGAGCAAACGGCTGGAGGTGTTGGGATTGTTACTGGTATCATTGCTGCACCAGAGACAGCAGGTTTATCACTTGGATTATCCGCAGCAGGGACTGCATTGGCTACTCATGGGACAATAGTTACCCATTCAGCTATTGACAATTTGTTGAATGATGATGGAGTTGTTCAGGCGAATGATAATCAAGGCTCTGGGAAAGGACGTGGGAAAAACAAAAGGAAACCTGACCCCGAAGCTACTGGTGACCACAGTGTATATAATGAAAGAGGAAATACAACATTTGAACAAAATCCTCGAAATCCAAAGGGGTTTGACGAAGTAAAGAGAACAGATGTTGAAGGTAGTCCTCATAGAAACAGAGATGGAACAAAAGTGGAAACCCCACATGTTCATACAAAAGGAAAGAAAGATGTTGACCCAGCGGTCAAAGGTAAAGATTATTAATGTTACTAAATATGACGTTTTGCGTACCTAGACCCGATAGAAACTAAGGTGTTTTATATCCGAGTGCAATCACTTTAAGATTGTTAACCTAATAAGTGCTGCAAAATCAAAGACCTTACTAGGAAAATCCTTTAAAATTGCTACAGGTACGCAACTTATTAGTATAAAATAAATAGAGTGTATTACAAATTAGTGGAAATCAATTATCCTAATTTTTGATTTTATCAAAACATCAAGATTCCACTAAAATGTAACGCATTCAAATAAATAAAATCGAAAAGTTATGAATAATATTGTTTGGCTATCAAAGTGGTATAAAGAAAATTGCAATGGTGATTGGGAGCATGATTATGGAATTTTAATAGAGACTTTAGATAACCCTGGTTGGTCAATAAGAGTAGATTTAACCGATACAGATATTAGAATCAAAGATAAATCTTGGTCACTTTATGAAGAAAAAGAAAATGACTGGTATGGCTATAAAATAGAAGATGGAAAATTTGAGGCCTCTGGTGATGAAATGAAGTTGGATTTTCTGATTGGTATTTTTAGAAAAATAGTACTGGAATATAAAGATTCCTTTCAACAGTAATTAATCACTCTGTAGCGTATTTTGAATACAAAAAATGAAAAAAAATATCGATTACAAAAAAATTTGGAAAACAAACGATTTTTCTAATATGAGCTGGCATGATAATAAAATTCATGCCGTTGCTTTCTTAGACGATGCTTTTGAATTAATGTTTGATATAGATTACATAATGAAATGGATAGAGCCAAAAGGCAAAAAATCAAGCTATTCTTTTGAAGTGGTACCCGCTACCTTAATTTTTAAGAATGTATGGGACTTAGAATTTAATCTTGAATCATCTTTAAGTACAGATATTCAAGAAATTCAAAGGCAAAATCCTAAAAAACCTAAGAATATAGACCACATAAAAGAAGATTTAGAATATGATTGGCTAATTGAGACAATAAATGGGGAAATCAGCTTCAAATCCACAGGATTTCAACAATATTCTAAGAAGAAGGTATTTATACAGACTGAACAATCTATCAGTCTCGATGAGAGGGGAGGCCCCGCTCGGCCAGCAGCTATCAGTTAAAAAAGGTCTGCTGGTCAGCATCTACGATGCGCCACCTTTATGATTTTCGCCTCTGGCGAACGTGGGAAAGAATAAATAGTTTGCAAAGCAGCTAACTACAATATTGTGGTTAGCTGTTTTTATTTTTTGCGGGTACGGAAATTACCTTGAAAGCGGGTTTTCATGCGAAAGCGGGGACGAACTTCACGGCAAAGATTGACGGCTGTCCCCAAAGTGGCTTTGAAACGGATGGTTTTGTCGAAAGAAGTAGTGCCAGTTATCAATTTGACGTGGAAGGCAATCGAACC
>JBCCQK010000626.1:0-4450 GCA_039024375.1 Bacteroidota bacterium
CCCGAAACGCGCCCCTACGAAATAATCCGCTACGATTTTCCCAATTTATTAGGCCTTAATTTCTATTTAATTGGCTTTTTAGAAGAAGGCATTGCTGCTTCTACTAAAATGGATGGGCAGGCCAAATCACTCGGAGAATATTTGCGGGCAAAGATTATTGAAGTCCCCGCCAGCCTATTGTCATTCGAAAAAAGCACATCCACATGATAACCACTCTCGAAAATGAGTATCTGAGAATAGCCGTTAAAAGTCACGGTGCCGAATTGTGTAGCCTAGTGAAAAAAGTGTCGGGCGTGGAATATCTATGGCAGGCGGACGCCAAATTTTGGGGGCGACACGCTCCCGTTCTTTTTCCCATTGTCGGCCGATTACAAAACGACCAATATCTGTTCAAAGGGAAAATTTATGAAATGAAACAGCACGGCTTGGCGAGGAATTTACCATTTGAGTTAATTGAACAAAAAGCAGACTGCCTAGTGTTCGAACTGACGGACAGTGCGGAGACCAAAACTAGCTATCCTTTTTCGTTTTCATTGCGCATTAGCTATACTTTGTCGGGTAAACGGTTACAAATCGGTTATGAAGTTCTCAATACCAATGACCAAGAAGCATTACATTTTTCCATTGGCGGTCATCCCGCTTTCCGTTGTCCTTTGAATGTCGAAGAAAATCGTTCGGACTATCAACTTGTTTTTTCACAAAAGGAGCTGGCTGCTAAACAATTACTAGATAATGGTATTCGGAATAGACAAATTGATTTAGTACTACGTAATAGTCGCTATTTACCCATTTCGGATAATTTATTTGACGACGATGCTTTGGTTTTTCAACACTTAGAATCGGAATCCGTCACGCTACAAAGGGGACATATCGCCATTTTGACGTTCCACTTTACGGGTTTTCCTTATTTGGGCATTTGGTCAAAAAATCAGCAATCGCCTTTCGTTTGTATTGAACCTTGGTTTGGCGTAGCCGACCACGTTAACCATAGTCAAATCTTGAAGGAAAAGGAGGGAATCATCAATTTGACGCCAAAGGGAACTTTTTCTTGTGCCTATGCAGTCGAAATTCACTAAGTTTGGCATCCGTTATTAGGTTTCTGGCTCAGATAATCAGTATTCTCAAAAATACTGCTTATCCTGTGCTTGATAATTGAAGAATAAAGAATATTTTTGAGAACACCCCTTATCTATTTTCAAAGCAAAAACGAAGAATGATTATGAAAGTAATAAACGTACTAGGCCTATTAACACTTTGTCTATTCTTAGCCAATTGCAGCCCTAAAATCAACCAGTTAACATCTGCGGAAAAGAAAGCAGGTTGGGAATCCTTATTTAACGGCGAAACGCTCCACGGCTGGCATCTTTTCGGCAATGGCAACAACTATTGGAGCGTCGAAGATGGGGCAATTACCCTTACCCCAGGCGAAAAGGGAGGGGACTTAATCACGGATAAAGCCTACGAAAATTACGAGTTGAATCTGGAATGGAAAATTTCGGATTGCGGTAACAGTGGCATTATCTACGCCGTCAAAGAAGAGGGCTTTAACGCCCCTTGGCACACAGGTCCCGAAATGCAAGTATTGGACAATAAATGCCATCCCGACGCCAAAATTCCAACGCACCGAGCGGGTGATTTATACGACATGATTGCCTGTAACGAAGAGACCGTTTTGCCCGCCAATCAATGGAATAAAGTTCGGTTGATAATCAATGACGGACAAGTGCAACACTGGTTGAATGGCAAAAAAGTGGTAGAATTTGAGATGTACAATGATAAGTGGCGAGAGATGGTGGCTAACAGTAAATTTAAAGATATGGAGGCTTTTGGCACTATTCGAAAGGGAAAAATTGTCTTGCAAGACCATCACGATAAAGTATGGTATCGAAATATTAAGATTCGGGAGTTGTAGTAGTTCCTTATTAATTTCGAGCTAGAACTATTTTTGACGCTGGGGGAAACTACGTTGCTTTCAAGCGTAGCCCTAAAGTCAGTAGTATCGCGACAACCCCCAAGACAGTATAACAGGCCCAATCGTAATTATCAGAATAGCTTTCCGCAAAACTAAAAATAGCGGGCCCCAAAGCACTACCTCCAACGGTTAAACTCATCGCAAATCCACTAATTGCCCCCAAATGGGTCAATCCAAAAAAACGGGGCCAACTGACATTCATTAGCACACCGTTTAAACCGCCGAACATTCCATTGCAAAAGATTAATAGATAAAAGCAGAAAGGAAAATCTGCCAAATAGAGGACGGCGAAAGCGGAGCCACCAATAGCCAGTAATTCTAAATAGAGCAGGTATTTTAACTCGATAAAGTCACTCAACCAGCTACACGAAAAGTGAAAAAATAGCGCCACGAAAGCACTCGGTACAAAAATAGAAAAAGCCGTTGCTCGACTCATGTTCGCTTTTTCAAAGATATCTGCAATGTGGAAAGTGATGGCCGTTCCGTATAAACCCAATAGAGCAATGGTTAAACTAAATACCCAAAAGACGAAAGTGCCTCTAGCTTCTTTTAAGGAAAAATCCTTGGAGGGCAGGCTCTTTTTTTTGTTCTTAGTAGCAAACAATACTCGCCCACCATCTGGTTGACAGTTGCTGTCCTTGGGATTGTCTCGAAAAAAAGTAAACGCAAATAGTACAAACCCCAAGGCAGCTAGCGCCAGTTGCCACAAGGTTTGTTGCCAACTCGACGCCTCAATCATGGTATTAAAAATGCCCGGCGCCACGGAAAATCCAAACGACACGGCAATACCACTTAATCCGTTGGCGAATCCTCGGTTTTCCACAAACCACTTCATCAGCATTGTACGGGAAACCATCGTCAATACGCCCTGTCCCGAAAATCGTAAAAGGAAAAAGCAAACCGTAATGACCCCAAAAGCAACGTACGTAGAAGAACGGTTCGAAAAAATAGTGGAAATGTATCGAGCAATATTACTGGAAAAGGAAATCAAGATAAGGGTCCCTGCTAGCACTAAAGCCGCGGCCATTGCCACCAAGCGGCTACCGTAACGGTCGTACAAACGACCCACTCTAGTCAGCAAAGTAGCACTGAGCAAGGTGCCAATCAAATAGGCATTGGACAGGTGGAGTCGCTCAATTTGTAGGGCATCAATCAAGTAGTCGGTAAAAACGCTGACGCCCATCGTTTGGCCAGGAATGCTCATGATAACCCCTAAAATGCCCACGATGAGAATGACCCAACCGTAATTAATAGGAAACTTATAGGGTTTGAAGGGAACATCCTGGCTCAGTAAAATTTTCATGTGTATTACAATGTACAATTATCAATGAACAATTAGGGCTTTAGTTCCTCTTAAATTAATTCTTGCACAAATCCCGACTTTCGGGACAAGTTATAGCAAGAGTTACACTCAAAAATCTCAGAATAAAGAGGTCAGAAGCCAGACCGAAAATTAAAATTTTCTGTCAGAAGTCAGACTTGGGATGTGTTCTTAATCTGACTTCTGACAATAGAATGGTCTGACTTCTGATCTCTCAACCTCAAGGTGCTAAACGCTCAATTTTCCATTCATTCCCCGACGCTGTGTAACAAATTCTATCGTGCAGACGGCTAGAACGACCCTGCCAGAATTCGATAAGTTGCGGTTGAATGACGTAGCCTCCCCAATGGTCGGGAATTGGTAAGCTTTCTTCGTTTTGGTAAGTGGCTTGTAGCTGCTCTACGTTCTTTTCGAGAATGCTTCGGTCCGAAATCACTTGACTTTGAGGAGAGGCCCAAGCGCCAATTTGACTACCTTTTGGGCGGCTTTGGAAATAAGCCAAAGAGGCTTGGCGGGTGATTTTTTTCGCCATTCCTTCAATGCGAATTTGTCGTTCTAAATCTTTCCACAGAAAAACGGCTGCGATGTTGGGGTTAGCCGCTAATTCTCGTCCTTTCTGACTATTGTAGTTCGTGTAGAAAACGAAACCATTTTCGTCAAAACCTTTTAGCAGAACAATTCTTGCCGATGGTTGCCCCGCCTCGTTGACCGTCGCAATGGTCATCGCATTGGCCTCTTTCACAGAACTGTCTAAGGCTTCTTGAAACCAAACTTTAAATTGTTGAAAAGGATTGGCATCCACGTCCGTGATTTCCAAAGTTTTCGCTCGATAATCTTCCCGTAGTGCTGCGATTGTTTCATTATCAACTTGCATGATTGTAGAATTTAAAATTGAAGAAAGCGATAAAAATAATTCCAAAGGTAGTAACAATAATGGTGGGAAAGAGATTCAAAAAAGACAAAAAAAAACCCTGTCAAAAATTACTTGACAGGGACAAAACAAAAAACAAACACTATGAACAAACACTATCTTTAATCATCTAGCCAAAAAACTAGAATGATGATTAATCATTAAAAAAACGTTTTTCCCTCCATCAACAGAAATGAATTGTTAGAAATTAACTTTTCGGCTGCCGACGGAGGGAAAAACACCCCCG
>JBCCQK010000627.1:0-4417 GCA_039024375.1 Bacteroidota bacterium
AACTTTTCAACTTTCATTGTATAAGCCTTATCTCTTTTCATGTATTTATAGTCATTAATAAAATAATCAACTAATGGATAAAATATAAGAGAAGAAAAAAAGATAACACCTATTAGAATAAGACGAATATCTATATCTTTTTTTTTGTACTTAGCTTTTTTCATATATATTTAGTGTTTTCATGTAAAAATTGTAACTTGTACATAGGCAAGAATTACATTGTCACTCTTACTATTTTGTAAGCCGTTTATTTCGATGATAAGCTGGGCTAAATGCTTGATGCCATGGTGAAGATGCTCCAATTCCGAAATTTCCTGTTAAAGGACCAGGAAAAGGTACTCCTACCCCAAATCCATACCCAATGCCGTACGTAAACTCATTATTATCAAAATCAAATCCTACAGATAATGTGCCACCATAGTCAATTCCTAAGGTAGCAGCAATACTTGCTTGGCCAAAATACCCCTGAAAAGTTTTTAGTCCAAAGTTCTTTAATTTGCCAGAGTAATAAAAACGTGAATACTCGACTCCTAGCGAAACATCAAATCCCACTGAAAATGTTCCCTCAGAATAAGGATATATTCCTTTGTCTTTCCCTCTTAATATTTTTAAAGCTCCATGATTTTGGTCTGTCCCTACTGCCATAACAATATCATTATTCAAAGTCATTGATTCTGCGTCTGGCCCAAAAATATGTCTGGCTTCTCCAGTTAATAAAGACATCGCATAACTTTCTCCGAATGCTCCTGAATGTGCTGCATGATTTAAACCACTACTAATCAATCCCTGTCCAACTCCTTTCCAAAAACTGCCACCTCCTACAGCAGAACCTATTCCTCCGCCAAGTGCTCCTACTGCAATCATTCCTCCATTTTTAACCCCCAAAGCGCCTGCCCCTGATGATAAACCTGAACTTATTGCTCCACTTAGAAACCCGCTACCAAAACTTCCACCTTGTGCCACCGATAATCCACCACCAAGTGCACCGTGTGCTCCCATTTGAAAAGCTGCTTGCCCGAGACCATTAGTTATGCCGTTAGCAATTTGTCCTATTCCAAAACTCGCTGCACCACCAATAGCGCCAAATAAAGCTGCTTTTCCTGCGCCAGCAAAAAAATTATTTCCATTGGCTATATTACTTAATCCGTTAGATACCAATCCTATACCAGCACCCAAAACAGCAGCGGGGATGAAATCCCCGATGTCCCAAGAATAAACGCTGTCGATGTTTGAAGTTTTCAACTTCAAACCAATATCTTCTATGATTTTATCAGTGCGACGAGCAAAGTCGTTTTAAATACTGTCAAACGTAGCTATTACAAAAGTATCCTCTTTTTGCTACGATTTGACCTAATATGTTGCTATTAGTTTCCTATTCGAGTATGCGCAGTTGGTAACGACTAGGTGTAAAGCCTCGAAGACAAACACTCCGAAAGGAATAGACTCGTGAGAGATAATTCCGACTATTTAAGTACCTTAAATGGGGAGTGTGGAAAAGATGATAAGTGTAAACTAATTGAACTATCGAAGCCTTCGTGAATCATAACAAGTGAAAGGTACTGATACACTTGGACCAAAAAGGTAAAGGGTAAGGATATGACTTGCTGATAAATTCATACGCAACCAAATAAGTCCCTCGGAGGAAAGATAGGCACTAAGTCATCAGTAGTTATCTTAACTGCACCTGTATTTAAGGCGAAACTCGGTAAGCCCAATTATCTCCACCATAGGTTGGTAAAGCAGTCGCAAGACTAATTGACGGATAAGGGGGTAAGAGAGGATGGAAAAAGCGAATGCTCCATTGTAATGATGGGGATACAAGTACCTACTTGGCACGAAAGTGCGCCCACTTCCATCTGGTATTCTATCACAAGAAATTTGTACTTAACCTCAACATTCAGAAAGCGGAAGATATGAGTAGCTGTATGCCATTCTTAAAAAGTAGGACTACAAATAACGCATCTGGAACTATGGCTCACGCCTCGGCAAGAGTAAAGTGGCATTTTATAGACTGGCAAAAAGCCACCTACATAGTGAGGTCCTTACAAAGACGTATTGTGAAGGCAGTACAAGCAAACAAGTGGAAACGGGTCAGAGATTTGCAAAGATTGTTGACCAATTCCACTTCGGCTAAAGTTTTAGCCATCAGACGAGTTACCGAAAATAAAGGAAGCAAAACCGCAGGGATAGACGGGATAGTTTGGGATAGTCCAGCCAAGAAATTTCAAGCCATTACAAGCCTTACCAATCGAGGGTATCAAGCCCAAGCAGTAAGGCGAATCAGTATTCCCAAGAAAAATGGTAAGAAAAGACCATTGGGCATCCCAACGATGAAAGACCGAGCCATGCAAGCCTTACATCTGTTCAGCCTAGACCCAATATCGGAAACTTTAGCGGACAAACCCTCTTACGGTTTTCGCTTAAATCGAAGCTGCGCAGATGCCACCCAAGCCTGTTGGCGACTACTTTGTAAAACCAATAGCCCCAAGTGGATATTGGAAGGAGACATCAAAGCTTGTTTTGATGAAATCTCGCACGATTGGTTACTGGAGCATATTCCGATGAACAAACGGATACTGAACAAGTGGCTGAAAGCGGGTTATTTAGCTAAACAACAACTGTTCCCTACTCAAAGTGGTACACCACAAGGTTCCATTATTTCACCCACCTTGGCGAATATGGTATTGGATGGTATGGAATCGGCCATTGATGATGCTCTAGGGATTCAATGGCGAAGAGTGAAGGGTAAAAATGGTAATCCCAATCAGATACACCTTATTCGCTATGCCGATGACTTCGTCGTCACGGCTAACAATAAGGAGGTCTTGACTGCACAAGTAATACCCGCCATCAACCAGTTTTTGGCACAACGGGGACTACGACTGTCAAAGGAGAAAACCAAAATTACCCCAATCGAACAGGGTTTTGACTTTCTTGGTAAAAACATCCGACGGTTCAAGCAAAAGACGTTGGTTCAACCTAGTAAAAACAGCGTCCAAGCATTGCTAACCAAAGTAAAGGGGGTTTTAAAACAATACCAAGGAGGTAAAACCATTGACCTAATCTACAAACTCAACCCAATCATCAGAGGGTGGGTGATGTATCATCGGATGGATAGTCCTAAAAAGACCTTTGCCTACATTGACCACCGCATTTGGCAAATGACCTGGCAATGGGCATTAAGTCGGCATAGCAATAAAGGCAAACGGTGGGTCATGGCTAAATACTATACTCTCCATAAAGGTTTTAAATGGGCTTTCTTTGCTAAAGATGAGGACAAGCAAATCGTCACTTTATTTAGAGCAAATACCGTCCGAATCAAGAGACATGTAAAGATAAGAGTCAAAGCCAATCCCTACGACCCCAAAGATGAATTGTATTTTGAGCAAAGAATGGATAGATTAATGATAGATAAACTACTCGGCAAACGAATGGTCAAATATTTATTCACTCGTCAAAACGGCTTATGTCCAGTCTGTCAACTGAAAATAACCGAGACAACGAGCTGGAATATTCACCATGTAACCCCTAAGCATTTAGGAGGCCAGTTTGATAGAGATAATCTAGTACTGGTTCATCCAATCTGTCATCAACAAATTCATTATCAACCATCCTCGGTAACAACTGCTGCGCTGACCATAAGCGTTTAGAATGCTTGAGCGGTATGCGGTGAAAGTCGCTCGTACCGTTCTTAGGGGAGAAAGGGGGAGTAATCCCCCTGACTTACCCGATTATCTAGCTACCCTTCAATAACAATAATACGACAAAAAACGCTACCTTACTTTTTTACTAAAAAAAAAAAGAAAACATGGCAGGCTACCAAATCAGAAATCAGTTCCATACTCATTACCTCACGCTAACGATTGTTGGCTGGGCGGACGTATTTACTAGAAAATTATATAAAGACCTGATTATTGGCAGCTTAGCTTATTGTCAAAAAGAAAAAGGCTTAATTGTGTACGCCTACGTTATCATGTCCAATCATATACATTTGATGGTCGCTGCTAAAGAAGGCAGCAAAGGACTCTCGGCCATTATCGGTGATTTTAAACGACACACTGCCAAACAAATCATCAAAACGATAAAAACGCAGCCCGAAAGTCGAAGAGAATGGCTATTGATGGTCTTTGCATATCATGCTAAATACAATAGGAACAATAGTAACTATCAAGTGTGGATACAGCATAATCGGCCGATTGAATTAATTAGTCCTAAGTGGATTCGGCAAAAAATAAATTATATTCATCAAAATCCAGTTCGAGCAGGTATCGTTGCTGAGACGCATCATTATCTGTACAGTAGCGCTTCTAATTATCGAGATGGTACGGGCATTTTATCGGTAAGCGTTATTGATATGGGTGTTACTGATTTTTACATTTTCACTGGTGGGCAAAATGATTAAACTAGACACCATAAA
>JBCCQK010000628.1:0-4414 GCA_039024375.1 Bacteroidota bacterium
CTAAAGAATCCGAAACAAGGCTTTTCTCCAAGGGTACTTTCCCGTAAAAAATCGGTAAGCTATCTCGCTTTTTACTATCAAAAAAAACGACTTGAAAATAAATCAAGCTGTCATTTGTCCCTTCAACAAAAAATATATCGGAAGGGGCAACGTTATCGAGTTTTTTTTGAATAGTGTCCTTTGCGGTTACCAATGTGAAACTGCCAACGATGAATAGGATAGTCCAAAATAATGGGAATATTTTTTTTAGCGACATGACTTTGGGTTTTATTTTTTGGTTAATATTCTGTTTAGAGTATCAGATAAAAAAGTGATAATCACCCGTGGCTAGTTTTAAATAAATTAGTCCATGTGACGAATAACGATTAGAAAGCGGTACTTTGTCAGCATCTCTTTCTTTTAGGCTCTTATAAAGCAGGAGATACTGGCAAAGTATCGCCTGCTAAGCCTCAACGTCTAGACGAATAACGAATAACGAATAACTAACCACGAATAACTAATCTTTTCCGCAAGTAAAGCGTTTCTATCAATATCCGAAAGGAATTCCCGATGACTTGGGCGATTCGACGGATAAAACAAACTATTCATTCAATACTGGGTAACAATCAGTTGGAAACAACTCATTTTCTACCAACCAAAAACACTCTGTAACTATGGCAATTAAACTAGGGCAAGAAGCCCCCAATTTTACGGCCCAAACCTCCATGGGCGAAATCAATTTTCACGAATGGCTCGGCGATAGCTGGGGCATGTTGTTCTCGCATCCCGCCGATTTTACGCCTGTTTGTACGACCGAATTGGGTCGAACGGCGGCTTTAAAAGGCGAATTTGACAAACGCAACGTCAAAGCCATGGCCGTTAGCGTGGACGGCGTAGCGTCGCATATGGACTGGATAAAGGACATTGAAGATACGCAAAATGTGGAAATGAACTTTCCCATTGTGGCCGACGAAGACCGCAAAGTGGCCGAATTATACGATATGATTCATCCCGAAGTGACCGATAAAACGACCGTTAGAACGGTATTCGTGATTGGTCCCGACAAAAAGGTCAAGTTGACCTTGACCTATCCACCCGCAACGGGTCGTAATTTTCTCGAAATTTTACGGGTGATTGATTCGTTGCAGTTGACGGCTTACCACAGCGTGGCAACGCCTGCGGATTGGAAAGATGGAGAAGATGTGATTGTGTCGCCTGCGATTGCGACGGAGGATATTCCCGAAAAATTTCCGAAGGGACATACCGTTATTCGACCTTATTTGCGGACGACGCCGCAGCCGAATAAGTAATTCAAATTAACAGCTTACTCAGCAGGCGATGCTGTCAAAGCATCGCCTGCTTTTCAAAATAATCCGAAAAGCAATACGCTTCTAGCATTGCCTATCTTTTCAGAGTAAAAGAAAGAAATGCTGACAAAGCACGCTTAGTTTAGATTCAATGCTCAACCATTACCTTCCGTACCACCCGCTCCCGCTCCGTTTGCAATACCACATAATATAAGCCTCGTAACCCTCGCTCATTACGTAAATCAACCACATACTCCCCTGCTGCTCTATCTTGAATAGGAAGAATTGTTTGTACCAAGCGGCCCATTTGGTCAAAAAGGTTTAAGCTACTTTGCTGTTCTTCTGGTAATTGAAAGTGGAGTTGGGTTTCAGATTGAAAAGGATTGGGATACACCTTGAATCCTAGTTCCTGATTAGGGGGTAAAGGAGATTCTTTTTTGGGAAAATCTCTTTCTGCCTCTATACTTTTCATAGCACGAATTTCTTCGGCATTGGCCAACTCGTAAGGTGAGGCATACTTTATTCGCAAATTGAAGGTATCGAGCGGGCCTGAGCAATTAACATTATCAATTTTTGCCACAAATTCACTTCCACCTAAGGCATGAAAACCGGGCAGCAAGACAATATTCCCACCAGAAGTAACATCGGTCGCCCCAATCGGATTGATAACGATATTATCCAAAGAGATATGTTCTTCCGCTTCAAGCGTTAAATCCCCAAAAAGCGTATCAGAACTAAGCGCTAGGGAATCTGTACACGGGAACTTATAGGAGGTACCACAGTCTCCTCCAATATCGGTTCCCGCACTAAGGCTCCAACCTCTGCCCCTTAATTCAGCTCTAGCAATACTGGCGGTGGCGTCATAATCTGCATTAAAGCCACCTAAATTTAGATTCTCTATTTCGGGATTATTAAAATTCCAACCTAAAATAGTAGCCGAATAATTTTGACAAGACAGATTATTCGTACCACTAGCAAATTGGCTGAAATTTGCATTGGGTTTAAATTTCCAATCCCCTAACGGTTGATTAAATACAGGCATACTGGCCAGCATGCGCACAAAATTTCCAACATTACGAACATCCCAATTCCCTATCGGCTGATTAAAGGAAGCAGCACCATCAAACATATTTTCCATATTATTCGCACTACTAACCTCCCAACCACTTATGTTTTGATTAAAACTTGCCGCACTCGAAAACATCCTAAAAAAGAAAGTGACCTGCGATACATCCCAATTCCTAATATTTCCGTTGAAATTAGAGGCACCCTGGAAGACTTGTCCCATGCTCGTAATATTCGATACGTCCCAATCATTCAGATTTTCATTAAAATTAGCAGCATTCCTAAACATACTTCTCATGTTAGTTGTCTGTGACAAATCGGGCGCATCGGTAGCAAGGAATCTTGTTCCTGGCCAATCCAAAAACATACTCCCCATGTCCCCCCATTGGATATCACCCCATTGAACCACGTCTAGTAATTTGTCAACGGGATAGTCCTTTAGGTGGGGAAATTCTCCAGTTATGGACAATAGGTAAGTACCTGGACCTGCTTCCAAAAAGTTGGTTGTGAAATCTCCATCGGCATTGGTATGGGTACCACTGATGACGGTATCATCCGATAAGCGTTGCCAAGTGTAATCGAAGTCATAGGTTCCACTTTGTAGCGGGATGGTTATAATATCATTAGCCGCTACCTCCCAAGTTGTTACAAAGGCGGTAGCAGAAGGTGGTGTCAGCGGTTGTGGGCAGGTATTTCCTTCACACAGAGCAACATCCGCTTCCCATCCACAAGTATTGTTAAAACCACTAAATCTAGTGGCAAAAGTAAGGCTACCATTGGTTGAGGTAAAAGTGAGACCTCTATCGAGCAACATATCTACCAACTCATCCCCATCTACCGTACTATTCCATAATACAGGATTGGAAGACGATGGGTTACTGGCGGAACCGCTACCATTACTGGCATTAACAGCAGCATCTCCATCAAAGATAGCTAACCAATCAAACCTTGCAGAAACGTGGAATTCAGAGAACGTAACGGACACTTGTTGTCCCGCAGGTGCGGTAAGGGTAGTAATGGTAACGCAGTTACAGTTGGGATAATCCCCACTATTACCGCTGTTTCTTCTAAAGCAATCTCCTCCCACGCCTCCCTTAGTTCCATTATTAGGGTCGGCAAAAATCTCACCGCCTGCTACATTAACCGTGGTGGTGGTTCCTACTGTTTCAGATATAATTTGGGCACTCGGTTTAAAAATACCCAATATCAAGAACGTAATGATTAATGCGGCTCTATGGAAAATTAACGTTTTAGCGACCAAAAGTCTTTTAGCAGATTTAAAGGAATCGTGGTTCATATTAGTTTGTTTTTAGCCCAGTTTAAATCTAGAAACATTGCATTATAGGCACAGCGATTTACCCTTGACCTACGACCATTCAAGTCACAACCATTAGCAATTTAGCGAGTATAATATGCCTACAAAGTTAAGGAATCTAGCTGCTCGTTCCTTGCAACAAAACCGACATTGACTAACAAATTTCCGACATTTGGGCTAGCACAAATCCGACGAGAGTGGTATTTTTCCGACATTGATAAAAGGTGGGGTTACACTTAGAAGGTGGGGTCCACTTTTAAAGTGTACCCCACCTTTTACTAATTTCTTTAACTGACCTTCTAAAGTTTTGGAAGCGACTTTAGTGAATTGGGTTGCACTTTTTGTCGAACTATATGTTACTAACTGTTCGTGCGAGGCTGGGCCTAGTTCGAAGCATTTCTTAGCCTTTGGCTACTGAAAAAGGTAGGTATAGTCGAATTAATTCAGCTTAGTGGTACTACGAACGGGTGGATGAATAGGCGATTTTGTCGCAGGTAGAAGCTGCTTAATGAAAGTCACAAGGTAGAGCCTCGCGCCAACGAGGTATACAATTGGTCATACCTTCTTGCTTTGCTTTGTGAACAGATAACTACAAGTTTCTCGTAACAGAAACACCAATTGGAAGTCGGCCCTCTTTCGAGTGCGGGCTAAAACGCGGGTGATTCTGCTCCGTCACGGGCGCAGTACCCTCAACGACCAAGGTCGTTATCAGGGCAGCAGCGACAACAGCGAGCTGACTGCTGCCGGA
>JBCCQK010000629.1:0-4407 GCA_039024375.1 Bacteroidota bacterium
TAATTTTAAATTTTACATTTTCCTAAGGTATTGAATAGGTTTCTTGAGCAGGTAATATAGTGAAAAATTTTAGTATTGAATTGTTTGAACTGGAATTAGAAATGGGGAAGGAACCGTTCAACATTTCCTATTCGACCTTGTTTAGTAAATATGCCAAAACAAGCCATCAATATCGTTTGGTTCAAAAGAGATTTGCGACTGCGGGACCACGCACCGTTGGCGGCGGCCATCGAGAATGGTTTGCCAACGCTTTTGCTCTACTGCTTCGAACCGAGTATTATGGCGATGCCGCAAGCAAGTTCACGGCATTGGCGCTTCGTTTGGCAAAGTTTGGAAGACTTGAATGGCCGATTGCAGCAGGAAGGGCAAGAGATACTCATCTTTCATGCTGAGTTACTATCCGTATTGCTAGAAATCGGCAAGTATTGGCGCATCCAGTATCTTTTCTCCCACACGGAAATCGGCCTAAAACCAACTTTTGACCGAGACAAAGCGGTGAAGGCTTTTTGTCGAAATAATGATATTCAATATCTCGAATTTGCGCAGGATGGGGTCTTACGTGGGCAGAAACATCGAGAAGGTTGGAAGAAATTTGCGCAGGCCAATTTCAATAATGCCTCAGTCAAGGTTGACCTTAAAAAGCTAGTTTCGGTTGAACCAATCACTGATTTTCTGAAAAGCAAAAAGCTAGAGAAAAATAACGCACTTCCAAAAGGTATTAAAGAGACTGACCCAAATTTCCAACAGGGAGGAGAAACGTTAGCGTGGAAGTACTTAAAATCTTTTTTAGAAACGCGGTCAAAAACGTACAGTAAAACCCTTTCGAAGCCCCTATTGAGTCGCAAAAGCTGTAGCCGAATTTCTCCCTATTTGGCCTATGGCAACATCAGTTCCAAAGAATTGTGGCAATGGACAGAAAAGCACCGCATTGCCTCGGGTGATAATTTTCACCTACCCAATTTTCAATCCCGCTTGTGGTGGCGCAGTCATTTTATGCAAAAGTTGGAATCGGAATGGCAAATTGAATTTGAACCCATGAACAAAGCCCTAAAAGCTATTGACCGAACGAAGGACGAAAAACTGCTAAGTGCTTGGAAGGAAGGACGAACGGGCTACCCAATGGTCGATGCCAATATGCGCTGCTTGCAAGCGACGGGGTGGATAAATTTTCGGATGCGGGCCATGCTGACTTCTTTTGCGACGTTCACTTTTTGGTTAAACTGGAAACCCGTTTCTTACCATTTGGCCAGCTTGTTCCTAGACTTTGAACCGGGTATTCACTATCCACAGATTCAGATGCAGGCGGGGCTGACGGGGTATCACACGCTGCGTATTTACAATCCAACGGTACAAAGTCAAAGGAACGATACGGATGGCGCCTTTGTTCGGCAGTGGGTACCCGAATTAGCCGAAGTTCCTGCTCCTTATATTCACGAACCTTGGAAATTGACCTTGATGGAACAGACTTTCTATAATTGTCGCATTGGTGCGGACTATCCCGCCCCAATTGTGGATTTTGAAATAGCCACTAGAAAGAATAAAAATCATTATTGGACTTTTCGAGAGAGCGCCGCCGCCAAACGAGAATTACCAAAGGTTTGGCAACGGCACGTCGTGCGAGAAGACCGCAATAAATACGAAAAGGAGTTAGAAGGCGTTGGGGAGAAATTAGTCAAAAAAGCGACTTTTAATCCTTTCGAGGGCGTAAGTGACGAATTGCCTTTCTGAATTAGTAAAATATTGACTGTCTTAATTTCATTAAAATGGCCGTCTAAAAAGTTATGCTACTTCCGTCGAAGTAATCATATTATCATCACTTCAAATAAATCAACTTCAGCGTCTTTTGCCCAACCGGCGTCCGAACGTTAAAGAGATACATCCCCTTGTCTAAGGTCTTTCCGTTAGCATCCGTTCCATCCCATACAAAATCGTAGGTTTTATTTTCGGTGGGCGTACCCGCTTCGAAGCGACGTAGGGCTTTACCTTGGAGGTCAAAAATACCAAACTGAACCGTTTGGACATCTAATTTATCTGTCAAAGTTACCGAAAGGGTCGTTTGTTCGCTAAAAGGATTCGGCGACGCGGTAATTTCCAATAACGAATCGACGGGTATTTCATTGGTTGCAACGAGGACCACATCTGGATTCCCCGCCTCATTATCGAAAATAGTGGCATCTTCGCAAGTTTCGCAGACTTCTCCACCCTGTGCTACTTCCAATGCTAAAAAAGCAGTGTATTTAGATAGTACCCGTTGGTCGAGGCTATGTCGAATGATTTCGTTGATAGTCGAATTGGCAGGTTCATTTTTTTCTAAAGTGCGGATATGATTCCCCGTCCAAATAACATCCGTTTTTACACTGCTCTGTGCAGTGCGGCTTTTGTCAATAGCCAAAGCACTTGAATAAATCTTTTGGTCCACCAACCCGTTGGCTTCTATCACAAAAGGGAAGTTACCTTGATATTTGCCCACTTGAGTAAACACTTGATTGATAGGGAATAAGTCTCCCGATTGCCGATTGGAGTAGCGACCGTAGCAAAAGCCTTCCTCCAAAGTTGTGTGAATGTCCAGTTGACCTTTGATAGAAGTGATGGTATTGAGCACTTCTTTGCCCGCCGCCGAAAAGGTAGGCGTGAGTCGAACGGAAGCGTAGTGGCCCGCCGTCATGCGGGAAATATTGGTGTAAAAATAAGAATTGCCGATAAAGCTCTGATTGCCCGTCCAGTGGTACTGCCAATTCTGGTTTTGATATTCGAGGATGTTGACGGGCAAAATAGTTTCGCCCATTTGTTCCATAATGCCTTCCATCCAAATATTGACCGTTTCTAGGTCACGGTCTTGGTTCGTGTTAGAAACGAATAATAGAGAAGTATTGTCGGGATTTTGCTGAGTAAATTGGATAGCGTCGAAAAACAAGCCAGGCAAATCACTGTATGCCTGCAAAGTTGTAGGTGAGATGGACGCAAGCGCCGTTTTCAAATTCTCATCCGTTGCGGCTACCCACTGGTCGCTGTAAATGGGGAGGACTGGATTAGAAGTTACTAGATTAAAGGAATCTGTTTCCGAAAGTTGATTTCGCAATAGAGGTAACATTTGTTGTAATAGGTCATTCGCATCCATGTCGCTATTGCCCGAAACGTAGTCTAGCATGACGGTTAACTTAGTCGGATTGTCTTGCGAAATGGCAAATACTTCGGCTGGTGAGAAAGCTACTTGATAATACTTTTCGTCGGCGTGTTCGAAATGCTGAAAGTAAACGCCTTCTTTCATTGGTGAATCAAGTAAGAAATCCAGATTCCCAATTTCTTTTAGGGGGACTTCCGTCACGAAAGACGGACCAAGCGTTGGATGATTGGCAACCTCAAATGGGGTATCTGTCTGTAGAAAATGCGGATTAGTCCAATCATCTTCTAAAAAGGCTTGTACTTGAATATGCTTGACGGGCACGTTTGAAGTTTTTAAAAACTCAATGGGTAAGTTGACCGAAATATTTTCATCAGAAAAATCGGTGGGCATCAAGTAGGTAATTTTAACTCGTCTAGTCGAATCGGCTTTCATTGGAAAAATGCGAAGTTGGTACTGCGTTGCACTATTTTTATATAAGATAGAAGGGTCTTGATTTCTACCAACAATCTCTTCATAAATATTCGCCGCTGTCCAGCGGTCCAGAATTTCGGCTTGAATGATGTCTTCCCCAATCCACAACCACGAATCGTGTACAATGGCTGCCTCGGGCAAATCAAAATCGAGTACTGCTTCGAGATTGAGTCCTTCTTCTTCTTCAAATTGGGTTTGTCGAGCGGAGACCGTTAGATACATACCTATTTCCATATATATCCCTCGGGGATGAATCGTAAATTCGGCACTTTCTATAGTTCCTTGGTCTTGATACCAAGGTTGCTGTGGGTCTAGGACACTTACATTATTATAAGCGAAGGATTGAGAAATTACAAGGTAGAGAAAAAGTGAAGATAGAAGAATTAGTTTGCGGGTCATAACGGATGATTTAGGATTTTAGTTTTTTGAATAAATGAAAAGAGTAGGTTACGTTCTATTAGAATTTCAATGTGTGCTATGACAAATCAAAAATCCCATACGGGCAAGCTAAAATTCATAATATCAGAAACCCGCCCGCCTAAAGGCATTTGGGCAGGTCATATATCCATATGATTCTACCTATTTAGACAGATTTTTGATATATGATTTTTGAACTATGATATATGATTTCCACTATTTTGTAACTCACTCGAATGAAAATGAAGAATAGCTCAATACAAGTAAGACTAGGCAAACATAGTGCTTTGGTTGGGTGTTATTGACAAATTAGGTCATTCTGGTTCGAAATGCTAAGAGGGGAGTTGAAAAGAGACAGAAATTAAAGAATTTGACGTCCAATTTTCAGATTTTGA
>JBCCQK010000630.1:0-4397 GCA_039024375.1 Bacteroidota bacterium
CCCGTAGGGGCTGGAACCACTAAGCCATTTAGGACAAAGTCTAGTGTCTATTTATTTTTTACCAAAAACCATTCACCGCCTCTAGCCTACCATTCACCGACTGCTGGGCGCAATTGGCGGAATTTTTCTTTTTTGCTTGCTGTTAGTTTCTACTTTTGAACCAATATGGAATAACCAAAAGCATTTTCACTATCAACCTAATTCTTTCAATTTATTAAATATTCAAAAATGAACAAAACGCGAATTTTACTTTTTACGCTACTCACTTTTGCCTTCAGTTGGCAGCTAGATGCCCAACAAGCTAAATGGACGTATATGGTCTATCTATTTGGTTCCGATTTGGAGGGGGGCTTTGAAAACTACGGGCAATACCAAAGTGCTGGAACCAACGACATGGAAGAAATGACCAAAGCGGGTGCCACCAGCAACGTAAATGTCATTATTACCACGGGCGGAACGGATAGAGACGGCTGGCGAACGATTCGACGCTGGAGAGTGGAAAATGGTGAACGCATCGAGATACCTTTCAATGCGCCCAACGACCGAATGGGGGACCCCGACAACTTGACCGAATTTGTTAACTGGGCAACGGCCAATTATCCCGCCGAGAACTACGTATTGGATATGTGGAATCACGGTGCGGACATTCAGGGCTACGGCGGGGATGAACTTCCCCAGAATAATCACGAGACCATTAGTATTCCAGATTTAGCGAGCGCCATTAAGCGCACTAATTTTATCGGAAGTGGAAATAAGTTCGAGGTGCTTGGGTTTGATGCCTGTTTGATGGCCAATTTGGAAGTGCACAGTAACTTATACACCACTGCCAATTACATCGTTTCTTCGGAGCAAACCGAGCCTGGTACGGGCTGGGATTACGAGCCTATCGTTAGAGCCATGCAAAACGGAACGGTTTCCAACGGAGAACAATTAGGAAGAGTCATCGCGGATGGTTTCTTGGCGCAGTGTTTAGCCTTTCAACAACCCAACGTAACGCTTTCCGTCGTGGAAGCCAGCCAAGTTCCTAACGTTATTTCGGCGGTAGAGGGAATGTTTAACGCAGTTGGGAGCGACGGTACGGCCGACTTGCAAGCGGCCCGTGCTCGTTCGGAAGACTACGGTTCGGCTAATACGAGTCAAGGGCAAGGCCCCGAAGACAACCACGACGTGGTAGATATTGGACATTTGGCGGCTAATCTGAAGTTGACCAACAGCACGTATAGCGGCGCCGCCGATGCGGTCATTAATGCCATCAATAGCGCAGTGAAGTACGAAGTGAAGGATAGACTTCAACCCGAAGCGACGGGCTTAACTATTTTCTTGCCACATAGACTACTCGGCGGACAGGGGGCGGCCGAAAATGTGATTCAGCAATTTTATGACCCTATTGATTTTTCTTCTTCCATTAAAAGTTTTGTAAAAAGTTATACCGCTTCGGCGCAACAAGGAGACAATCAAGCACCCGATGGCGAGTACGGTGACCCCGATGGTGACTACGACGATTGGGAAGACTTTTCTGATGATGGCGGATTGCGTCCGACCGTAACGGCAAAAGCAAGAAATAGCAACGACAACCCAATGAGTCGCGTCATTGTAAATGACCCTAGAGACTTAGAAACTGTACGAGTTTTATTGGTTGAAAAAGGAGCGCTGGAGGACCAAAACGACTTCTTGACACTCGGCGCCGTGGAGCCCGACGCTTTGCGCTATTCGGCCGACGGAAGGCTGCTGATTGAATACGAATGGGACCAAGAGTGGTTAGGTATTGATGGTTTCCCCGTCAATATTGCCAGTATCAAACAGACGGCGTTGACGCGTGGTGGTGGCCCTTTTCAAGAATCGGAAGGAGAAAATAACGACGACCGACCCGAAATCGAAGGGACGGGCAGCATTTCGGGCATTCGAAGAGGAGGCAGCGTTCAGAAAACGATTGTCGTGCCCGCCGTACTGAATCCCGACGAAGACTTTTTTGGACAAGACGTTTATCTGAACTACTTGGCCGTAGAAAATGGTTACGAATTGATAAGTGTGGTACCAAAAAGAGTGCAGGGAGAACCCAACGTTGGGCAAAAGATTCGGCTTAGTTTGAATCCAGGCGACCGAGTGATGCTGTTGTACGATGGTTTCAACGAAGTAACCGACGAATCTTTTGATGCTGTTGACCAAGATGCCGTTTTTACGATTGAAACGGGTAACGAAGATTTAAACCTAGAGCCTATCTTATTGCCGCTTCAATCAGAATTTCAATTGGGCTTTCAATTGACCGATTTTAGTCAACAAGATACCATCATCTTCGACCCACGCACTTTTGAAACTACCGAAATCGACGCTGGACAAGTATTGACTAGCACAGGAGCAGCTACTATCGACGTTTGCTCGGGAGATGGTACTAGCGATATTCTATCGTTCCAATCGTTGGGCTGTGCGGCGGATAATTTCAGGTATGTCTTGACTACGGACGAAGATTTTGTACTAGGGCCGTTGGCAACGGGCACCATTGAATTCGAAGGCGCTCCTGCTTTCGGCTACCGAGTTTACGGCGTAGCGTATAAAGGTGATTTGACAATTAACTACGGCGATAATATCCTCAACAGCGACTTGGCTACGGAGGATTATATGCTGACGAGCAACTTCGTTACCGTCAACGTTGCCGATGCGAGTACTTGTGGCACGTTGGGTGCGATTAACCGCCCACAATTGACCATAGGTCGCTTCAATCGGGAGTTGATTCTAACCGACGTTGCCGCCGCCTTGGCACAGCCTGCTAACAGCGAAGTCATTCAATTGGGAGCGATTCTAAGCGAAGGAGCGGACAAGACAACCTTTAAAAATACCTTTGCTTATCCAAACCCAACGAAAGATGTGACCTTCTTGGACTTGACCGCTTACGATGGGCAGGTAGGCTTGATAGAAGTAAATAATCTGTTAGGTCAGACGGTGCAAACGGTTGAGGTCGGAACAATTCAAGGTTCGCCCGTAGCTTTAGATATGGCGACGCTCGAAACGGGGCTATACTTAGTGCGAGTTCACGTGGACGGCCGATGGGTTAATACGCACAAAATTTTAAAAGAGGAGTAAAGCAATTTACTTATAAATTGAGAGATTTTTGTTGGCTCAACTTCTTCGGAAGTTGGGCCAATTTTTTTTGGTTTCAAAGGAGGGTGATACTTTCAAAGTATCACCCTCTTTATACACGATAAAAAAAATTTTAAAAAAAATAAAAAAACAGGGTCACGTTTTTCTTTCTTCAATCACTAAGGGGTGTCTGTGTTAAAATTCAAAACGGACAAATTCAATTTTACCCTCTTAAAAACTATAAAAATTTAGCACATCATGAGAAAGTTAAAAGTATCCTTTTTATGTTTATTCGCAGCCACCTTATTTTTCACAAGCTGCCAAAAAGAAACCACTGACCAAGCCTTAGAGCAAAACATAGCCGAACAAAGCGAAGTCATTGAAGACAATCCCGAAAATCTTTTAATGGAAAAGGTAGCGCCCGAAGTAGGCGAAAAACAGTTGGCCACTAGCGGAATGAAAAGCCACCTCGACCGTCCCGAAAACGAAGTACTTCGACCGGGACAAGGAGACGCCGCCACTTCTCGAAGCAGCACTTGGATTAGCTGTGGGGATACGAAGCACGGGTCAACCATTGGACAAATCAATAATTACAGCGGTCACCTCTACAAAAACGGTTGTTTAGACAAATATTACCCCTTCAATGCGCCCGACAAAAAGTACTTAATTCACGTTCCCGATGTGACGGATGTCACTTTTGAATTGACCCACTTGCACAAAGATTTGGACCTATTCGTTTTTACAGCCGACTGGTGGTACAATCCTGATTACTGTATTGGTAGTAATGGAACCAAAGTCTTTCGATAATCATTTGTTCTGCTTGGCTTAATTGATGACGTTTAGATAAACTAAGACAAACATTTTTGTAGCAACGACTTGTAGAAAATAAATACTTCAATTCTTGATGTTTGCTTTCAAATCGAAGCATAGTCAAATAAACTAGTGGTCCAGACATTTTTATAATGCGGGAATAATGAATAAGAACATGACATTTGAACTGGGTAAAATTGTTGAATTCTTCTTTCCAAATTTCGAGGAAATTTCTAACTCGTTATTCCATTTCCTGAATGCACCGATCATCAAATAAACATCAAACATTTTATAAAAAACATTTCGGACACGGTGTTCAAAATTTTCTTCTAATTCGGACATTACGTCCGAGATTGGGGGAAAATCATTTCAAAGTTGCAAACTTAAGAGTTATTGAAGTAACAAACTTGGAGCCATTGCAAGTTGGAGAAGCTTGTGGAACTGGAGAAACCTATTGTAATAAATGTCGGTTGTGGGTATGTACTGTCCTATTATCACCGGTAAGCATAAAA
>JBCCQK010000631.1:0-4364 GCA_039024375.1 Bacteroidota bacterium
AAAAAAGGATGACAAATGATGTCTGCTATGAGTAGTGAGTCAATCTGGTACATTTACCATTTACCATTTACCCATTCACTATTTATCATTTTTTAGATTACTTTCGCTTCTTCGTGTAGTAAGCGCACCAACTCCTCCATGTTTTCGGGGTCGATTAACTTAACGTCGGATTTTTCTGGCGGTAATTCATACGCAACAGTTGTTGCTAAATCCGCTGCTTCCACAGGAGGTACTACTTTTAATGGCTTTCTCTTGGCCATCATAATGCCTCGCATATTCGGAATACGTTGTTCTGCTAAGCCCTTAGCAGCACTGATGACAAAAGGAGTACTCAATTCAGCTACCTCAACGCCACCTTCGATTTCCCTGGTAACAGTAGCCGTGTTGCCATCGACTTCTAAATTGGTAGCAAAAGAAATGTACGGTTGGTCTAGCAACTCAGCCACCATGCCTCCTACTTCGGAACCGTTGTAATCAATCGTTTCTTTTCCTAAGAAGACCATATCGTAGCCTTCGGCCTTGGCGTGAGCGGCGATTTGCTTGGCAACGTACAAAGAACTTTTGGGGTCCGCATCAATTCTTATGGCACTATCCGCACCAATGGCTAATCCTTTTCGAATAACGGTATCGTTGGCTTTGGGGCCAACATTTAAGAGCGTAACCGAGCCACCCGCTTTCTCTTTCAGTTCCAAAGCCCTAACTAAGGCGTACCACTCATCGTAAGGATTCATGATAAACTGTACGCCCGCTTCGTTAAATTGCGAATTATCCGCCGAAAATGATATTTTTGCGGTCGTTTCGGGGGTTTTACTCACACAAACTAATAACTTCATATTTTTTATTTGTATTTGTGGTTATGAGAATTTAAACGTCCATTTACAGCTTGAGTGATTAGGATTTCGGCGAAGTATTTACATCGGTAAGAAATAAATTATTGGCTGAAATTTTGTTTCTTATCTAGCCAAACTGTTCGGGAACTATCTTGAATTAAACTTTTCAGATTTACGGCCTTTCTCTAAAATAGTTTGACAAAAGCCGCTAACCGAGCAGCAAATATAGCGTATTTGCCCTCAATTATAAACCTTTTAGCGAATTTTCGCTAAATTACTGATATTGATATGACCAGTAACCGCTTGACGCAATTGTTTGCTTTTCTAGAAAATACACCTAACGATTCTTTTTTACTTTTTGCCATTGCGAAAGAGTACGAAAAATTAGGAGATGAAGATAATGCCCTCCACTTTTACCAAAAGTTGACAGAAACGGACCCCAACTATATTGGAACGTATTATCATTTGGGTAAATTGCAAGAAGAAATGGAGGAATTGGCCGAGGCCCTATCAACCTACGAAACGGGTATTCAAATTGCCAAAAAAAATAAAGACCAGCACGCACTATCGGAATTGATGGGCGCAAAAATGAACCTAGAAATTGAATTATGATACAGACAACGGTGCAAAAGGCGGAAATTGTAGCCTATTTAAAAGCCTTGCAGGATGATATTTGTCAGCAATTAGAAAATGTAGATGGTCAAGGAAAATTCCAAGAAGATGCTTGGAATCGGCCGGGCGGTGGCGGTGGTCGGTCACGGGTCATTCACGGGGCGTTGATTGAAAAAGGGGGCGTTAATTTTTCGGCCGTCGAAGGAAAGTTGCCCGAAAAAATTAGCCAAGCCTTAAAATTGCCCGCTTCTCAGTTTTTTGCAACGGGTGTTTCTATCGTATTACATCCCGTCAGTCCAATGGTGCCCATTATTCACATGAATGTGCGCTATTTTGAAACGGAGAATGCCGAAAATCTCGGAAAAAAGACCTATTGGTTTGGTGGCGGTATCGACCTCACTCCGCATTACATCGTGGAAGAGGACAGTCGCTTTTTTCACCGTAGTCTAAAAGAGGTTTGCGACGCACATCATACAGCTTATTACCCTAAATTTAAACAATGGGCGGACGATTATTTTTACATTAAACACCGCAAAGAAACGCGCGGAATTGGCGGTATTTTCTACGACCGATTGAGCAATCAAGATGGATTTACCAAAGACCAACGTTTTGCCTTCATGCAGTCAGTCGGGAATGCTTTCTGTCCCATTTATTTACATTTAGCGCAAAAAAATAGAGACTTACCCTACGGAGAACAAGAGAAAAAATGGCAAATGGTGCGTCGTGGTCGCTATGTTGAGTTTAACTTGGTCTGGGACCGAGGAACAAAGTTTGGCTTAGATACGGACGGTCGAACGGAGTCGATTCTGATGAGTATGCCGCCCGAGGCGAATTGGATTTATAACCACCAAGTGGAGAAAGGGAGTGTAGAGGCAAAGACGCTAGGTTTGCTTAGAAAGGGGGTGGATTGGGTGTAATTCTAGGATTAATTTACTTTGGTAAAAAGAGGTCTAGAGGCCGATAATTCAGGGTGTATAAGGTTAATGGGGCTTATAAGGTTAATAAGGCTTATCGGATAGGGCAGTCCTTATTAAACCCAATTAACCCTATTAACCTCATCAACCCTATTAACCCTACAAAAGATAATGTTCCTTTTATTAGATGGTAAGGTCCTATTCCTCTCAAGTAGAGGTTTTCTTTTTGACCAATAGTCGTCCCGCCGAACCGAAGGGTCGAGTAGGTGTTCGAACTAACTGGCCGTTGACAAAAATAAAGTCAAAACCCTCGGCGAGTTGGTGCGGATTTTCGTAAGCGGCGGTTGCTTTTATTTCAGTAGGATTAAAAATAAGTAGGTCGGCAAAATAGCCTTTTTTCAGCAGCCCTCTGCGTTCGATACCAATGGTCTGGGCAGGTAAATGCGTCATTTTGCGAATGGCTTCCGTTAAAGATAAATTACTTCGTTCTTGAACGTACGTTTCGATAATTTTGGCGAACGAACCGTAACCTCTAGGGTGTCGCATGGTCGGGCTACCATCTGAACAAATCATCACTTTAGGATGGGCAATAATGGTGGTTTGCAACGCTTCGTCCATAATGAAATAGGCGCCCGAAGCTCGATTGGGACCTATACCAAGTAGCACTTTTTCGTAGGGAAGATTTTGTTCTTCGGCGAGTTGAGCTAGCGTTTTTCCCGCGTAGGGCGCCGTTCCAAATAGGGTAGCTTCGGGTCCATTTCTATCTTCAATCTTCTTTTTCAAAAAGGCTAATAATTCTTCTCGTCGATTTCGCACTACTTCTTGGTAAACATTGGGCGGTTTGGCCCATTTGGGGAAGACGATGCCGATACCCGTGTAGCTGGCCGTGTAGGGATAAACGTCGGCAGTTACCGTGTAGGGAGTAGAAGTGTTTTCCAAAATTTCGAGCAGGTCTTTACCCCGTTGGGCGCCTTTACCGTAAACGGATTTCATGTGGGATACTTGGACGTTGCAATACTGACCTTGTCGCAGCAATTCATTGATAGATGTTTCAATATCCGAATCGTCCTCATTGCGCACATGGCTCATAATCAAACCGTTGTGTTGTCCAACGATTTGGGCCAATGGTAGCAGTTCGGAGTCATCGGCAAAAGTACCTGGCGTATATTCCAACCCCGTAGTCATACCAAAACAGCCCGATGCTAAGGCTTGGCTAAGGAGCTTTTGTTGCTTGGCTAACTGCGCTTTGCTTGGATTTTGGGTATAGCCGATTCCCGCTTGGTACCGCAATGTTCCGTGACCGACGAACATGGCTATGTTGGTACCTAGTTGCTGTTTGGCCACTTTTTCCATCCAATCGGGAAGCGCCGCGTTCGGGCTGCTACCGTCTTGTCCTAAACAAATAGTCGTGACGCCCATTGCTAAAAAATTTTCAAATTGGGGCGTGTCGAAAGGATTTCCGTGCGCATGAGCATCGATAAAACCGGGAGTGATAATTTTGCCGCTGGCGTCGATATGCTGCTGAAAATTAATTAGTTGGGTGTCGATGTTTCCAATGTAGGCGATAGTATCCGCACGGATTAATATATCACCGCTGTAAGGTGTTTCGCCCGTTCCATCATAGATTGTCCCGCCCGTTATCACGTAATCAAAAGTGCTTCCATTCGTAGTTAAAAAAGTTTCGAAAGGGGTCACCTTTTGACAGCTTGATAACAGGAGAATAAGCAGAAATATTGAACAAGGCTTCATAGTACAAAGGGATATTCAAATACATTTTTTCTGATTATAGCAGATTGCGTGGCTCTAATTTTATGCAGAATAGGAACACGGATTTAACGGATTAGAAAGATTAAAACGGATTTCTACATTCGATTTAACCTGAAAATTATCGCATTAAGCATTAAGATAACTGAGAAATTCGTTTTATCCGTTAAATCTGTGTTCCTATTGAATCCAGCTACGCAAAATGTAACGATTAGTAATTTTTCATAAATGCTCTAAGTCAAAG
>JBCCQK010000632.1:0-4360 GCA_039024375.1 Bacteroidota bacterium
CTACGCATCTTTCTAAAAATTTGAATTTTCTCTTCGTTGATTTTTTTCTAAAATAACCCGCTATTCTTCGAAAAAATCGCCTTGATAAAATCCAAATTTTCTACGAAATCTTGCGTAGTTTATTTATTTCCTCATCCCTAAATAGGTCAATGTTAGCTACGATATTCTGTTGATAAAAGCCTTTTGCGGTAAGCGAACCCATTTTTGCAGTAAGTGAAAGTTAAATACCCATTGATCTAGCCAACTCCCTAATTTTTCCTAGCCGACTATTGGCTATTGGTAGAGTGTTTCCAGAGAATAGTTGGACTTGTGCCGTTGGATTAAATTGAAAACTAGCGATAGCCGACACGTTCACAATCGCGCTTCGATGAATCCGAACAAACCCTTTGTTACCTAAACGATTTTCCATTGCTTTCATGGATTGCCTTATGAAATAGGCTCGTCCACCTTTGGTATGGATTTGTACACAGTAGTCGGCCGATTGTATCCAAATAATTTCAGCCAGTGGAATCAGTTTTACTTTGTCTCCAATTTTAATGGATATCAATTCTTTATCCGCTGACTGCTGTTGGTTTAGGGCTGCAGTAGCCGCTTGGTATTTTTCTTTTAATGCCAAAAATCCGTACAGTTGTCCATCCAATTCCCTTTGCTTAATGTATAAATGAATGAGTATAACGGTTCCAATATAGCCGCTAAAAAACAGGGCGAATTTTTGAGCCATAAAAAACTGAAAATACTCCAAAAATTCTCCTAGCACAGCACCGTTTTGCACCATTTGTAAGCAACTTATAGTGCCTGTAGTCACAGACAACGCCACCAAAATAGCGATAAAATATTTTGCTAAAAATGTGGGCGTAAAAGTGGCTTGGGTAATCCTATTCTTGAGTACAAAGCGAGTAAATGGCAGCGTAAATAGTAACCAAATCAGCCATCTAAGCGCATGCCCTTGTAATAAATCCCAATAAGTTACGGGGTCATTGGCTAACCCAAATCGCTTAATGTAGTACAACTGTTGTCCCGCCTCAAAAAGATTCATCGCTGCAAAATAAAGCAGGCCGATACAGACGAGATGGAGATAAGGTTTGAATTGACTAAAAGGTTGTTTTGTGGAAGTGACTTTCATGAGCGAGTGATTTGGGTGTATTTCATTTTTTACTTTTTTCCTTAAAACCGTCCTCAGTCCTTCTTTTGAAAAGGCAGGAATGGCGAAAAAATGAAATTTAGTGACGAGTGAAAAATAAGTTCTCCACTTTGGCAAGGGAAATTTTGACTTAGACAAGGCGAAAAGCGCAGACGATGCCAAGCATCGGCGAGTATTTTCAACGCAGTATAAATCAAAATTTGACAGCCACAAATGCGGAAGTTATTATTTAGTCGTTACTTACCCAGTGATTTTATTAATTGATGGATACTCGATAAAAATACTAATTTTACGATTCTTTTCACTTGTTATTGAAATTGAGTTCAGTAGCTAATTTTTCAAGACGTTGTATGCCGAAATCCAAACGCCAAGTACACCGTATCAAATCTGTTGCTTCCAATACCCGTTTAACGGATTATGCAGCTCGTATTTTTCCTGTTTTAGGGAGTCGAACGGCTGTAAAAAAAGCCATTGTGGCGGGTACTTTACTGCTAAATGACGAACAGATAGAAGAGGGCGCATTGGTCAAAAAAGGAGATTTACTAGTTCTAAAAATAAAGGTCGCCAAACGGCCTAAATTTAAAGTGGATATTAACCTGCCGATTGTGTTTGAAGACGACTATCTGCTAGTGGTCAACAAGCCTGCGGGCATTGCGGTTAACGGCAATCGAAACAAAACGGTAGAAAATGCGGTAGCAACGCTCGTTCAACCAAGCCGTCAAGCAGATGCCTTACCCCATCCCGTAGCCGTTCACCGAATTGACGTGCCCACTAAAGGCTTAGTTTTATTAGCGAAAACAAAATCCGCTTTAATTCAATTAAGCAAAGCCTTTCAGCACAACGAGGTTAAAAAAATGTATTGGGCCGTCGTACACGGTAAGACACTTACAACTGCACAAATTGACCAGCCCATCCAAGGCAAAAAGGCGGTGACTCGTTTTGAAACAACGAAAACTGTTCCTTCTCGTATTTTCCAACACCTTTCCTTGCTTCAGCTATTTCCCGTCACGGGCCGAACACACCAATTGCGGATTCATCTAAAAAATGAAGGGCATCTAATTGTCGGCGATAAGCAGTATGCCGAGGGACAGAAAACGATTTTAGGAAAGGGCTTATTTCTCTGTGCGGGGCGATTGCAATTTACGCATCCTGTGACTAAGGAGTGGATGGACATTAGGTTGGAAGTGCCTCGGCGGTTTGCGAAGTTGTTAGAGCGGGAGAAGGTAAGATTTGGTAAGGAAAACCCCAGAAAAAAGAGGCGGTAGATAGCTGGAAAGGCAACTATTTACCACCTCATTTTAGAGAGACCTAGAAAGGGTAAAATCATCAATGCGACTGCTCGAAATTGTCAATACTACTGCTCGAAAAAAACTTTATGGGCTCTATGAGCTATGTGCACTTTATGATAAAAAAAATAGTGCTAGTCCGTTACCTAGAAAGTAAGAAAAAATCGCTTCTAACATTACCACTGAAAGTGACACAACTCAGAGAGTTATGTTACTGTCAATAGATGCGTTTCGACCAGTTCATTGATAATTGAACATTGATAATTGATGAATGCTATTTCACCAAAATCTCACCGTGCGGCAATGCATAACTTTTATCCACCGTTATCAGCATAATCACATCGTCTTTTTTGCATTGAGCTAAAACCTCTTGAGCGGGAATAGATTGGTAGGTCTTTTCCGAATAGGACCAAATGGTTTTTGTAGTCGCATCTTTAATAGCAATTTTAAAGTCGATTTTCTGCTTAGGTGTCATTGCTTTTTCGGATAAATTGACAGTGTAAATCGCCAAATCGCCCGTTGCATCTTGGTCAATAATGGACTGACTTCTCGGCGAGTAATCGTCAATCAACGCAGTGGCGTTGATAAAAGGAGCGGTGCAGTCGTTAAAGTTGTTTTGTCCAAATACATTTAGAGCGGTTAATAAAAGACAGCCAATAAGGAATGATCTCATAATCATAATTTTAAAAAATGGATGAATAAAAATAACGCTTCAAAGGTCGCCGCAACTCATGTAAACAAGTTGAAAGCGGTGTAAAAGGATGTAAACGAAATGTAAAAGCCTATTTTTAGAGGTAAAATGCCCGTATTTTTACGACATGAAAATTACGTGGTTTCTTTTTGCGTGCTTTTGGAGCATTAGTTTGACGGCCAATAACTCTTTTTCCGAACGCCGAGCATCGGCTATAGTGGCGAATACCCTATCGGACCAAACCAACTTGGCTATTCGACAAGTAGGAGACCAACTACTCACCGCCATAGGAAACGATACGATGACAGTTCCTGCGATTCAGAATACGGATAGTCGTAGCTTTTTACTTTCGCTAAGTACATCGTTTAACTACGATACCTTACCGCAACTACTACACGAAGCATTGACCGATTTTGAATTAGCAACGGAAAGCTACTACGTGACGGTGAAAGATTGCGCGGCAGATTCCGTTATTTTGGGCTACGATAAACGGCAGTTTTTAGCGGGGAAAGTCCCCTGTATTGGTCGGCATCAATACGCCGATTGCAATCAAATCTTTGTCCATTTCCCCGACCGAATCGTTGAAGAAAGTAGCAGTTTTTCGTGGGGCTATTTTTTAGCATTACTACTACCGTTACTATTATTGTGCTTTTTTCTTTTCAAAAGGCAGGAAAGAAAAACGGAGAAAGGAGCGGTTAAAACCTTCACGGACTCGAAAAAAGAATGGTTATCTTTTGGTAAAACGCAATTAGATGCACGGAACCAAACGCTGTACTTTCAACAAACACAAAAGTCGCTCACCTTCAGAGAAACGAAATTACTTCAATATTTTGCTCTTCACGCCAACGAACTGCTGCCCAGAGAAAATCTATTAGAAAATGTTTGGGGAGATGAAGGTGTCTTGGTCGGTCGAAGTTTGGACGTTTTTGTATCTCGCCTCCGAAAAATTCTCAAACCCGATACTTCGCTTACCATCAAAACCGTACACGGCGTAGGCTATCGTTTAGAGGTCGTAAGTAGTTGAATCTATGTAGTGACTAGTGACTAGTGTAAGTACACATAAGAAGTGGCTACATCAAAACATTATCATTCAAAATTAAAACGGGTAATTTAGCAGTAACAAATGTGGTCGGTGCGCTGCACCTTATCAAAAGAAAAATGAACCCCAAGTTGATACAAATGTAGTCGATGCTACGCATCTTGGCATCGAAGAGTCCCATAGGGACGACTACCTTTGTATTA
>JBCCQK010000633.1:0-4306 GCA_039024375.1 Bacteroidota bacterium
ATTACGGGGTTGACGGGGGAGATTCAATTTTTAGAGGATTATTTATAATTAAAACACCACTAAATCATTTTAGTGGTTCCTGAAATTCTTTTGGTGGAACCACTTTCTGACGAGAAATTTTAACGTAAATACTAATGCCGATTGCCTTTCCACGTTCCGCCGTAGCGATAGAACGCTCCTTTTTGGTGCTTTTTGCAGCAGGTTTCACAGACAAAAATCCACTTTTTCCCTTTTTGGATTTGGACACGGAACATTACGGCGTGGTCGGTTTTGCAGGTGACGCAGGTTTTGATTTTCATAGAACTACATTCTAGCGGGCATCTCAATTCCCAATAAATCCATTGCCGTAGCCAACGTTCTCGCCACGACTTGACTTAATTTCAATCGAAAAGCCATCGCTGCCTCGTTTTCCGATTTCAAAATATTGATGTCGTGGTAAAACTTATGGTAGCCTTTGGCCAAATCGTAGGCAAAGGCCGCAATGATGGACGGGTCGTAATCCTTCGCCGCATCTTCGATTAAATCGGGAAATTGAAATAACTTTAAAATTAAATCCTTCTCCTGCGGTTGTAAATCGGTGTAGTCGGTCGAAGCAGACATATTAATGTCGGGTGCTTTTCGAGCGACGCCACTGCATCGAACGTAGGAATATTGGATGTATGGCCCCGTATTTCCTTGCAGTTCCACGGATTCTTGTGGATTGAAAACCATTCGTTTGCGAGGGTTGACCTTTAGTATGAAATATTTCAAAGCCCCTAAACCCACTTTTCGAGACATAGCTTCCTGTTCCTCAACGGGCAAATCGGCCACTTCGCCCCGTTCCATGATTCCTGCTTTGGCTTCTTGAATGACTTCGGCAACTAAGTCGTCCGCGTCAACGACCGTACCTTCTCTCGACTTCATTCGACCCGTTGGTAAATCGACCATGCCGTAGGCCAAATGGTACAAACCGTCGGCGTAGGGTTCCTCTAACCGCTTCAATAATTCAAATACGCCTTGGAAATGGGCGATTTGTTCGTCGCCTACCACGTAAACCACCTTTTCGGCACCGTAATCGTTGTATCGCATCTGCGCTGTTCCTAGGTCTTGGGAGGTGTAAGTAGAAGTCCCATCACTTTTCAGAATGGTTTTTTTCTCCATTCCAATATTGCTTAAATCGGCCCACACTCGTTTGCCGTCTTTTTGCATCACGTCCTCTGCTAACCCTTTTTCAATGAGTTCCTTTCCTAATAAATAGGTGTCCGATTCGAAGTACAATTTGTCAAAAGTGACGCCCAATTTCTCGTACGTTTCGTCGAAACCACCGAGTACCCAACCGTTCATCTTTCGCCATAACGCTCGTACTTTAGGGTCGTTGGCTTCCCACTGAACGAGCATTTCCTTGGCCGTTTGACCCAATTCGCTGTATTCGTTAAAATAGTCGTTTTTGTAGGCTTTGAAAAAAGCAGCTTCGTCTTGCCCTTCTTTTTTCTTGACTTCGTAAACGCCTTTAGCTACTTCGGTTTGTTGCCACGTCTCGTATTCTTTAACAAATTCAGTGTTGAATTTTACGTAGTATTTTCCCACAAAATGGTCGCCTTTTAGGCCCGTAGATTCGGGCGTTTCGCCGTTACTAAATCGCTCCCAAGCCAGCATACTTCGACAAATAGCAATCCCTCGGTCATTGACAATCTGCACTTTAATAACTTCGTAACCAATCGCCTCGTAGATTTTCGAACTCGACCAACCGAGCAGGATGTTTCGAATGTGGCCCAAGTGCAACGGCTTATTGGTATTCGGCGAGGAATACTCAATCATAATCTTTTTTCCGTTGGGTGCTTTTTTGCCGTATTGGTTATTAGCACTAATACTTTCCAAAAGGTTGGTCCAATACGTACTCGCCACCGATAAATTCAAAAATCCGTTGATGACGTTGTAGCCAGAAATGTTGGGTAAATTGGCGAATAAGTAGGTGCCTAATTCTTCTCCAATATCGACCGGTTTTTTGCGGGCCGCTTTGGTGTAGGGAAAAACGACAACCGTATAATCGCCCTCAAACTCCTTTCGAGTAGGGGAGAGGGCTACTTTTTCGGCAGCTACTTCTTGGCCATACAAAGTTTTTACGCCTTCTACTACTCCTTTTGCTATGCTATCTAAAATATTCATTATTGAATTATTTATCTTTACTGTGGGTACGCTTTTCTACTGAAAAACACTATCCTGTATAATTCTTGTTGAAAACCGCAAAAATAGAATTTAAAAAAGAAACCTGATTGGGAAAATTTAAAATTTAAAATGTAAAGTTGAAAATCTAAAAGTACTACCAAGATTGACGGTATTTGGAGTCGCTATTTCAAGATATTTTCCACTTTACGTCCGCTCTTAAAAAAATAGGTTATGAAATTCATTTACTATTCCTTGCTCTCATTTTTATGCCTAAACAGCCTAATTGCCCAAAATAATTCCTTCACGGGGACTTTTTCGAACGAACAAGTTGGGCTAGTTTTAAAATTAAACGCTAAAAATGAAGCGTCGGTAACGGGCACTTTTGAATTGCAGGGACAAATTTATGATGTGAAGGCACAAGTTCAAGAGACAAATACGGTGGTCGGTTCCTACGTTTTTCATGGTAACGTCGTACCCATCCAACTGATGAACTTAAACGGTAGCTATATTCTAGTCACCGAAGGGGTTACGATTCCGATGACCTTCAAAGCGGCAACGGCTGCTTCTTTGACTTCCGTTAAAAATGAACCATCCAACGCAAATAAAGTGGAGGCGGCAACCAACATAGCTATTCCAATGGGGCAATCGACGACGACCAAAAGAGCAACGGGACGTACTTTCGCTGACCCCGCTGTGGGTTTCCAATTCTCTATTCCCAACGATTGGATAGGGCAGCAGATTGAGGGCGGTAGCTATTTAATCGGACATAATACTAAACTCGGTTTTGTATTGGTCATGCCGCACAATTACACCGATTTGCAGCAAATGTATCGAGAATCTGCCCAAGGTATTCACGAAGAAGGAATTCAGCTGATGCTGACGCGTGGATTACAACAACGGGGAAAAAATGGCCTAATGGGCGATTATGAAGGCATGATTCAAGGGCAAATGGTTAAAGCTCACGCTATTGGCTTGATTGCGCCGCACGGTGGTGGTTTAACCATGTTGGTGGCCGTTCGCAAAGATTTGTACAGCCGAGACTATTTCCAAACACTGGAATCTATAGCCAATTCCGTGGTTTTCAAAAAGCCCAAAGTTACTGCAGCCGCCAAAAATTGGAATCAAAGATTATCGGGCGCTAAATTAACCTATTACAACACTTCCAACGGTTTTTCCGATAAAATCGTGATTGACTTATGTACCAACGGCCAATTTGGGTATAACAGCAACTCTTCGGGCATGTCGGGTGGAGCGAGCGTGCTGACTTACGCTGGACAAGATGCGGGACAGGGGACTTGGACCATTAGTTCGAGAGGAAACACTGGACTTCTCATTCTTTCTTTTCATAACGGAGAACGCTCCGAATACGAATTGTCGAATCGGGATAGCGAGGGACAAATTAATTTGAACGGGCGGCGGTATTTTGTGCAGGGTGGAAAAGGTTGTTTGTAACACAACAAAAAAGGGACTTAACCTCACGGCTAAATCCCTTTTTTTATTAAACGATTAAAGTACTTTACTTCACTCCGTCCACGATTGCCTTGAACGTATCAGGCTCATTCATCGCCATATCGGCCAATACTTTTCTATTCAATTGAATGCCTTTCGTCGATAATTTATGCATAAATACGGAGTAAGACAAACCGTGCGTTCTGGCAGCAGCGTTAATCCGAGCAATCCACAATCTTCTGAAGGCCCTTTTTTTGTTTCTACGGTCTCTAAAGGCATAAGTCAAACCTTTTTCGACGGCGTTTTTGGCTACGGTGTAAACTTTGGAACGTGCGCCAAAGTAACCTTTCGCCATTTTTAAAATTTTCTTACGTCTTTTTCTCGACGCAACATGATTCACTGAACGTGGCATGGTTTAATTTTTTGCAAAACAGGGGTTTAAAAGTGGCAGTTAGCAGTTGCGGTAAGCAGCACTTTTGCCTCTAAAAACACTTTGGACCTGTGATGAGTGAAAAATAAATGGGTTGGCTAGTTGTTAGTCAAGCGAACATGTGAGATTAGGATTAAACGAATCACTAATAACCAGTCACTCGTATGTTTGCAACGAGGTAAATAAAAGCAAAAAAGTTGATTGAAAAAATATTAATATGGCACCACGCCGGAACAGAAGTCTAAGTGACAAAACAATCTTTTAAACAGAGATATGTACTTG
>JBCCQK010000634.1:0-4301 GCA_039024375.1 Bacteroidota bacterium
CGGTTGGGTATTCACCAAAAATTTGGGTGCTCATTGTGTTGGTGGTAATGGTCAATCCCGAATATTGGTTCAAATGTTCAATGAACTGTAAAATGGGGGATTCGTACGATTCGGTCAACGGGTACATACTAATTTCTACGGAGATAGTCATTGGCTATTTTTGAATAAGAAAATAAATTGATGTAATAAGTGTATTTTTTACACTAACTAGTAAGAATGTTTGTTACCTTTGTAAAAAAATTCGGCTTATCTTCTCATAAAGCTCACACCAAAATGTTTGTAAAAACATTCAACCAAGTATTAATAAAGATATGTCAAAAGTAATCAATCATAGTCTATTAACGGATTTCGATGTAGAACTTTTTCGTTCTGGAAAGCATTATCGACTCTACGAAAAATTGGGAAGCCACGTCATCGAAGTAGATGGACAGTGGGGTACACAGTTTGCCGTTTGGGCGCCTGGTGCGAAGTCTGTTTCCGTTATTGGAAATTTTAATTTTTGGGATAAAAAGACCCACAAATTGTCCCCGCGCTGGGATAGCTCGGGCATTTGGGAAGGGTTTATCCCTTTTGTAGGAAAAGGAGAACTTTATAAATATTGTGTGGAAGCGCCTAATGGCCAACTGTTAGAAAAAGGCGACCCTTTTGCGCTGTTTTGGGAAATTCCACCCAATACTTCTTCCATTACTTGGCAATTGGACTACGAATGGAAAGACGAAGATTGGTTACAAAAAAGAAAAGAAACCACTGGGCAAGCGCAGCCCTATTCGGTTTACGAAGTACACATCGGTTCTTGGAAAAAAATGGCAGCGGATAAATCGCTCAGCTACGTAGAAATGGCGACCGAATTGGTGAAGTATGTAAAAGAAATGGGCTTCACCCACGTCGAGTTTATGCCCGTGATGGAACATCCTTACTTTCCAAGTTGGGGGTATCAGATAACTGGATATTTTGCGCCAACTAGTCGGTTTGGCTCTCCGCAAGATTTTATGTCCCTAGTCGATGCTTTTCACCAAGCGGGTATTGGTGTAATACTGGACTGGGTACCTTCGCATTTCCCCGAAGATGCCCACGGACTCGGTAAGTTTGACGGTACTTGCCTATACGAACACGAAGACCCCCGAAAAGGCTTTCACCCCGACTGGAAGAGTTTGATATTCAATTACGGTCGTCACGAGGTACGCTCTTTTTTGATTTCTAATGCACTCTTTTGGTTAGACAAATACCATGCGGATGGGCTTCGAGTAGATGCAGTGGCTTCTATGCTCTATTTGGATTATTCGAGAAACGAGGGAGAGTGGATTCCTAACCAGTACGGTGGCAACGAAAATTTAGAAGCCGTTTCTTTTTTGAAAGAATTCAACGAAACGGTGTATCGAGAATACCCAGATGCCATCACGATTGCCGAGGAATCTACTTCTTGGACGGGGGTCTCTCGTCCCACTTACACGGGTGGATTGGGTTTTGGTCAAAAATGGATGATGGGTTGGATGCACGATACGCTGGATTATTTCACGCACGAACCCGTTCATAGAAAGTACCATCATAATTCGATTACTTTTAGTTTGGTATATGGCTTCACCGAGAACTTCATGTTACCACTTTCGCACGATGAGGTAGTACACGGAAAAGGGGCGATTATTGACCGAATGCCCGGTGACCGTTGGCAGAAATTTGCCAATCTTCGTTTGCTATACAGTTATATGTTTACCCATCCAGGAACAAAATTATTGTTTATGGGGGATGAGTTTGGACAAACTTCCGAATGGAGTATCGAAAAAGGAGTAGATTGGTGGTTGACCAAATTTCCTGAACATAGAGGTTTGCAGACTCTAATTAAGGACTTAAATACTTTTTACAAAAGCACACCCGCTATGTACGAAAAGCAATTTGACCCCGAAGGTTTCGAATGGATTTCGCACCAAGATGGTGATAATAGTTTGATTGCCTATTTGCGAAAAGGAGAGGCCGAACATAAAACCCAATTGGTTGTTTGTAATTTCACGCCCGTTGTTCGTGAAGATTTTAGACTAGGTGTACCCGAAGCGAGTACCTGGAAAGAAGTGTTGAATAGTGATGCTGAGAAATATGGTGGTAGCGGCGTTTCAAATGTTAAAAGCGTAAAAACGGAAAAGAAGGAATGGAACGGGAAAGAGGATTCTGTTGCCTTGTCTATTCCCCCTTTGGCAACGATTATTTTAGAACAAGTAAAGTAGGCCCAATTTCACTCGATGACTGATTTTCAAATTGTTGATTTTACGGATGCTTCAGCAGTAATCCTTTTTACTCTGACTTTACTAGTCATCGTCTTTTTAAGGTACGTATTGGTATCGGGTCTTTTTGTATTGATTTTCCAAGTATCATTTAAAAACCAGTTCTTTTCGAGGAAGATTAGTAAAAAGCTACGTCCCAAAGGCCAGTCTTGGCGAGAAATAAGGTGGTCGGCACTCACGTCTTTCATTTTTGCCCTGTTCGGACTTGGTATTATTTGGATGTTTCAGTCTGGGTACAGTGCTATCTATACCGACCCTTTTAAATATTCTATTATCTATTTACCCATCAGCCTATTGGTAGCACTATTCATCCACGAAACGTATTATTATTGGCTACACCGGTGGATGCACTGGCCGAAAGTATATCGGATTGTCCACAAAATTCATCATGACAGCATTGTCACCTCTCCATGGACCGCCTTTTCCTTTGACCCAATAGAGTCTATTTTACAGGCTTTTATTGTCCCTTTCATTATTCTACTTCTACCTATGCACTTCTCGGTAGTTTTACTGATGTTAACCATCATGACCATTTCAGCAACTATCAACCATTTGGACATCGAAATTTATCCAGCGGGATTCGAAAAACATTGGCTGGGTAAATGGCTAGTCGGTGCAACCCATCATAGTCAACACCACGCTAAATTCTTGACGAATTATGGCCTATATTTTACTTTTTGGGACAAATGGATGGGCACAGAAAGTCCTGACTTTGAAGCCTTATTTAAAGAAAAGACGAAGGCTAGGAACGTGGAATAGGAATACGTCTAATCTAATGAACACTTATTCTTCTAGCTCTTTGAGCAAGGCATCCATATCTACATTTTTTTCAATGAGTTCAATGGCTCGCGACACTTTCCAAGGCGTACTTCTATTGATTTTTACTTCAATTCGGCTAATTTTTAAAACAGAACCGTAGGTGTCTAATGTAGTGCGTACGACAGGAATTCGATGTTTTTGAATGTATTCGGAACAAGCTCCATCAATAGAACCGTGACCAGTCGCAACGATTCCCGAAAGTGGTGATTTTTCTAAATCGACCAACTTTGAAATAGATTGAATTTTGGCGATAGCGTCCGCCACTCGGCTAGCGCTGACCACTAATAATAAATCTTTTGAGCTTTTTAGTTCGCCCAAGTCAATTAAAGAACCCGCCAGAATATCTTCTACTTTTCGGTCTAATTCATCTTCGTTGAAACTAACAATACCATTAATAGCTTTAGTAACTGTTCGCATTAGAGGAAAAGCAAGACTTTTATCGTAGGGAATAACGCCGAGTAGTGGTAAACCGATGTTACTCAAATGCTTTCCAACGTATTTCCTAACCTTATCAATCTTCGAAGGCTTCACCTTGTTAATAATAACCCCTAAAATAGGAATTTGCAGCATTTGGAATTTTGCCAGGCATAAAGACAGCATATCAATCGTACTGCCGACTCCTCCTTCCACAATCATAATTACGCTAGCGTTGACCATCTTAGCGACGTCTGCATTGGATAAATCGACGATACTGCCCACTCCTGGGTGGCCCGTACCCTCATAGATGACCAAATCGTGGTCTTTGTCTAGTTCTTGCGAGGCAGTACTAATGCTGTCCGCATAATTGAATTTGTCGGGTTGGTCGATAAAAGCTGTGGTAGCCCCTTTTCCCAGAATGACGGGACTGTGCTTCGCTGCGTTTAATTGAAATTGCACCAGGTCAGCAAATAAAATAGCGTCTTTATCTACCTCTACATTGTTCAAGTTTAATAACTTTTGTCCGACGGGTTTGCAATAGCCAGCGTTAACGCCCCTTTTAATAAATGCTGCTACTAGCCCTAAAGTAGAAGTAGTCTTGCCAACGTGTTGGCTAGTGGCGGCGACGTAAACGTTTTTATAGTTCATGCTAAGGTCATTTATGGTTCATTGTCACGCAATATAAATTAGGCTGGAAAGGTAAACATTTTCTTTTAATTGTTCTTCAAAAAAAATATTGTAAAAAAAATAATATTTATACCGTTCTTTTATCGCAAAATGATACCTTTGTCA
>JBCCQK010000635.1:0-4292 GCA_039024375.1 Bacteroidota bacterium
ACAATTTAGTGGCATAAAGTTTTACTAACTCATCGGATTTCAATTACTTTAAACAATGGCTCAACTAGATTTATTTTTTCAATTGACTAAATTGATAATGTTCAATTGCTTGATAATCAATAAATATATTCGTTATAAAATATATGTGTAAAAACAAAATGTTCTTTACTCACAGATGATACTTGTGTTTTTGTCTATTTTATACTAAAATTGTCGAGTAAAAAATACACACATCCCAGCGTTTAACTTCACAACAAAAGAAAACTTCTGACTTATTGAGTCGGTTTTCGAAGGAAAAAGTAAAAGCTAGATTAATAATTTTGAACTTCTGTTGATAGCCTTCCATCTATCACAATCCGCAAAACGGTTCCTAATTCTTAGTTTATTGCTTTGGAACAATTTCCCTGCCCACTTACTTATTTGCAAATTGATTGATTCGTCTAAGATTATGGATGAATCATAGCATTTCCCCCCAAACACGAAAATATTCAGTACAGTTTTACAGTCTAAGTGTTTCCAATACTAGGACACGAAGCGTTCTGGAGTTAGTGCGCCTTCAATGCTGTTTAATTTTTTCTTGAAAATTAGTTCCCTAGCGAAAAACGAAGTTACAGTCAACAAATTCTAGCAAATATACTACACACAACTAATGGAACTTCAGTACTACATAAGCATACTATGGAGAAGAAAATGGTTGATACTATTATCCGCAATTCTAGCGGGTAGCTTAGCGTATTACCTCATTTCCCAGCAACCTCCTATTTACAAGTCTGAGACGATTCTTTCTACGGGCGTTATTGATTATACAGGTATCAACTACGGAAAAGATAACCCTTTTATCCAGCAGGCACAGGTAGATATGCGGTTCAATAACTTGATTGAGTTCGTTACCTCCCGTCGTTGTTTAAATCTTTTAGGCTTCCATTTGCTAAACCACGATTTGGCTCCTGAAACGTTTACGGACGGCCCTTTTCGACCCAATGTTGACTTGTCTGAGTATCAAAAAGACGATTTATCGGCATTAAACTCTTTGTTAGCCACCAAATTGGACCAGTTGAAACCAGAGTTTGAATTGTCGGAAGATGAGTTATTTTTTAATACCATCGCCAAAGAATTTGAGTATGATTACGAGGTGCTGAAAGAAGACCATTTGAGCATTCAACGTATGGGGGAAACGGACTACGTGCGGCTATCCTTTACCTCCGAAAATCCCGAATTATCGGCTTTCGCAGTTAGCAAATACAGTAAATCTTTTATCGACTATTTTGACTCTCTTCGCAAAGGGGAAAACGAGGAAACGATTGGCTATTTAGCCAACTCGGCAAAAGCGAAAAAGGAATTTTTGGAAAAAAAACAGAACGACTTAAAACGCTATAAGTCGGAGGGGCAGCTAGTCGATTTGGAAGCACAAAGAGAAGCGACCGTCAACCAAATTAAGGAACTGGAGCAAAGTAAAAACGAAGCTAGAAATGCCATTAATGCCAACCAGAAGACGATTCGTCAGTTGGAAAAGCTGATGGACAATGCAACGCCAATGGTCGCAAAGGCTTTACCCGAACAAAACAATGCTTCCAATAAATTGACCAATCAGAAAATTATCAATCTGAGAAAACAAGAGCGAGAACTGACTAATAATATTATTGATGGCATTGGAAACAAACGCAAAAATCAATCGCTTTTGCGGTCGGTCAAAAAACAATTGGACGACGAAATGTTGGCACTTTCCAAAATCGAACGAGAGCAAGTCATCTCCAAAGAAGAAGCGGAAGATAATACCATTGCGAACGAATTGTACTCCAAGCATTTAGAAGCACAAATTGCCTTGACGAATGCCCAAGAAGCGATTGGGATTATCAACAACAAATTGAACGAATTGCGGGTACGGTCCAAAAGTTACGTTTCGGCCGAAGCCTACGTTTTGAACCTCGAACGGGAGATTGAAGTAGCGAAAGACGATTACGAAATGGTTGTAAAAAAGCTGGAGTCAGAACGCCTAGAAACGAATCGAGACGAAAGCCCTCTGACGATTATCGAACACGCTCAAATTCCCGAAAAAGCGGAATCGGATAAAAAACTCATTTTTACCGCTTTTTCTGGCGTTGTCGGTGGTTCAATGGCTACTTTTTTCATTTTCCTATTGGCTTTCTTAGATAATACAATGCACTCTCCCAATCAATTTAAGACCTTCACGGGCTTATCGACTATGGGAAACATCATCAAAATCAACCCAAAGCGATTGGATTTGCAAGTGCTTTTTTCTAGTACTACCGCCAACGCCAATTTGGAACGATTCAAAGAATTGGTTCGCGATTTTCGATTCAATTTAGAAAAAGTCGAAGGAGGAAATATTTTTCTGATAACCAGCCCTAGAGAGGACGAAGGCAAGTCTTTTCTTATAACGGTGGTGGCGTATGCGTTGATGCTAAAGCAGAAAAGGGTGATGGTCATCGATACCAACTTCAAACGCAATACGCTTTCCACCTGGGCCGACCAGCCGCTTCCCGAAAGCGCAAGTATTCACCAGCTATTGGTTGATGCCAAACTGACGGAACATTTTGCGGTAACCAGTATTTCGTCTCCTTTCAATAATAATCGAATTGAGTCAATTAGTAATTCTGGACGGTCCCAGTCCCCCTTGGAAGGCTTAGATGCTAATGCTTTTCAACAGTTCTTGCGGCAATTATCGGAGCAATATGACTATGTATTTTTAGAAGGTGCTGCTTTGAATAACTACAGTGATACGAAGGAATTGATAGACTTCAGCGATAATGTGGTGGCCGTATTTAGTGCGGATTCGACGATGCGGCAAGCGGACAAAGACTCCATTACCTTCTTACGTTCTTTGGGGGATAAATTTGTGGGGTCCGTTTTGAATCGGATTAATCGGAAGAATCTGGGGTAATGCAAAAAGACAATACTAAAAAATACTGGATAGTCTCTGGCTTGTACGCTCTTTTCGAGAAAGGGACGACCTATCTATTCGGGTTTGGTAGCGTTTTTATTTTGTATCGAACGCTATCCGTTTCGGAGATGGGTGTTTGGGTATTGTTCCTAACAATTTGTGCCTTTTTGGAAGTATCTCGAATGGGGCTTATCCAAAATGCGTTGGTGAAATTTTTGTCCAGTGAAAAAGCAGCGGAACACGGAAAAATTAATACCGCTTCTTTATTCTTAAATATACTGTTGACGCTGATTTTTGCTGGATTACTTTGGTTGATTGCTCCTTGGTGTGGAGATATTTGGGATGTTTCTATTATTCCACTGCTACACATTTACGCACTGACAACTTTGGTGTTGACCCCAATGTACCAAAGTAATTTTATTCTGCAAGCGAATCTTTCATTCGACGGTATTTTTTGGAGCAACACGCTTCGGCAGGGACCTTTTTTCCTGTTTTTGCTCTATTTGGGGATAACGAATACCCCGATTGAGCTGGTGCAGTTGGCCCAGTTTCAAGTATTGACGGCAATGGTCGGAAGTTGTGTGGCCGTGTACTACGCACGTCCGTTTTTCAAATTTTCCAAAAAAATAGAAGGTGCTTGGGTAAGTCGATTAGTACACTTCGGAAAATATGCGGCTTCTACGGGACTGAGCACGATGCTTTACAAAAGCATGGATAAAATGATGTTGGGGGGATTGATTTCGACGGCTTCGGTGGGTATTTACGATTTAGCGATTCGGATTACGAATCTGATGGATATTCCGACGGCTTCGGCGGCGGCGGTGGTTTTTCCTCAAAGCGCCAGAGAGATGGTAAAAAACGGAAAAGCGGGCGTGAAAAAAATGTACGAACAATCGGTAGCAGCTATTTTAGCTTTTTTGCTTCCCGTCATTTTTTTTGTAGAAATTTTTCCCGAAATCATCATTCTCATCATTGCGGGAGAAGAATACTTAGCAGCCGTTCCACTATTGCGGTTGACAATTTTATTTGGTCTGTTTTTGCCCTTCGGTAGTCAGATGGGAACTGTTTTAGAATCCATCGGAAAGCCGAATATCAACTTTTATTGCACGGTCTTTGGGTTTGGATTGAATATCCTTTTCAATTACCTATTCATCAAATGGTTAGGCACAATTGGGGCGGCTTACGGAACATTAATGACTTACGCCATCACTTTTGTAGTGACCCAAATCATTTTGTACAAAATACTGAACGTCAGTACGTTAAATGTATTTAAAAACATCGGCCTTTTTTACAAAAGAGGCTTTTTGATGATAAAAGAAAAATGGAAATCATTGTTCTATAAGCCAAAGACTGTTTGAATTTGTGGGCGAAGTCGATGGGGTTGTCGATA
>JBCCQK010000636.1:0-4273 GCA_039024375.1 Bacteroidota bacterium
ATATTTGTAAACCTTACGGTAGAAATTGTATTAATTCTTTTATAAATTTATAGTGTCTAGCCTCATTGATGACAAACAATTCGTTGGCTTTGTAAACAACCTTCTATTTATAGAACCTCCAAACGATGTCTTCATGATAAAACACCTACCAAAACAATTATTACCTGTCGTTGTTTTTCTTGTTTTTTGTTACATAACAGTATATTCTTTTGGGCAGTTGAAGCCTAGGAAAAAAGTAACCGTGGATTTGATTAAGGAGATTACCCCTCAGTCCGATACGACTAAATTTACTAATTTCAAATTGAATCGAATTATGGACGATTTGCTTTCCTACGCACAAAAGTCCGTCAATCCAATGAAGCGAGATATGCGTACGGACGCTTTTTTGGATAGGTATCTTCCTTACTACGAATTTCGGATGTTGAGAAATGGAGATATTGCCTATCTACGGTTCTATTACGATAAGTATTTAAAAACGCTAGAGGAGTGTTTAGCACTCGCTAGACCCCACCAACTTGAATTCCAAGATACACGCAGCATTTTTTTTAAAAAAGCTACTTTGCCTACCAGAAAAGAAAAACGTAAATACTGGCGGAGGTACAGCGAAAAGCGCAATGAGTTGATTGGTCGTTTTTTTGACTTTCGACAATATTTAATACCCGCTTTGTCCACTGAAATTTGCATGATTATGCAAGAGGAACACTTCCCCGAGTTAGCGGCTGTAATGAATGATTTGCCCAATTTAGACGGTTCGGCTATGGAAGTCACGGTATTTTCTAATCTTAGACTAAATTTTCCCGAAATGACCAAGCGGCAAATTGCGGGTTTGTCCATTATTTCTAAATGTCAAGATGTTTATACGAGTGGTAGTCCCGCTATTCGCAATGCTTTCCCGGGATTGCGGGGTAGCAATAAGGGATTAGCTGTCCATCTCCAACTGTTCGAAGACGGTGTAACCTTATCGCACGAATTAGGACACCTCTACTATTTGTACCACAAATGGGATGAATACGTGGTGTATATCCAAGAAAAAGGAAAAGACTACGAACCAGGTGGACATGGTCTCGGTGACCCAAGTGGAGAAGCGGCTTTTATGACGGAGCAAGGGATTATGCCTTTTTAATAAATGATGGTGGGTGATGAATGATAGACTTGTTGTCAACCACTTAAGGGATGAGGAATTAAATAAACTACGCAAAATGACGAGATTATTTTTTCGATTAGTTCGGCAATTTTTTTCATCATAGCCTAGCTACGTTGAAAAAATTTAACGACGCTAATCGGAAAAAGAAACCGTCAGATGTGTAGGTTATTTATTTCGTCATCCCTAAAGCATAATAATTTATGAAGTACTTACTAATTTGGTTATTATTGTTTACTACTATCACTATTACTGCACAAGAGTTATCCGCCTATCAATGGCAAAATCGCTTACTTTTGGTAGTCGCGTCTAATAAGGAAAGTGAAGAATTAGCTGCGCAATTAGCGTTACTTCAAGAAGATAAAGAAGGATTGAAAGAACGGAAATTAATCGTTTTTCAAATAGTACAAGACAGTTATGCTAAAGGAATAGAAGTTCCCAAAAAGTGGCACAAAAGCACGCTGGAATACGGCTCCAAGGAAAATACGGATGATAAATTGTTGGTTCACCTCATTGGTCTGGACGGCGGGTTAAAAAGAACTTGGGACAGCCCAGTAAGGCCGAATGTCATTTATTCTCTCATAGACCAGATGCCCATGCGTCGGGCTGAGATGCGTCGAAGGGGTAAGACCCGTCACTAACTACTACTTTTAGGAAGCACCTCCGTTTTTTCCCCGAAATATTGCACAAAGCGTTGCATATCCGTTGCTAGTTGCTGATTTTGAGTGGCTTTGAAATAAGTGTCTGACAATGCTCTCAAAGTTTGAAAAAAGAAGCGGTCCATTTCGTTGACTTGCATATCTTTGGTCCACAAATCCATTTTTAACGTATCTTTTGTCTCTTTATCAAAAATAGAGAGCAAAAAAGCCTTCGCCTCGGAGGGTTTATTACCGTTCGGCCCACCGTCCGCCAACCAGTCAATCTTTACGGGAATTTTGTCCTCATCCAATCCAATTTGTAATTTAATCTCAGACGTTTTTTTGACGGCCATTTTGTAGTATTGATAAAATAATAGTCCTTCTCGTCCACAAAAAAACGAGAAGGACTTCGAATAGTAGTTATACACATTGGATTTGCTGGTAATCGAGAAACTAGAAACCAGTATCCAGCATCCAGCGACCAGTATCCAGCTACGCAAAATAATCTTTCATTCGCTCGAAAAAACTTTTTTCACTTTTACCCGGTTGCGGGTCAAAATTAGGCATTTCGCGCATACTTTCCAGAAGCGCCCGCTCTTGGTCTGTCAATTTTTTGGGTGTCCAAATATTGACGTGAATCAGTTGGTCACCCGTTCCGTAGCTTTGAACGGATGGTAAGCCTTTTCCTTTGAGTCGGAACATTTTACCCGCCTGCGTACCCGCTGGAATTTTGATTTTTACCTTACCCGTCAAAGTAGGGACTTCGATGGAAGTACCCAGTGCCGCATCGGCGAAATTCAAGTACAGTTCATATACCACATTCATGCCCTCACGAGATAAATACTCGTGACTCTTTTCTTCGATATTGATGAGCAAGTCTCCTGGAGGGCCGCCTTTCACACCTTTGTTGCCTTTGCCTCGCATCGACAACTGCATGCCTTCTTCTACACCTGCGGGAATTTCAATTTCTATCATTTCTTCACCGTACACCCGACCTTCGCCTCTACATTTGACACACTTGGCCGTAACCTCTTGCCCAGAGCCATTACAAGTAGGACAAGTAGTGGTGGTTTGCATCTGTCCCAAAAAAGTACTTCTCACTTGTCGAACGTAGCCCGACCCTTTACAAGTGGTACAGGTACGGACTGAGCTACTATCTTTTGCTCCACTACCATTACAAGTTGTACAGGTGGTCTGCTTTTTGACCTTGATTTTTTTTGTGACGCCGTTGGCAATCTCCTCTAAACTCAACGAGACTTTTATCCGTAGATTGGTACCCTTCTGGCCTCTTGGTCTAGCACCACCACGACCGCCACCACCTCGTCCTCCAAAGAAGGATTCGAAGGGACTATCGTTGAATATATCCCCGAATTGAGAGAAAATATCATCCATGGACATCCCACCGCGTCCACCAAAACCACTCTGACCATCTACGCCGGCATGACCGTATCGGTCGTATCGTGCTTTTTTGTTGGGGTCACTTAGGACTTCGTAGGCTTCTGCTGCTTCTTTGAACTTCTCTTCCGCAGCTTTGTCTCCTGGATTCTTATCTGGATGATATTTAACTGCTAACTTTCGATAAGCCTTTTTCACTTCCTTGGCGTCGGCTGATTTCCCAACCCCCAACACTTCGTAATAATCTCTTTTTGCCATGTTTTTATTACTTACTTTCCAACTACTACTTTAGCGTGTCGGATGATTTTATCTTTTAGTTTATAACCTTTTTCGATGGTATCAATGACTTTTCCTTTCATTTCTTCGGTTGGGGCGGGAATCTCCGTAACCGCTTCGTGCAATTCTGCATCGAATGTTTCGCCAGTGGATTCCATCGGGGTCAACCCCTTATTCTGCAAAACGTTGTAAATTTTATTGTATAATAATTCTATGCCTTCCGAAAATTTTTCTTCCGAGTCGGGCGAATCGGCAGATTTTTTGGCTCTGTCAAAATCGTCCAAAACGGGCAACAAAGCTGACATTGTGTCTTGTGCTGCCGTTTTCATCATGTCCAACTTTTCCCGAACGCTACGCTTTCGAAAATTTTCGAACTCTGCGTACACCCGTAGATACTTATCTTTAAGTTCTCCTACTTGCTGTTTTAGCTCAATAATTTCCTCTTCTGGGGTCAATTCTACTGTCTCTTCCGCTTTTTCCGTAGCCACTTCTTCCTTTTCCATAGTTTCCGTAGCAGTTGGAGCCTCGTTTTCCAATTCCGTAGGTTCTGATTGCTTCTTATTCTTTGCCATTATCTCCTTAATTTTTTTAATCACTTTCGTTTGTTATGTAAAATGAGTCGCAAAAGTACGTTTCTTTCCCATAATATTGTTCAATAACTCTGCCATTGGAAAAAATGGGACATTTTGGCAGATGATGAGCGATGAATGATGAGCGATGAATGATGTTGACGATGCACGATAGGTTGACGATGTGGATAGGCCCAATCACAAGAAGCAGTGAAAAATAAACCTAAAAGGTTTAAACCCGAATAGCCTCGAAT
>JBCCQK010000637.1:0-4270 GCA_039024375.1 Bacteroidota bacterium
ATTTTATATTGCTTTTTTTCTTTAAAAAAAACATTTTTTTAAATAACATATGTTGATAAACTTTACACCAATCAATCGTCCTCGACGGGCCATCTCAAAAAGGTATTAAAAACGACGACACTCGTCTGATGGGTCAACTCCACTTCGTTATGAAAAGTCTTGATTAATTGTCCGTTTTCTTTAATTTCGATGGTAAAATCTACCTTTTTTTGTCCCACATCAAAGCTATAATTAACCGTGTCTATTTTTATTTCCCGATTGTTGGGACTAACTTGTCCGATTGCATGGCTGGTGAAAGGAGTCGGCAAATTTTGAGTGCGTCCTACTTGACTAAAAATATTGGTCAGAAATTTACCTCCACTGTTGACGCTTGTAGTGATGGTTAATTCACCCGAAAATCGACGTTCCAGAATATTGTCTTTTTCTATAATGCTACTTTGCTGTTCTGCCATTTTGTAGAAGATTTAAAAGTAAGGGATGAGGAAATAAATAAACTACGCAAGATTTCGTTGAAAATTTGGATTTTATCGAGGCGATTTTTTAGAAGAATAGCGTGTTATTTTAGAAAAAATCAACGACGAGAAAATTCAAATTTTCAGAAAGATGCATAGGTTATTTTTTGCGAACTCCCCAAGTTAATGGGTCTTCGTCAAATAGCTAGTGGACTTTATTCGGTCAACGGTTTACACAGCATACGGTCATCTTCAATCTTAGAAAAATTTCAAAATATATTATATGACAAATGTAGTTGAAAAGAAAGCTAATAGAAAATAAAAGGCAGAAATTATGACCATCCAACCCGCGGTTTTCGGTGAATGGTAGGCTTTTACCCGCGAATGGTAATATTTTATTTAGATTTAGGCCAAAAGAACATACAACAACCCCGATGAAACACGTCCGCTAATTAAAAGAATGTCAATAACTGAGTGTGCTCTGTAAAAACTTCCTCCTATTACTTCTCCAATTCGGCGCTTGCGCTATCCTAGCCCAGCCCATTCCCGATGGTATCCAGACCCAACTAAATAGCAGTGCGACCAATCTAGTCAGTGATGTATTCATCAAAGGAACCTGTAAAAATGTTCGGAATATCACTCGTTCGGGCGAATCGGAAAGTTTTGGTGTTTTCGAGAATGGAGCGGACATCATTGGATTTTCGGAGGGAATCATTATTACACGATGCTACACCCAAATCCCAAAAATATGCTTTCCTTCCATTTCCATCTCTTTCGAATGAAATTTTTTGTTTTTGCGGTCGTCAAAAATCACTAAAAAACCTCGGTTCACCCCGCGAATATCCAAATAATCCGCTAATTGTTTTAGCCCTTTTTCGTGGTATTCTTGGCCGTACCATTTTTTTAGTTCAATAATGTAGCGGTGTTGGAAATAAGTAACGATGATGTCCAGTCGTTTTTCGAGGGATGTTTGAGTTTCTCGAAAGGCGTAGCCCACCCCGTTCAAAATGGGGCTAAATAGGCCAAAAAGATAATGCGTCCTTCTCGTTCTAGGAAAGCTAGGCTTTTTTCACTGTGATTTTCCTTCATGAATTGCTGAAAACGCAATAACGCAGCTTTCATATCCAGCCCATTGTCTTCCGTCATAAAATGGTTGGAAAAATTAAGCCCTCTCGGAATCGCTATAATTTTTTTGACGGTCATATAATTATAAATCAACTGCTCGTAAATTCGATTATGAATACGCAGCCGACCGTTTCTTTTAAAAATTCCGTAGATAATTGCCTTCTCAATTACGGGATTGTGCACATTGAAGGGAACTTTATCATTTTCGATTAAGATGCGCTCCACCAAATTGTACAGGTCGGGATGATTCTCTAAATTCTTGAAAAGGCTGTCGAAATTGGTGTTCTTTTCGTTTAATAATAGACGGACGGCGGCATCCACATCTTCCGTGGTCCATATTTTCTCTGCTTTGTTGGGTAGAATTTTCTCGGTAATATTTTTACACAATTTACTCACCAGAAACGGATAACCAGAAGTATGAAAATACAATCGCTCTGAAATCATTTTTACGTCCATTTCCACCGCTTCGGCTGTACTATATTCCTTCAACATCGGAGCAATTTCTTCCGCATTGAAACTCATTCTTACCTCAAGTATGCTGAATAAGGTCGTGAGCCGTGTACATTGACAAGATGTCAGCATGGTTCTAACGGAGAGTTGTTGGTTCATCATGTGTAAAGACAATGGACTGGCAGCTTATCCTACCCTCAAAGTAAAGTAACAAAACCTCGCATCGCCTCTGGATTTCGAATAGCATCCCAATTAATAGTAGCTGGATTCGTTTTTCCTGTCAACAGCTTCTTAACGGGTACTTCCATTTTTTTACCACTCAATGTATAAGGAATATCTTTAACTACCGAAATTTCATCGGGTACGTGTCGTGGGGAACACTGCGTTCTCAAAGTGGTTTTTATCGTTTTTTTGAGCGTATCATCGAGAGCGTACCCTTCGTTGAGAACCACAAAAAGCGGCATCACATCCGTGCCGTTAGACTGCTCCAAATTCAAGATTAGGCTATCCTTGATGTCAGGAATCGAATTGAGGACACTGTAAATTTCTGCGGTGCCAATTCTAATACCATTTCGATTCAACGTCGCATCGGAACGCCCTTGAATGAGCAAGGAACCGTTGGGGTGGATATTTATCCAATCCCCGTGCCGCCATTTGTTGGGAAATTCTCGGAAGTAACTTTGTCGATAGCGTTCTTGATTCGGGTCGTTCCAAAAATAGATGGGCATGCTGGGCATCGGATTTTCAATGACCATTTCCCCTAATTGTCCATTGATTCGATTGCCCGTTTCGTCGTATCCAAACAAAGCTGCGCCTAAACATCTGGACTGAATGTAGCCTTTATAAACTGGTAAATAAGGATTGCCGCCCACAAAAGCGGTACACATGTCCGTACCTCCACTGATGGAACACAGCCATACCTCCTCAGAAACCGCTTCGTAAATCCATTCGAACACCTCGGGCGAAAGTGGGGCGCCCGTAGAACCAATCGACCGCAAATGAGTAAAATCAAACTGTTGTCTCAGTGGTAAATCCTCTTTCATACAAGTCGTCAAATAAGGAGCGCTGACGCCAAAATGGTGAATGGGTAAATTGGCCACCAATTCCCACAAACGATGCAAATTGGGATAAGCGGGACTGCCGTCGAACAAAACGGGAATGGCTCCTACCAAAAGCGTAGATTGCAAAAAATTCCACATCATCCAACCCGTCGTCGTAAACCAAAAGAAATGCTCTCCCGCTTTGACATCGTTGTGAAAAGTAACGTATTTCAAATGTTCTAACAGGCAACCGCCATGGGAATGGGTAATGGCTTTGGGCTTGCCCGTAGTTCCCGAAGAATAAAGCACCCAGATGGGATGGTCAAAAGGGACGGGCGTAAATGCTAAAGGCTGGTTGTCAATAGTTTGTTGTAGAATCGTTGACCATTCAACGGAGTTATCCAAGGATTGCTTTTCCGATAAATAGGGAATAAAAAGGGTTTGTTCAATGCTAGAAATGGCGGCCCGAATGTTTTCAATGGCGTCTATTCGACTAAATGCCTTTCCACCGTATTGGTAGCCGTCCACGGCGATAAATATTTTGGGTTCAATTTGTGCAAAGCGTTCAATGACGGTCGGTTCGCCAAAATCGGGCGAGCAGCAAGTCCACACGGCCCCCAAAGAATTGACCGCTAAAAAACAACTAATCGCCTGCGGAATATTGGGAAGATACGCCGCTACGCAGTCGCCCGATCGAACGCCTTGTGCTATCAAGAATTGCTGAACGGCTTTCACCTCTTTCTCTAGCTGCTGCCAAGCAATAACTTCCTGTTTGGTTTCATTTTGGAAAATTAAAGCAGGTCGCTCGTCGCTTTTTTGCCTAAAAATATGTTCGGCGTAGTTTAAGGTAGCGCCTTTGAACCACGCAGCTCCTGGCATTACTCTACTCGATAGCACTTGCTCGTAGGGCGTTTTTAAATGAATGTCAAAATACTGCATTAGGCATTCCCAGAAATCCTCCAATTCGTCAATCGACCACTGCCACAAAGCGTCGTAATCCGTAAAGATTAGCCCCTTCTCCTTTTCTAACCACTGCTCAAAATCTTTTAGATTGGAGTGATTGATAAATTCCGTAGAAGGTTGCCAAAGTATTTGTTGCTGCATGATGAGGTATTGAGTTAAATCGAACGTTTTTTTGCAAAGTTCGTATAAAGTACTAATTTCTGAAGTAACATGGAAGGTAGCACCTTACCTTGATTGATG
>JBCCQK010000638.1:0-4270 GCA_039024375.1 Bacteroidota bacterium
AGTCCGACCGACCCCTGTGGGGAGGTTGGGCGAAACAGGGCAAAGGCGGGGCGCGCATAGCAGTCTCGCCGTGGCCGTTCCTGTGGAGTCCGACCGAAGGGAGGATTCCACAGGAACTTGTACATATACGCTCTTTTGACAACAAAATGTAGTCAAAAGGGTGTATATTTCAGCTTTACAGATACCCTAACCCAAGACTTCAGACTTTTTCTAGCAGAAAGGCCTGCCATCTCACCAGGTAGACTAGCGAAAGAGATAGGCTATGACCGTACAAATTTACAAAAAATAATTTCAGGAAAACGGAGTATCCCAAAATCAAGAAGAGGTGATTTTAGTAGGATAATGCAGAAATACGGCTACGGAGAACAGACCGATTTTTTGAGACTTTGACAGTACTATAAAACGTCAAGGCAAAATCTAAAATACAAAAAAGCCCATCCAAACCATCAGTCTGAACGGGCTTTAATTATTGTATTATAGATGAAGAGTCTATCACCTTCAATCCCTATTTTCTACATCGTCGCAGGCTTCTTTTTCAACACAATCGCATCAATCGACTTTTCTTTCACCAGCTGATTAAATTTCGGCAAATCGCTATTCTTAATCGACTCAAACTCCGCCAATTGCGCATCAATTCGCTTCGTCAATTCTTCTCTTACTTCCATCATTTGATTGGTCGGTGGATAGTCCCCTCGCTGAATCAAGGCATTCAAATGCCCCAATTTGTTGTTCAATCGAACGGGGAAGTTCAAGGGGTCTTGGCGACTTCGATTCTTCGTTTGGTACAACGCTTCCTCTACTTTTTTCATTTTATCATTGATTTCGTCGGCCAATTCACCAATTTCTTTCGTCTCTTCTTCGTCGCCAATCAACTTTTTATAATTATTTAATTGGTCCCGAACTTTTCGGATGTCAATAATCGCTTCGTGCGTCTCGGTTAGCTTATCACCCACGCCTTTGATGAAATCAAACTGCTTCTGAATATCGGCCAGCGACACTTCCGAACGGGGGTCTTTTAAGATTTTAAACGATTGAGTTTGTTCAACCTTATCCCCTACTTTCAGCGTTACTTTATAGTCTCCCGGTACCGCTTTGGGCCCTTTCAAAGACGCCGCCCAAGTAATCATCCCATCAAACTTTTTGGCGTCGGGGTAGGACATATTCCAAGCAAATAGATTGCCGCCTTCTTCCACTTTCAATTTATCCGCTTTTTCCTTCGCCGTCGTAGAATAGGTGCTGATTAAGTCGCCGTCCGCTTCGTAAAAAGAAAGAGAAACGTCTTTCATCATGGCCGTGTCCATTAAGTTAAAATGTACCATTACGCCACCTGGGTGATTCATCCCCTCGTTTCGTGGTTTTGGGTTTTGGTAGCCGCCCATTCGGTAGCTGTCCATGGGTTTGAATAGGTGTGCATCTGCTTTGGCAACCGCATCGCTCATTTGGTGCAAAACCGTTAAATCGTCAATCATCCATACGGAACGTCCTTGCGTAGCGGCAATTAAGTTATCATTCTTTATCGCCAAATCGGTAATGGGAACAATCGGTAAATTCATCTGGAAAGATTGCCAATTGGCGCCATCGTCGAAAGAAATATACATCCCCGTTTCCGTACCTGCGTACAACAAACCTTGCTTATTAGGGTCGGCCCGTACCACTCTAGTAAAATGCTGGTTATCAATACCGTTAACAATTTTTGTCCACGTTTGACCGTAGTCTTTGGTTTTATACAAGTAGGGTCGGAAATCGCCATCTTTATACAGCGTTCCCGCCAAATAAGCGCCACCGTCGCTGTGCGGGTCGGGGTCAACGCTATTCCACATCAACCACTTGGGCGCACCTTTAGGTGTCACATCCGTCCACGTTTGGCCACCATCTTTCGAAACGTTCACTCGGCCGTCATCCGAACCAACCCACAGTAAATCTTTGACTCTAGGTGACTCGGCCGCCGCAAAAATCGTACAGTAATATTCTACCGAAGTATTATCCTGCGTAATGGGGCCACCCGAAGACACCTGCTTAGTCGGGTCATTTCTCGTTAAATCGGGGCTAATGATTTCCCAACTTTGGCCTTCGTTGGTCGATACATGCAGGTGATTGGAAGCACTATACAACTTACTTGGGTCGTGCGGAGAAATGAAAATGGGGAAGTTCCACTGGAAACGGTACTTCATCCCTTCGGCACCCCACCCCATCGGTAAATCTGGGTGCACGTTAATGACTCTTGACTTATCCGTTCGGTGGTCCAATCGAACAAAAAAACCATCGTAGCTACCACCATAAACGACTTCGTTATTTCGTGGGTCAATCGCAATGTGGCCACTCTCGCCACCCGCCGTCACGTCCCAATCGTCCTCTCCAATAGAACCGTCATCCGAACGGTGATTGATGCGTTGCGTGGAGTTATCTTGCTGTGCTACGTAAATTCGGTAAGGGAAAGCATTGTCCGTCGTTACTCGATAGTATTGGGCAGTGGGTTGATTCATGTAGGTACTCCAATTGGTGCCCCCGCTGTAAGAAATTTGGGCGCCACCGTCATCGCCTACCACCATTCGGTTGGGGTCTTCGGGCGCAATCCACAGGTCGTGGTGGTCACCGTGGGGCGTTCGAATCGTTTTAAAAGATTTGCCACCATCTTTAGATTTGTGAAATTGTACATTTAGACCATAAATCACATCTTCGTCCTGTGGGTCGGCGTAAATGCGGCTATAGTACCAAGCTCGTTGGCGTAAATCGCGGGTATCGTTAATCAACGACCACGTTTTTCCCGCATCGGAAGAGACAAATAAGCCACCTTTTTCGGCTTCTACTTGCGCAAATACTTTATTAGAATTGACGGGCGAAACCGTTACGCCGATAATACCTAAAGTTCCCTTTGGAAAGCCATCATTTTTAGAAATTTCGGTCCAATTATCACCACCATCCGTACTTTTCCACAAAGCAGAACCTTCTCCACCGCTTTCTAAACTGTACGGCGTCCGATTGATATTCCACGTAGAGGCGTAAATAATCCGAGGATTATTGGGGTCCAAAATAAGGTCGCAACCTCCCGCATCGTTGTTAACAAACAGTACTTTTTCCCAATTGTCGCCACCGTCTTTTGACCGATAAATACCTCTTTCGGAACTAGGCGCAAAGACATTTCCCAGAACGGCCGCATAGACCAAATCAGGATTTTTGGGATGAATACGGATTCTTGGAATATGGTAGGTTTTCTCCATTCCCAGAGATTGCCACGTTTTACCCGCATCGACCGATTTCCACATGCCGTAGCCGTAGGACATATTGCCCCGAACGGTCACTTCGCCGCCCCCTACGTAAATTACATTCGGGTCATATTCACTCACCGCAACGGCGCCAATGGACCCGCCAAAATAGCCGTCGGAAATATTATTCCACGTCTGGCCGCCGTCTTCCGTTTTCCAGACACCACCGCCTGCGGCCCCCATATAGTACAGATTGGGCTTACCCGGAACGCCCGCTACGGCCGCCGACCGACCGCCCCGATGCGGACCTAAATTTCGCCATTGCACGGCATCGTATAAAGATTCGTCGTATTTGACTTTGGCTGTTGCCGTTTTTGTCGGCTTTTGCGCTTCCAAAGTTGCACAGCTTAGAAAACAGAAACAGAGTCCTAAGCATAAGAAAGGAAGGGAAAGATTCCTCATTTGTTGATAGTTTTGATTAGTAATAATTGGAGGTGGAGAGGTTGATGGGCTGAGAGGTCGAGAGGTTACGGCTCGAAGCTACTCAAAAGCAGACTTATTTTATTAACTCAGTCTTTTGAACACCCACCTCTATACCTTTTAACCTATTGGCCTTTCGACCTCTAAGCCTCCAAATATAAGGAATCGCTGGCAGATGAAAGTTGATTTTTTTCTGAAGGGCAATTTTATACCAAAATTGTTATATTTGTATGACGAGAAACAGCGAAAACTACACAAAACGAATACCGAATGGCTAGAGATTTGATACACCAAGCGATAAAAAGTGCCTTGGAAAAAGATGGATGGGTAATCACCGATGACCCTTTAACAGTGATAAACGAGCAGACTAAGTTCTTTATAGATATTGGCGCAAGAAAATTTATTACAGCAACAAAAGGGCAAAAAGAAATTGCAATCGAAATAAAAACTTTTGGTTACACTTCTATCCTCGAGCCATTTTACAGTGCTTTAGGCAAATACCTAGTATATAGAACAGCCTTAGAGGATTCACTCAATAACAGAACTCTTTTCTTAGGAATAAGTAGAACTACTTTTTTTAGGATAAA
>JBCCQK010000639.1:0-4258 GCA_039024375.1 Bacteroidota bacterium
CATTTTTGCTATTTTGATAAGAGGGAATAATAGATGATGGGAAGCGTAGGTAAAATGGAAGTGGGGAGAACGAAGGATTTTCAATTTAAATTCAACCGCAATATGCAAAAAATAATAGTAGCGGCCAAGTCTGATAACAACGTAATTGGCAAAGACAACGATTTGGTGTGGAATTTACCCGCCGATTGGCAATTTTTCTTACAAACCATCGAAGGGGCGTACCTAGCAACGGGCCGAAAATCCTTCGAGTCTGCACCGGGCGATGAGGTCTTCGGGGCCGACCGTTCGTTCGCTATTATTACTCGCAATCAACAATATCAGTCCGACCGAGGGACCGTCGTTCATTCTATTGAGGAAGCTATGGAAAAAGCGGAGCAATCCAACGCCGACCGCTTTTGCATCCTCGGCGGCGCTGCCATTTACGAACAGTCGATGGACTTGGCCGACGAAATGGTGATGACGGAGGTGCACGCTGAGTTTGTGGGCGATTCTTTTTTTCCAACAATTGATACCACAAAGTGGAAGGAAGTTAGTCGAGTTCGACACGCCGCGGATGCGGAAAATCCTTACGATTATTCTTTTGTGCGGTATGAAAGAGTAGTTTAGGGCAATCAGCTGCAATGAACGAGTAACATAGCTCTCTGAGTCGTGCCACACCAACTGACCCATAATTTTCATCGGCATGCCACTTATATTAATTGTTCGCCTCAAACTAAGCACTTAACTCAAGGCAGGTCAAGAGACCTGCGGATATTCGTATCAATTCTGAAGACCATAGCCGTCAGGCTAACGATTCGACTTTACTACTTTTAAAAGTCAATTAGGTTAAAAACCTAAAAGATATTGATTTCAAGATGCAATCTTGAAATATCGCCACAATCATAAGTAGCTGAATATCAACGGCCACTTTCTTAGCCTGACGGCTATGGTCTGGAGACTTAATACATCGAGGACTTAATACATCAAGTTAACAGTACAGAGGCACATCCCTTGGTTTTCAAAAATTTACAGTACGAGATGGGGTATCAAGTATTTTTAAAATAAAAAGACCTCCAACCGAATACCAGTTGAAGGTCTTTGAGAAATCTAAAATCTTACATTTCAAATTCCAAACCTAAAAAACACAGCTAACCAATACGCTTTTTTGATTACCCGCACTTTTAAATTTCAGATTTGTAATTTTACATTTTACATTTCTATTTACTCACCGTAAACTTCTGAGAAACCGCACTGGTCTCCGTATTCAACAACATCACAAACGTACCATTATTATAGTTCGTCACGTTCAATTGGTGATGGTTCAAACCAGCGTTTAATTCACCCAAGTTCACTCGGTCCATGACTCGTCCCGTCATATCGTAAACGGTCAACAACACATTAGATTGCTCGGGCAATTCGAAGCTCAAGTTAGCCGTAGCGTCGTTGACGGGATTAGGCGCAGGTACGTTTAATACCAAACCGTCCGCCGTTTCGCCGAACTCTACGACCCCAACGTTCATTTCAGAGAAGTATCCGTACTGTGACATCGCTGTCCAACCGAACGCCCAGTTTTCAAACTGGAAGGCGCCGATAAAGCTAGCGTCCGCCGCTTCTTCTGGCGCATCCGCCGCACCCGATAAAATCGCATTATCTTCCAAAGGAAGTGGGTTCAATCCGTTATCGGGAGTTCTTGAAATACCTCTTAGGGGCAAATCGCCCTCCGTTACGTCGAAAATAGCAGGTTGGTCTCCTTGTACTAAAACACCAGCATTACCCGATACGTAGTTACCCGCAACGGCCGATTCGGCGGCATTATCGTAGTTATAAACGGGTCCTTTTTGGTCGATGAACAAAGAGTTCCACACTTGAACTTTTCCTTCACTCTTCAAGAACAATCCGTTCCCCTTCGCATTAGCCGAATTGACACCAGGTCCGATAAACGTACCGTTATAGATTCTACCCGTTTCGTTAGGCATCTTGTTGGCCTCTTCCGAACCGTCGTATTCGATGGCGTTATCACCCAATCCATTCGCTTCGCCCTGTACGGCCAAAGCAAACTGAATGTAACCATTCCAACTTTCGTCCATATCGTAAGAGTCGTCTCCGACGAAACCGACCACTGCGTGGGTGATATTGACTGTTCCACCGAACAATTCGATACCGTCGTCTTTATTCGCAAATACTTCGATGTAGTCGATAACCGTTCCGTTACCCACACCACCTAAAGTCAAACCGTTGATTTCGTTATCTGCACCAAGTACAGAACCACCGTGTCGAATGGAAACGTATCTCAAAATACCCGAATCATCCATTGGGTCATCGCCACCGTAGGCAATTCTAGGTTCGTTAGAAGGAATACCTTCGATAACGTCCGTGCCACCATCTTCGCCAACGATGGAATTTCCTAAGATGATAATACCACCCCAAGTCTGATTATCTAGTGCCGTTAAATCTGTAGTTGTTGATAAGTCGTCCAAAGAAGAAGTAAAGATAATCGGTGCATCTGCTCTACCGTCGGCGATGATTCTACCGCCTTTAGCAATAATCAAAGCAGAAGTCAAGTCACCAGTTGTTGGCACAGCATTCGCCTTGACCACTGTTCCCGCCTCGATAACTAACGTAGCGCCTTCTTCTACGTAAACAAACCCATCCAAAGTCCATTCTACATCCGAAGTCAAAGTCAAAGTTTGGCCCGCTTCGATGCTCGCATCCGTAATTATGCCAGAAGGTTGCTCGGCCAAATCGCCGAAGTAACCGTACTGAGCCATCGCTGTCCAGCCCATTGCCCAGTTTGTTGAGTTACTGAAAGCACCTCGGTAGCTAGTTGTCGTGATGGCATCACCAAATCCTTCGGCAGCGCCGCCCAAAGCAGGAGAACCGGCGTTTGGTCGTGGGTCTAAACCACCATCCGCACTTCTAGATACACCGCCTAATTGTGGGTCAATTTCCGCTACGTCGAAAATAGCGGGCTGCGTTCCTTGTAGTAAATCTCCCGCAAATCCGAAAGCAATGTTGCCTGCTACGGCCGATTCACCAGCGTTATCGTAATTGTAAACAGGTCCTTTTTGGTCCACAAAAATCGAGTTCCACACCTGTACTTTTCCTTCACTCTTCAAGAACAATCCGTTCCCTTTGGCATTCGCTGCATCGGCTCCGGGACCAATGAACGTACCATTGTAAATTCTACCCGTTTCGTTGGGCATTTTATTCGCTTCTTCCGAACCGTCGTATTCGATAGCATTATCGCCTAAGGCATTCGCTTCACCTTGAACCGCCAAGGCAAATTGAATATATCCGTTCCAGCTTTCGTCCATATCGTAAGAGTCGTCTCCGACGAAACCGACCACTGCGTGGGTGATATTAACTGTTCCACCGAATAATTCGATACCGTCGTCTTTATTCGCAAATACTTCGATGTAGTCAATCGTTGTGCCTGCACCAACGCCACCGAGGGTCAAACCATTGATTTCGTTATCGGCTCCCAAAACGGAACCACCGTGTCGGATAGAAACATATTTCAAGATACCTGAATCGTCCATTGGGTCGTTTCCACCGTAGGCAATTCTGGGTTCAGTTGATGGGATGCCTTCGATGACATCCGTACCACCGTCTTCACCAACGATAGAATTTCCTAAGATGATAAGTCCACCCCAAGTTTGATTATCCGTTGCGGTCAAATCCGTAGTGACTGACAAATCATCTATTTCCCCAGTAAAAATAATGGGTTCGGCCTCCGTTCCTTCGGCTATGATTTTACCGCCACGTGCGATAATAAGCGCAGAAGCAATGTCCGTAGTATTGGACGGGACGGTCTTACCTTTGATAACTGTTCCCGGTTCGATGGTAAGGGTCGCACCAGCTTCTACGTACACGTAGCCGTCTAGTAGATAGACGTTATCTTTTGTTAAGGTGAGTGACTCTCCAGCATTGATGGAGGCGTCGGTTAGGGTTACTTGAGCAAAGGCACTGACGCCCAAGCAAACCAAAAGAAATAAGAGTAGCTGTCTTTTCATTAGTCTGAAAATTTATAAGTTTTGTAAAATCAGCGCAATGTTACCGCTATCCTATTAATGTATAATTAATTGGAAGTTAAGTATTTGTAAACCACAAAATGAATAAGGAATATTTTTGGAGAAAAATAAATTCAAAAAAAAATGAAACAAAACTGCTAACCTACACTTTACAGATGTTTAATAGTAAATTGATAACCAACTGCTTAGATGTACCTTTTTTCTATTAAAAAAAGCGATTTTTAGAGGATTTAGCGGATGTGGAGAAA
>JBCCQK010000640.1:0-4248 GCA_039024375.1 Bacteroidota bacterium
CCACAACTTCTTTTCCATTTATGGTACTAGACGTAGCAATTTTCAATGTAAGCACAGATCTTAAATTATGCAGATGGTAAAACATTTAAGAGAGGATGATGTTCATTTATTTGCTTACCTCTCATAAATGGGCAGTCGGGTTTTAGGCTATAATGCAATCTGTCAACATCTGCTATGGAGTTGACACTTTCAACCAAAGGGATTATTACCTCACAAAAAGCGCATTTGATCTGAAGCAGACCCTCCTCATCCCTACCAACTGCAAGCATATAAAGTGAAATTGTTTGAAAAACTCTAGAACTGACTAAAGTAAAGTCCAGGTCATGTGTTTCCACTTTTGAGTCATCCTCTCATGAAAGTATGGTTCAATGGGAAACAATGACAAACTGTTATACCAAATGCAAGCAATCATTTATGTAAGGAAGCATCCTGGGAAGCATCCGAAAAGGAAAACACTGTCAGATGTTATTGATGTGCTTGCTCTAATCTTGGAAATTCTGCGTAACTGTTAATTCCATGAATATTTTTAGGTACATGTAATGTTGTGGTTCACGAATGCTGGTGCTTTGCTATAAATAAATCTTGATAAAAAAAAGTTAATTCAACGGAATTGAGCGAAAAAGATAGAAAAAATAATTAGAAAAAGAAGGGCGAACAGTTTTTTTTTAATAAAAGTCATATCTTTGCAGTCCTTTTTGAAAAAGATATAAATTTATAGATATGCAAACTGTAAAAGTAGCTGGAAACGCAAGACCAGCCGTAGGAAAAAAAGCTACTAAAGCTGTCAGAAACGAAGGTAAAATTCCTTGTGTCATCTATGGTGGTGACGAAAATATTCACTTCTCTACTACGCACAATGCGGTAAAGAATTTAATTTATACGCCCGATTTTAAAGTAGCAGAAATTGAAGTGGACGGTGCTAGTCACAAATGTATCTTGAAGGATGCACAGTTTCACCCAGTGAAAGAAACTGTCTTGCACATTGACTTTTTGAAGCTAGAGGAAGGTAAATCCGTTTTACTAGAAGTTCCCGTAAGATTTAGAGGTACTTCTCCAGGTGTAAAATTGGGTGGTTCCTTACAGCAGTCTTTGCGAAGAGTCAAAATTCGGACAACCCCCGAAAATATGGTAGATGAGTTATATGGTGATATTTCTTCTTTGAAACTAGGAGATGCGATTCGAGTTAGAGATTTAGAATTGCCAGAAGGCGTAGAAATCACCAACGCACCTGCTATTCCCGTAGCCATTGTGGAGATTCCAAGAGCTTTGAGAGGAAAGAATGCACCGGGAGAAGAGGGAGAGGAAGAAGCATAAAAATAATATATTTCGTCAAGTTATCCTTGACAGCACTTATAATAAAAGGCTTAGGCAAATGATTTGTCTAAGCCTTTTTGTTTGTATCTTCGCTTACATGGAAAATTTAGTAGTTACGACCATTCAAACAAACCTTCTTTGGGAAAATATTGATGATAATCTAACGCAATTGGCGGAAAAGGTGGACCAAATAAAAGGCACTACGGACATCATTGTGCTACCTGAAATGTTCTCAACGGGTTTTAGTATGCAGCCTAAAAAATTGGCAGAAAATTCTCTAGGAAAAACTTTCCATTGGTTAAAGCAGCAAGCACAAAAAGCCAACGCCGCTATTACGGGCAGTTACATTGTTCAAGAAAACGGCCAGTACTTCAACCGATTGGTCTGGATGCGGCCCGATGGCGATTATGCTACTTACAATAAAAAACACCTTTTCTCCCTCTCGGAAGAGCCTCGGCACTATACGGCAGGACAAAAGAAATTAATAGTAAACTATAAAGGCTGGAAAATCTGCCCCTTAATTTGTTATGACCTACGCTTCCCTGTTTGGAGTAGAAATATCGAAAACTACGGCTTGCTTCTATACGTAGCTAACTGGCCCGAGAAGCGGTCACACCATTGGCGGTCTTTGTTAATGGCTAGAGCCATTGAAAACCAAACTTACACTATTGGCGTCAATCGAGTAGGAATGGATGGAAACGATTTTTATCACTCGGGCAATACATCGGTCATTGATTATGCGGGGAATACCTTGGTGCACAATGCACACCTTGAACAGGTCACAACCGTAGAATTAGATTACCAAAAACAGCAGACTTTTAGACAACAATTCCCCTTTCTTGCCGATAAAGACGTATTCACTCTACAATAATGTGGATAACTTTGACTTATCCACAAAGTAACTATGGATAACTTTCCAAATCAACCTCTTCGAAACGCTATTATTTCTTATGCTTTTGAAGGTATTCAGCGTAGGCTTCGGGAGTGTCCAAGTCAAAAATACCCTCAGAGAAATCAATCGTTACCACTTTAGCTGCGTTCCGTTTAATGATTTTTCTGGCCCCTTCGTCTGCTTTTAATTGCAACAATGCTGGAAAAAGTTCCTTTCCAAACAAGGCGGGTACGCCAATTATTTCTCCATATTTTGCGGCGACTATGGGTGATTTAGTTTTTTGAAAAGTAGTCAATAATTGTCGAAGCGTTTCCGTTCGAAGATAGGGTTGGTCGCAAACCAATACGATAACGCCGTCCAACTGAGGGCTTTTTTTCAAACAATAGCTTAACCCCGTTCTAAGCGTCGTTCCCATTCCTCGTTGCCAGTTTTCATTTTCAATAATGGTCGCTTTTTCGGGCAGAACCGTCTGCTTCTTTATAGTGTCCGCTTTTGCCCCTAGCACAATTACCACACCTTCGGTTCCAGCAGCAGTGGCTGTTTCAATAGTTTTATTCAAAAGTGTTTGTTGCCCAATTTTTAGTAATTGCTTGGGTTCTCCCATACGCTTGGAAGTGCCAGCGGCGAGAATGATAACCTGAATGGATTGATTTTTTTTTCCCAAAAAATAAATTTTAAGGCTTTTTGCGATTCTATTGTAGTTGAATATTTTTAAGTCTCTACTTCATAGCCATCAGGCCAAAGATGCCCAATACAAAAGTGGTCGTCCCGATGGGACTTTTAGTACCAAGATGCGTAGCATCGACTACATTTGTATCAGTTTTAGCGCGAATTTAACCTCACGAAGGTGCAGCGCACCGACCACATTTGTCCAATTAAGTTGTTTTCTTTCTTAGCCTGACGGCTATGGTCTCTACTCTCGATTCTCTGTTCTCTACTCTAAATAATCAAAACAGACTAACAAAACCAAAATGAATCTTAGCCGACCGAAATTCAAAAGGCACTCCATTAACTTTCCCCAAAGCATAGCTAATCCCAAAAAGTCCCGCTTTGGTTTCGAAAGTCATACCCGCACCAATTCCCAAGGGGCGATTGGCAAAAATGGATTCATCGGCCTGATTTCTAAGAAAAGCTTGGTCGCCAAAGAGAAAAAAGTAACTATTCTGACTAAGCAAATACCGATATTCGATGGTTCCCAATAAATAAGAACTGGCAAAAATGGATTGTTCGTCGAAGCCTCTGAGTAACTGATTGCCACCAATTCTGAATTGCTCATTTTGTAATATCGCTGTTTCCGATATTATGGTCGCTCCTCGAATACTTGTTTTGAACGCACTTCGCTGCCCGACTGGAATATATTTGTCCAGTTGTGCTTGCAGTTGGTACTGAAAAGTATTCAATTCTAAATTATCGTAGAGTTGATTGAAATCAAAAGTAGGTTGATTTTCGTCGAGCAGACTAACGATTTTGTTATTTTTTTCAATGGTTTTAAAACCAGCACTTGCCATTAATTGCAGCCACCAACCCGAACGAGGATTGAACCGATAATCTAGTTTCTCTAACTGGTAGGCCACACCTAACGACCTATTCTGAATATCCAAATTAGCTGGTAATTGCTTGTTTCGAATAATAGCTTGCTCGTCAATTGTTAGCAAAGTGGAACCAATATTTTTAGAGAAAACTTTTAAATAATTTCCCCCTTCCAATAAGTATTGTAAACCTATATTCCAAATCAAATCTCTATAAATAGAATCTCTCTTATATAGTCCAAATTCGAAATCAATTCCCAATGGTGTATTCAAAAAATAAGGATAATTAAAAGCCAGGTCTAATTGTTGTGTTTCGGGACGCAACTGTTCAAATTCAAAATGGATGCGCTCCCCTTTGCCAAACTGGTTTTGGAATTGAGCATCAATATCGGCCGTGATAAGCACTTTTCCCGTTTCTTGGTTATTGGGCAATACGCCAATCAAAAAATCAAACCGATTCGCTTTTCTGTCTTCTAAAAATAAAGTGATAGTTGCTTCGTCCTCTACGAACCG
>JBCCQK010000641.1:0-4237 GCA_039024375.1 Bacteroidota bacterium
CCACAAATAATCGACACATTTTATGAAGGTCTCTTTTTCCGTTCTGCTGCGTTAAAAATTATCTCCGTAGCGGTGCTATGCAAAGAATTTTTGTCTTGCATAACGAAAAAATAGCCACTTCAAAAATGATGATTATTTATAGTTAGGTACTTAAATCTTCGATATGCGTTCCATTAATTGCGTTTTGTAAGTCCGTCCAATGGGTAACGACCGCTCCGCTATCCAAACGAACTCTCTTTCCACCTTGCTCAAATGTAGCAACGAAACGGCGTAACTTTTATGAATCCGAACAATGTATTGGGGAAAAATCTCCGCTAAATCACTCAATGTCTGCCGACTCAAAATGCGCCCTTGTTCGGTGTGATAGATGACGTAATTTTCGTCTTTTTCCAGAAAGAATACTTCCTTCCACGACAACTTGTGGGTTGTTGTTCCGCTTTTGACGTACACAATATCTGCTAGAAATAGGGCGCTATTCGAAGTAGTTGGAGCGTTTTCCACTGCGGGGCGCAACCGTTCGCAAGCCTGCACAAAACGTGGAAACGAAATTGGTTTTAGTAAGTAATCGACAGCGGCCAAATTGAAGCCTTCCACAGCGTATTCGGGGTAGGCCGTAGTGAAAATAACTTTAGGTGGATGGACCAAACTTTGAAACAATTCAATGCCCGAAAGTATCGGCATATTAATGTCTAAAAATAGGACATCGACGGTATTTTCTTGTAAAAAAGCGAAGGCTTTGAGTGGGTTTCTTGCCGTTCCGACCAAATCTAAAAAGTCGATTCGTTGAATGTAGGTATCTAATAGGGCAACTGCTCTAGCTTCATCTTCTACGACGTAGGTTTTTAAAGAGAAAGTGTTCATGGTATCAAGTCAATCACTAATTTCGTCGAAAAATAGGTTTCGGAAGGCTGAATCGACAGACAATATTGATTCGGATAGCGCAAATCTAATCGTTTTCGCACATTCGCCAGACCAATTCCTTTGGTCTTAATCTCCTTTTCGCCGTATTCAAAATGAGTGTTTTTGGTCGAAAAATGCAGTTGTTTATCCGTCACATTCACATGTATGCTGACAAGGCATTTGTGGTCGGGTTTGATACCGTGTTTAAACGCATTTTCGACCAACGGCAACAGAACGACGGGGGCAATTCTTTGGTCCGTAATATCTCCCGTCACTTGAAAAGAAATCGTCGTATCGTCCGTATCGTCAAAGCGCATTTGTTCGATGTCGATGTAGTTTTGCAGCAATTCAATCTCTTTCTCCAAAGGCACCAATTTAGTATCGCTTTCGTAGGTCAAATACTGCATAATCCCCGATAAATTCTCCAGCCCCGAAGCAATCTCTCGTTGTTCGGCTTGAACGGCCATACTGTAAATATTATTCAACGCATTGAATAGAAAATGGGGATTAACCTGCGCTTTCAGAAAGGCGTATTGGGTCTCCAAATTTTCTTGAATCAGTTCGTTTTTTCGTTTTTCCTGCTCAATATAGACTTTGTAAAACCGGACCAACGAGGCTATGCCAATTATGGCCAATAGTAAAAAAGAGTTGCGAAAAGGATGTAATTGCGTCAACCACATATATTCCTTCGGCGTGTAGGGTTGAATAATCCATTTCATTAAATCGGAGCGAAGCAGCCACATGTCTATTTGCGTAGCGATAAAAAGTAAGCCACCCAATGTGAGAGCAAACGGTACATATCTTTTTTCCTTTAGAATAAATTTGGGTAGGAGATAATAAATAGTAGTGTAAGTAGCCGCTATCATGATTGGTAAGCGCAATAGATTTTGCCAGAAAAATTTTTCAAAAGGAGCTTTCGAAAAGTAGTCTCCTTTGGCCCGCCACACTAAAATGGCTACCCAAAAGAGTACATGCAGGCCGATTCGTTGCCATTTTTTCATCGAAGCAAGTTAAAGTTTCTTTCGTAGATACCATAGAAAAGGAAGGGAACGGTTAAAAAATGGGGGGGAACGACGAACAGTGTATTTCCAATACTCGATTGGGGCGTTTGGGTCTTTTTTCAAAATCGTGTAATAGAATCTACTAATTTTACTGAAATGTTAGGCGTCAACATCTAGACCAATAACAAATAACTAAACCACCCGATAATGACAATTAACAACTGGTTACTAATCTGTACGCTCTGCGGGCTATCCATTACTGCGTTCGCCCAAGAAGTGGAACTTCGAGGGCAGGTAGTAGATGCCCAAAGGCAGCCCATTGAATTTGCGAACGTCTTGGTGACTAGCCCCCAAAATTCCACTTTTCAAAAAGGAACGATTACCGATTTGGATGGTGCTTTTTTGGTAAAAATTCCCGCTAATCAAACCTATTCGATAAAGGTGAGTTTCGTAGGATTCGTCGAATGGCAGCAAACCCAAACGATAACGACGGAGACCGATTTAGGCACGATTCAATTAAGTTCATCCACTAATGAGTTAGATGAGGTAGTAGTCAAAGCCGACCGAAAAATGATTACCCGAAAGGAAGATAAATTGGTCTTCAATGTGGCGACGAGTCCGCTAAGAGATGGCTACGATGGACTAGAAGTGCTACAACGTTCGCCCAACTTAATTGTCGATTTGGACGGAACTATTTTAATTCGAGACGAAGCACCGACGGTGATGATAAACGGACGAATTTCTAACCTGTCGGGGGCGGCACTATCTAATTTTATTAGCAATCTGCGGTCGGAAAACATCAAAAGTATTGAGATTCAAACTCACCTATCAGCCAACATCGGTGGACAAAGTTCGGGCGGTATCATCAATATTATTTTGAAGAAACAACCCGTTGGCGTTTCGGGTAATGCAAGAGCGCATTACACAAATAGAGGCGGCGGTTTCGGCGATACCTTTGGGAGCGGTAATTTCAACTACGGCACCGAAAAATGGAACGTTTACGGTTTACTGAGTGGGAATAATAGTACGCAAGAATCAATGGTTCGAACCAAATTGGATTACTTTACGACGAAAGAATTAGTAACGACGCAAGAAGAACACCTCAGCGACAACGAGAATCGGACTGCTCAATTGGGTGTATTGGGCAACGTGGCCAAAAATCACGTTTTGGGCATCGAAGGCTATCTTAGAAAAGGTGATTTTAGCTTTGAAAACACGGGCGACATTGAGGTGTTTGAACAGGACCAATCCGTCGAAATGGGACAGGCCGTGGTGAACGCAGGGACGGATAATCAATTATACACCACGACGTTGAATTACCAATGGCAGCTAGATACCTTAAACAGTCGTTTTCAATTTTTTGGTGACTACGCCAACCAAAAAGTGGACCGCCCGAATACAACGACTTCTGTTTATAAAAACGGCGTATTTTCCGACAATACGGAGCGCAACAATTCGCTGGCGAACACGCTAATTTACTCCGCACAGGCAGACTTGGAAAAGTATTTTCGCAATCGAGTCAAATTAGAAGTGGGGGCTAAATGGACGTTAACTGACCGAGAAAATATTCTGAACTCTGACCAGCAAATTAACGGCGAATGGGTGCCGACTAATCGTTCCAACGCTTTTCAATACAAAGAAAAAGTGACGGCGGGCTATGTATCCGCCAATAAGCAATTGCTTCCCAAAGTGTTTGTAGAGGTGGGAATGCGAGTAGAAAATACCGATTTGGAGCGCTTTGATTTGACCGACGGGTCCATCGTTTTACAAAACTACACCAATTGGTTTCCTAATCTCTACGTCGCCAGAGAATTGAAAAACAGTCAAAATTTAACCTTTACTTATTCCAAAAGAATTCGCCGACCGCCCTTTCAATTTTTGAATAATAATGTTGTCAAACTCAATGACTTTCGCTTCGAATTGGGGAATCCCGATTTAATACCCGAAAATGTCAATAATTGGGAAATAGCGTGGACGGCCAAAAAGCAACGATTCGATGTGTATCTGCAAAGAGTGACCGAAGCCATCAACGGGATTTATTACCAAGAGGGTCAAGCGGTTTACTACCAAAAGTTCAACGAAGGGATTCAGCAACAATTGGGCGCCAACTACAATCATTTTGGTAACTTAACCCGTTGGTGGTACGTCAACTTCACGGGCCGATTGTGGTATCGAAAATTCATCAATGGAGACGGACAAAGTAACTTTGAGCAAGTTACCGCTAGGGTCAAATGGAATAATAATTTTAAAATCAACCCCACCACTACTATTGACTTAATAGGCGATTACATTTCTCCTTACCAAGACGCTTTTTTTGTCGTTTACACCCGTTTTCG
>JBCCQK010000642.1:0-4237 GCA_039024375.1 Bacteroidota bacterium
GTCTTTTTACCGATGTAGCTATAAGTCTTGGTATCATTTTGCATAAGTATTTATGTAAATCTACATTTAAAATGTTAATTTGCATAAATATTTAGTAATTATTTGATTCGAAGCATTGATGATTACTCAGTTCACCTCGCCCAGTTTATCAAAGTCAACCAAATCTCCTCAAGAATCAAAAAAGGGTGAGATGTACTTCAAAAGCATACCTCACCCTAAGTTTGATTACGTAATAATTAGTAATCAATAATTAATCATCCAATAATCAACTAAGCTTCAACCGCCTCCATAATCTCCACTTTCAAAATTCTATCTCCTTGACGAATATCGTCAATCACATCTAATCCGTCCGTTACCTTTCCGAAACACGTGTGATTGCCGTCCAAATGTGCCGTATTATTGCGGCTATGGCAAATGAAAAATTGCGAACCACCCGTATCTCTACCAGCGTGCGCCATTGACAATACGCCTCTTTCGTGATATTGATTACCACCCGATAATTCACAGTCAATTTTGTACCCTGGGCCACCCGTTCCAGGCATCCCCGAAGCGCCTTCTCTCGTATTGGGGCAACCGCCTTGAATCACAAAATCGGGAATCACTCGGTGAAACGTCAAACCGTCGTAGTAGCCTTCCTTGGCTAGTTTGACAAAATTGGCGACGGTATTGGGGGTATCTTGGTCGTAAAGGTCGATGGTCATTACGCCTTTTTCGGTGTGCATTGCTGCGGTCATCTTTTTAGGTTTTGGTGGGCATTGAGGGTTTCCAATGGGTTATCCGTTAAACTTAGTAGTTCCGTACTTCTATGATTTTTCGGCGGAAAGTGACTAGTGACCTGTGATTAGTGACTAGTTTAGGCGTTGACGGGCAGCATCTGAACTAACTAACTACATTTATAAAATCGCTTTTGATTCAAGTCAACAGTACACTCAAGTAAAACAGCATTTATTAGAAACAAAATGCCCAAATTAAAAAGACGCAAAAGTAAGGGATTTATGGAATAATGAGAGGATAAGAAAAATAGGAAAGTGGTAAAAGCTAATTCTTTATTTTTACTTATTGTAACGTTTTGCATAGTCCGATTCAATAGGAACACGGATTTAATGGATAAAGCAGATTGGAAAGGATTACATAGCCATCTTTGTACGCTAGCTTTTAGTGTGAAATTGGTTTAGAAATCCGTTTTAATCCTTCTAATCCGCTAAATCCGTGTTCCTATTACGTGTGACTAGAATTACGCAATCTAGTATAATTAATTTCAGATTTCGCACAGATTAGGATAAGTAGTGTTTTTAAGAATACCGCATATCTACCTACAAATGCAATCCACACTCCGTCTTCGGACTATTATTCCAACGCCCAGAACGGCCTTCCCCTGGCACGGTACAATGCTTGCAACCAATCGAAGAATACCCTTTAGAAACCAAAGGATGAAAAGGTAGCCGGTGATTGCTAATGTAATCTTTTCTTTCCGCTTCGGTCACGTCCAGTAAAGGATAAAACTTCAAAATTCCCTTGCGCTGCTCAAAAATATCGAGCGTAGAGCGGTGGTCGGATTGCCATTCCATTAGCCCCGATACCCACACGGTGAAGCGTTCTTTGATGTAATCCAACGGCTTGACTTTATTGATGGAACAGCAAAAATCGGGATTCTTCGTCCACGTTTTATCCTTTTGGGTAAAGTTATGCTCGTAGGCGTCGGCGGTGACGGATTCTACGTTCAAACCGTACAGTTGGGTGAGTTCTTCTTTATAGTTGAGGGTTTCCGTAAAATGATACCCCGTGTCGATGAAGTAAATTTTTTGTTCCTTATTTACTTCCGCAAAAGCGTGGAGCAAAAAGGCGGAAGTAGCCGCAAAAGAACTGGTCAGCATCACTTCTTCCACATCGAAATCTTGATACAATTGGGCAATGCGCTCCGACACGCTCAACGGCTTGTATTTTTTGTTCAACGCCGTAATCTCTGCTTCCGTTAAAATTCGCTTTTTCGAAGGTGCTGCAACCATGTTTTTTTGTCAATTTAGAAGTAGCTACTTAACCCTTTAAATTTTTGTTGGAAGCACATAACATCTACAAAGAAATAAGTCAAAGCTGCGCTCGAAATAAAACTTTGTGTACTCTATGAACTCTATACCTTTGTGGTTCAAAAAATAGGAAGTAAATAGTCTCGTTAATAAAGGAAAATGGACTCAGAGAACACCTGCTTTCTACCAAAAGTTCACTGATAATTCCATGACAAAACTACAAAAAAAACGGTTGGTTTGCGCAAGTTTTTTTGATTGGTTTAAATTGTTCATTATCAGATATTTATGATAATTTTTTACATGAAAAAAGCAACATATTTAGCTGTTTTTGGCCATCAGTTAGGTTGCTTTTATAGGGTAAAAATCGCCCCAATGGAAAAGTAAGGATTAACAAATATCAGGCGGTAACAAAGAAAGCAATGAGCCGATTAATTTGATTATTCGGCTCAAAAAATGCGTATATTTGAGCCGAATAATTCAACCAATCGGCTCATGAAATATAATTGGCAACTAAAAGAATGGCCAAATTTTAAGTATAGCCTAGTAGATTTTTCGCAAAAAATTCAACAGTATGCCGAAAAAATGGGCCACATTAAGGGGGTGCTTAGTGTGGTTTCTAAGGAAACGCAAGTCGAAGCCATGATAGATAGAATGGTCTTGGAAGCGATTAAAACTTCCGAAATTGAGGGAGAGTTTTTGAGTCGAAAAGACGTGATGTCCTCCATCAAAAACAACCTTGGTTTGAACCTTACCAGAGAAATTGTTAGAGACAAACGGGCAAGAGGGATTGGAGAAATGATGGTACAAATAAGGGAAATTTTTGCCGAAGATTTGACTGCCGAAACGCTTCATCAATGGCATAGGGCGTTGATGACGGGTAATCAGCGAGTACAATCGGGTGTTTGGCGTAGTCACGAATCTCCTATGCAAGTCGTTTCTGGAACAATTCGCCGAGAGGAAGTACACTACGAAGCGCCACCCTCCAATAAAGTACCACAGGAGATGGAACAATTTGTCGATTGGTTCAACTCGACCAGACCAGGCGGAATAGCGGAAATATCGGCGGCCCCTATCCGCTCGGCAATCGCCCACTTGTATTTTGAAAGTATTCACCCTTACGAAGATGGAAATGGCCGAATTGGAAGAGCCATATCCGAAAAAATTCTTTACCAACACGCAAATTATCCACTTTTAATAAGTTTATCAGAAGCTATTGAGAAAAATCGAAATGCGTATTATCAAGCACTGATGCAAGCACAGCAAACGAACGACCTCACCGATTGGATTGGTTATTTTATGGATGTAGTATTGTATGCCCAAGACAGAACCATCGCAATTATAGATTTCACGTTAAAAAAAACGAACTTCTTCAATCAGTTCAATCCGCAATTGAACCAACGGCAAACCAAAGTTCTTCGTCGAATGTTAAGGGACGGCGCATCCGATTTTAAGGACGGCATCAATGCCAAAAAATACATGGCCATTGCTAAGACGTCTAAGGCTACCGCAACGAGAGATTTGCAACAGTTGGTGCAACTAGCAGCCGTGCAGGCGAAGGGAAGTGGGCGAAGTACTCGATATTTTGTCAACTTATAAAGTGGCTTCTATCTTCTTTTGGGTTGGCAGATTTCTAGTAGCCAGTTGCGGTTATAGAGGCGCTTGGTCTGATTGATTTTTTCGATAATAGAGGGATATTTTTCTTTGTGGGCGCGGACGATGCGGCCGAGTAGGGTAGTGAAGTTGAGGTAGGCTTCACGAGTTTCTTTTGCAATTTTTTTATTACGTCTTAAATAAATGGAAAAGGAGGCAATAAGAGCAAATAAAGCTTCCCCTTCACTAGTTTCGTAGTAAATTTTTAAAAGCATAGTCTTTGCACCTAGGTTGTAAAAAATATCCGAAAATTGGACTTGAATCAAATGATTTTGGGCAACTGCATAATTTTTTTTTCGATAATTAATGTCTGCCAAATTGAAATGTAAAGCATCTTCTTGGTATTTATCTTCTAATGTTTTGTGATATTTTTGGATAAAGTTTTCGGTAAAATCATATTTTTTTAAATTCAGACCCAGCTTGATGACATTTTTAAAATGCCAAGGGGAAAGATAGCCTTGATTGAATAAAATCCGTTTGTCTATACCATCCAGATAGAGTTCTAAAGACTGTTCTGCATAATGTCTTATATTGTTGTTTTTTATGATTTGACCGATGCAGTA
>JBCCQK010000643.1:0-4223 GCA_039024375.1 Bacteroidota bacterium
AAAGTACAGAAAAAGAAAAATTACCCACTACTAACCCAATGGAAACGTCTGTAGAAATACCTGATATAACGGTCAATAAATCGTTGGTTGATTACAAAAATCAAATTTCGCTATGGACTTTGAATGACCAACCTTACTCTGGGTATATGGTCAGCTATTATCCAGATGGTAGATTAAAGGAAAAAACAGGTATTCTCAACGGTAGAAAACAAAATCAGTCCACTCAATGGTTTCCCGATGGACACCTAAAACAGGTAGCCAATTATCATCGGGGAAAACTACACGGAGAGAAAAAGAGGTGGACTTCAAATGCTAACCATGCCTTGGTAGCGGAGTTCAATTATATCAACGGTAAAGCGCACGGTGAGCAAACTCAATGGTATGTGACGGGCGAGCTTTACAAAAAATTAAACCTGAATATGGGTAAAGAAGAAGGTCTGCAACGTGCCTTTAGAAAAAATGGGGCCTTGTACGCCAATTACGAGGCAAGAAATGGTCGGATATTCGGTTTAAAAAAAGCAGCACTCTGCTACGGTCTAGAAGATGAAAATGTGAAGTATGAAAAATAGTATCATTTTGTATTTGGCGATAATTAGCCTGATTGCTTGTTACGATTCACTGCCTAGCCAAACCAAAGGCAGAGAAACATCGAGTAGGGTAGTCACTTTACCTTATTACCAAGACGCTACCTTCACGCCTTATTGGTTCAATTCGGATAGCGATAGCTTAGCCCAGTTTCATCGAATTTCGCCCTTCAAACTGATGAATCAAAATGGTGTTAGCATCACCGAACAGACTTTCAATAACAAAATTTATATCACTGACTTCTTCTTTACGGCGTGTCCCGGTATTTGCCCTAAAATGACCAAAAATATGGGGGTATTGCAAGATGCTTTTCTGGAAGATTCAGATGTACTATTGTTATCCCATTCCGTCACGCCGAGGTACGATTCTGTGTCAGTGTTGCGCCAATATGCGGATGCCAACGGCGTAATTGACGATAAATGGCATTTAGTCACTGGAACTCAAGAGGAAATATATGGGCTAGGCCGAAACGTTTATTTCGTAGAAGAAAACTTAGGTTTAGAAAAAGACCCAGATGATTTTTTACATACCGAAAATTTTGTGTTGATTGACAGCAACAGACATATTCGAGGGATTTATAACGGGTTGAATAAAACGTCAGTTCGGCAGTTGATTGCGGATGTGCGGACGTTGCAGAAGGAGTAGCAAAAGGAACTGATTGTAATTGAAAGAAAAAAAGTAACTTTGGGTGAAAAAATAGATGATGACTGCACTAAAAAAGGTAGAGGCCCTTCTAATAGAATTATCAACTGGTGAGAAAGCACAGTTAATAAAGTGGCTATTTAATGATATTGGGCAATCTGCCATCGGTATTGAAAAAAACGATGGTGTTTGCGGCGGAAGTGCATGTATTGTCCGAACCAGAATTCCCGTTTGGTTATTAGTGGAGGCACGAAACTTGGGCACTTCCGAGGCTGCACTTCTGCAATCTTATCCTACATTAAGAGCAGAAGATTTAACGAATGCTTGGGCTTACTATCGAACTAACAAAACGGAGATTGAGGAAGAAATTAGAGAGAATGAAATGCTAGACTATAACAACTAAATTCTACGCCAATGAGAACTTTGATTTACAAATAGTGAATTTTTTGCGTACTTATGGTTTTGACGTGCTGACCTCATTGGAGGCAGGAAATGCCAATCAAAGAATACCTGATGACGAAGTGCTAAAATTTGCAACTTCCCAAAATAGAACGTTCCTCACCTTTAACCAGAAAGATTTTTTCAAACTTCATAAGAAAGATAAAAATCATGCAGGGATAGTCGCCTGCACATACGACAATCAATATCAAGCGTTAGCGGATAGAATTAAAATAGCTACTACCGAGAATGAACCACTCGCTAAAAAATAATTAGAATTTATCGCCCTAATGGATAGTGAGGAACACTTCAAAGCCTAGCGAAGATAGAATTAGTCCTCCAATCTCGCCAAAAATCCCCAATTCATGGCTTGCATAGTTCCGAGGTAAGTTGGATTGCCCACAGACTTTTGCCATAAATCGTCAGCAGTTATCAAGAATAGTAGTTCGTTGTCCCCTGCTTTTAAATCGAGTGTAAGCCGTTGTTCCCCGTCTTGTACTTCCATAAAATTATTGGTATCCAGTTCTTTGCCCGCAAATAGTATCTGGTTATTTAGTAAAATAATGGCTGCAAAGGAATAATCAAACAGTAGATTTACCGTTTTATCAGTATCTGACGGAATAGTGGTTTTGGCAATGACCGTATGTCTAGGAGTCTCGTAAAATTTGGACAGATTAACTAAGCCATGACGGTCGGCTCGAACGGATTGCCATTTTTTATCTTTAGTACTTTCCATCATACGATAAACGGCTCCTTGGGAATGTAGGTCTTGCTCAAATTGCTCGGATAATTGCCAATCTGTTAAGTAAGCGTAGGGTGTAGCTTTAGGAGACACTTTTATTGGTTGCTCTAATGGTTGTATTTGAACATTGGTGTAATAGGCGTTGGCAAAAGTGGTTTTAAAGAAAAATGGTCCACTTTTGAGGTCATCCCGCATCAATTGTCCCTCGAAATTAGGTTGCCGTTGGCCATCAATGAAAACCTGAATATCATTTCCATAAACTTTAATATCCACTTTGAACCAAGTCCCTTTTTCGTAATTGGCCACCCCTTCGTAATTGGGGTAATTATAGAGTTGCCAGCTTTGGGAGCCATTATAAATCGGGATATATTGAATGGCCGTTTTTTTACCACTTCCACCGATGCGAAAATACACGTACTCATAATTCCAAAGGTCGGCCATTCGAAAACCTACCCCTGGCATGACCTCGCCCGCAACTTCAAAAGATAGGCTGAAATTAGCATATTTTTGTAGGTCTAATTGGGGAATGGTAATTTCGTGCCGTTGCAAATGGATGGCTTTTTTCCCTTGATGTTCGACTAGGCGCAACTCGGCGGGTCGATGATTGTCGTTATTAATGACCCGCCAATGAGCAGCATCCAAAGGAATGGTTTGAGCGTTGACTTTTAAACCAAAAAATAAACTGATTAAGAAGAGTACGGGAAATTTCATGATTTTTACTTTTTGCTATTTTTGAAAATGCTATTATGCCTTAATGGTAACTATTAATAGTTTTTCCAAAATTCTCGATTGAATGGCAAAGGCTCAATTAGGAAGGCAATTTTTTTTAGAACCATTTTAGAACCGTTTTTGTGTCTATTTTATATTGAATTGTAAATGAGTACATTACAGTCCGTAGATGAAAAAATACTCCATCGAATAAAAACTGAAATTGAACGGCAATCTGGTATGAAAACACCTACTGGATGGGTGCAAAAAGACTTTCAATTTTTGGTGTACTTTATTGAAAAACAAACGGGAAATCGCTTGGGACTAACTACCGTAAAGCGAATATGGCGAAACGATTTTCAAAGATTACCTCATTTGACCACCTTAAACATTCTGGCGCAACTGGCCTTTCAAAAAAATTGGCATACCTTAAAATTGGAATGGGTAGGCGAGACCAATCAACAGGGCAAATCCAATGCTACGGAGAAAAATTTTCCCGTAAAAAATCGGTCAATAGTTCCTTATGTTGGTACTGTGCTAGGTAGCTTATTCTTGATAAGTGTAGCGTGGGGAATAGGTACGACTTTCTTTCCTTTACCTAAGGTTAGGCAATTAGACACTTCAACTGTAACATTTTCCGCTCAAAAAACGGCGGGTAAGAAAATACCCAATACGGTCTTATTTTCCTATGACCTTTCGGACGTAGAAGCAGACAGCTTTTTTTTGCAGCAAAGTTGGGATGAACGCAGAAAAGTACGGTTAAATAAAAATCAACACACTAGAACGGATATTTATTATTTACCAGGGTACTACCAAGCAAAATTGATAGCTGATGAACAAATCATGCAAGAAATTCCTGTGCATATCACTAGTCCCAATTGGCAAATGGGCATCGACCAACCCGAAAAAAACATTAATCGGGCTATTCCTCTTTCCTTTCGGGACAATTCCGATTATTTAGGTGTGTCATCAAGTACTTTAGAAAGGTTTGGGGTGGATTTAGCGATGCCGTTTCGTACTGGTTTTTACCGGGCTCAAGAGTTTGGAGTAACGGACGCTGGATTTGATTTTACCTTTCACTTAAAAATGACCGATTTACCGACGGTTG
>JBCCQK010000644.1:0-4220 GCA_039024375.1 Bacteroidota bacterium
CCTAGTGTATCTTTCGCTTTTTGGGAAACTAACCATTGTTTTGCTGAATCAATATAACTAATAGTGGAGTCTCCAAAACATTCTAAGGCGAGTATGGCGTAACACGTTTCTTGTACGGACGCTTGCCAGCTACCATTTTCCATTTGATTATTGATTAAATATTTCTTTGCCTTTTCCAATGCCTTTTTATAGGTTATTGGAGATTCTTTGAGTAGTTGAACCGCTTGGTAGGTTCCCCACATGATGGAAGGAAACCATCTGGAAGTCCAGAACCCCAGCGGGTGCTGATTATTGGCTACATACCTTTGACAGTTCCCCACAATTTTTTGGTAAGCGCCCCCAAAGTGCCTCAGTATATTTCCAGCGTGTGCAGTCCCCTCTACAGATGGGCCTTCCCAGTATTTTGCTCGACCTTGGGCGCAAAACGGGTAGTTTTTTCGGATGGGAGAAAGGGTATGAAAAACGCCCGCTGACTCCTCATAAAAATACCGAACCAATTGGCGGATTGAAAAATCCAAGACTTGGGTTGATATACCCGAAGCCAGCAAACCATCAATTACCAAAGTGCTATCCTCCAAGGTCACGCCAAATCCTTTTTGATATTCCCATAACCCCTTTACTTGTGCCTCCCATAAGTATTTTTGTAAATGCTCATCTTGGTTTACTTTTAAGATAAGCCCATAATAAGCTACGTTACCTTCTGCTTGCTGTCCGAGATACATCGGTTGGTTTTTGTGCAAATAGAATAACTGCGTGTTAAACAAGTACTGTTGTTCAAAGATTGATGCTCCTGCTTGCTCCAATTTTGCTCCAATTAATGCGCCCACCCGCTGTCCAGATAAGTAAGCAGGTATCATTCCATAGGGCAAAGGGTCCAAAGGATTGTAATGCGTGTAGTCGCCAGCTAAATAAACATTTGCGGAAGGTCTCATCGCCATTTGACTCCAATAATCGTAGGCCTTGTCAATAATGGGGGCAATATTATCCCAGTATTTGTAATCGTGAAACAAGACATCTGATAGGCTTAACCCCTTTTTGCCCGCCCAATTTAGAGCTAGCAACAATTCTTTTATTAAATCCCTTGGCGATTTTGTACGGATATTGGACAATTTCTCATTGGTAAAGTAAAAAGTAAGCGTAGTAATATCTCCCTTTTTCGCTGTTGTAGGACACTACTAAAAAGCGTATCTACACCAACCACCAAAGAGAACTCAACCAATTTTTTAGTGTCGATAGCTACTACTAAACAAGCGCCTGCGGCATAATTTAAGGCACCAAAAAATTGTTGGGTAGCTGAGTTTTGGGTAGATAAAATTTTATCTGCAATGGGTGCAGGAGTTGTTATAATAACTTTTTTGGCACTTACTTGCTGACTTTTTCCATCTTTAGAATAGGTTACAGCTACCGTAGCACCTTGGTCTGCTATTTTTACAACTTTAGTATTTGTCCATATTTCTACAGAGCTGTGGCTATTTAAATAATTGGATAATTGCTGATTTCCTGCCTCCCAAAAATCAAAATTCATCTTTAGCAATGCATCCTTTTTTCTTTCGCCTACATATTTTTCAATGGAGGTAGGGTGAATAAATTGAAAGAAAGCGTCGATGATGGCGCCTGCCTTGGAAGAGAGTTGCGAAAAGTTGACGTCAAGTTGTTGAAAAAAAGTTCTTATCCCCTTTTTCTCCTCCCCACTCAAGTTAGCATTATTCAAACAGTCAACTACTGATACTCCCCACACAACTTTCCCATCAACTAAGACCCCCATCTTTTTAGAAAGCGTTTTTCGTTTTATTTTTTGTAAATCTTCGGGTAAATAGGAAGGATTGGGCGCTAAGACTCCTCCTAAATCATACCTTACCCCAAATTGCATTTGAGTGTGTACTCGCCCGCCAATAGTTGATGCTTGCTCTATTAGCAATACTCTATGGTTGGACAATTTTGAGGCAGCAGCCAAACCTGCCAAACCCGCTCCGACGATGACCACGTCATAATTAGTCATAATAATATTTTGGGGTTATTTTATTAAATCTAAATTGACACTATAGAACTGTTCGATTAAAGTAGGGTATAAAAAAAGCATCTCAAAATCTCGGCGTAACGGGAAGTTACACCGAGATAATGCCCAGATTACCCCGTGACTTCCCGTCATGGGATAATTTCAAAGCCCTTCATACTTTATTCACACACTACTGACACCATTCATTGCCTAACTAGCAATGAAGCCTCAATCTTACTATTCAATTTAGCGACCGACTGCCAGATATGTCTCACCCCCAAGTAGGCTTTGGCTTTGGTCAACCTATAATGCTCAAAATTAACTTTCACATGGTGAATATTCTTTACGAAAAGACTGTAGTACTTTCCTTGAAAAAGTCCTAATAGTTGCTGTAAGTGAGATGGCCAATTTTGAAGTCCAACCATGCCAGGATGTATTACTCCCCTATAGGCTAACAAACTTTTTCTTTTAGCAGGTACACACAGTTTTTGTTTTTCTAAAAAGACTAAAAATTGCTCCCAGCGATTTGTATAAGTTCGATGAGACAACTGGTAACACTCTAAGCCTATTTTTGAGCCAATAGTTGTCCCAACATCCAAGTCTAAATCAATCCTATCCACTAGAGAACCGAGGATTTGGAGTGTAGTTTTTAGCGCATCCATATCGCCAATCCAACCAACCTGCGTCAAAAAAACTGGAATACTTTCAATAGTAATATCTCTAATACAAATTCTATAGGTGTCTTCTTTACGAGCAAGCATACTACCCACTTGAAAAACGTAGGCCTCTTTGGGCAGATGTTTGTATAACAAATCTATATTGTTACTGGTAGCGGCAGAATAAGATTTACCCCTGACAAGTTGCAACCCTTGCCTAACAATAGCTTGACTTTCTGCTCCTTTTAAGAATTTTTTCTCCTGCTGGTGATAAGGAGCAAAAAAGAAACTTGGCTGTGGAATTTTTTGGCCTTCCTGGTCGATAATATCGAACTCTAGCCAAATATTATCCGCTTTATAGAACAGCTCATTGGTGGGTGTATTCCACGCTTGGGCAAATCGATGTACCTTTCTCCAAACTTCATCGCTTAACCAATCTGCGGGTATATTATCGGTACCCGTTTTACCAGATAAAATATCCCTACCATATTCATCCGCAAATACGCAAAGTAAAAAGTCTGCAACTGGCTGGTTTGTGTGTAATGGACATTCAAAACCAAAAAAGGAAGTGAGTTTTTCGGGTAAGCCCTCTAGCCTATCAATAATTTGGCCGAATTGACTGTCGTCAACTATGCCAGCAGGCACGTATGGAGAGACGATGTTGTGTAGTAGTTTGCTCAATGTCATTTTTAAGTAGTTGAAAAAGATAAAAACTAAGGCAGTGCGTCAGGCGTAAGGCTGGACGTTTACTAAACTTCCAAAGTTTAGTAAACGTTTGGCTCCCAATGAGCATTACATTTGCTGCACCGCCAAAACCAATTTCTGCATTGAGTTCAGATAGGTTTTTGAGTCATGTTTTGCATCAATCAATAGTAATTATCTACTGAATTGACCTGTAAATATGATTTTAGAATTGCTATACTGAGGAGGGATAATTAACATGACACAAAGGTATGATTATCAATTATTTATGTGCGTTAATTATTGTTGCAAAGTCGTTAAACATTGTTGCAAAGTCGTTAAATATTGTTGCATTAATTATAGTATTGTTGCAATTAACATTTTTGGACTTGTTTGCGATAGTTCGAAGGTGTAGTGCCAAATAGAGCGGAAAAATTTTTACTAAAATATTGGGGCGAGGAGAATCCGACCATATAGGTAATTTCGGATATACTTTTATCCGTTTGCATTAATAATTTTTGGGCCTCTTGCAATCGAATGATATTGATGTAATTAGAGGTAGAAGTGTTCGTTAGTGCTTTCAATTTTCTATGCAACTGAGTTCGGCTTATTGCTACCGCTTTGGCCAATTTATCGGGACCAAAATTCGCCGTTTCAAGATTATCTAAGATGACTTGTTGTACTTTTTGCACAAAAACATCTTCCGTTTTAGGGGCAGGTTTTACGATAGATTGACCTTGGCTATACTTAGAGTATGTTTAAATTTTCAACTATCTTAAAATCAATGACTTGCAACTTTTAAGAAAATTTTTGATGGTCTGATGGTTAGATGGCTTGATGGTTTTTGCGTCACGTTGACCATCAAACAATCAAGCCATCAAACAATC
>JBCCQK010000645.1:0-4219 GCA_039024375.1 Bacteroidota bacterium
AAAATCAGCAGGATTGGACGTTTACGGATCAAACTGCAACGTCTGGACTCGACCGTCCCTCGATTTCCAACGGTGCGGCCTACGCCGATTTGGACAACGATGGGGATTTAGATTTGGTGGTCAACAATATTAACGAAACGGCTTTTGTTTACGAAAATAAAAGTCGGCAAAAAGCAAGTACTAATTTTCTAACTATCCATTTAAAAGGTAGCGAGCTGAACCCTTTCGGTCTCGGCGCCACAGTTACCATTTACCATCAAAATCAACAACAAAAACAAGTGCTTTATCCCGTTCGAGGGTGGCAATCTTCCGTAGATTATCGACTGCATTTTGGATTGGGAGAGACGACGGTTATCGACTCCTTGCGAGTGATTTGGCCCGACGGAAAAACGGAGCGAAGGCTAAATGTTGAACCGAATCAAATTTTCCAATTGGACTACAAAAATGCGACGGATAGTCAAATGCAGGAAAAGGAAGCTACAAAAACGGTGTTGTTTGAAGCGGATTCAGAACGAACTATTCCTTTTCAACACCAAGAAAACCGCTTTTCCGATATCAACCGAGAACGTTTGATGCCCTATTTATTGTCCACTCAAGGACCCGCCGTAGCGGTTGGAGACGTAAATCAAGATGGTTTAGCAGATGTATTTATCGGCGGTGCTAGTCAACAAGCAGGGCAGTTGTTTTTACAACAACCCGATGGTCAGTTTTTGAAAACAATCAACGTTTCCATTTCGGCGGACTCTAGCAGTGAGGACATAGCGAGCGCATTTTTTGATGCGGACGGCGACGGCGATTTAGACTTGTACGTCGGTAGTGGCGGCAACGAATTTTATCGGCAAAACGATTTGTTGCGAGACCGATTGTACTTGAACGATGGGCAAGGAAATTTCGAAAAGTCCGAACAGTCGCTACCCACTTTTTATAATCAAGCTTCGTGTGTACGCCCCAACGATTTCGACGGCGACGGCGACCTCGATTTATTCGTCGGCAGTCGCTCGATTCCCGTCAATTATGGAATGCCACCTGATAGCTATTTATTGGAAAACGATGGAACGGGACAATTTACAGACGTTACGGCGCAGAAAGCCCCACAATTAAAAAAAGTAGCGATGGTGACGGACGCTTTGTGGTCCGATTACGACCAAGACGGTGACGCCGATTTGCTCGTGGTAGGGGAGTGGTTGGCCATTCAAGTTTTTGAAAATCGCAATGGCCAATTGGAACGCAGCGAAGCCTTATTCGACGAATTTTCGAGTCGAGGTTGGTGGCAAAGTATTGCTGCGGGCGATTTCGACGGCGACGGCGACGATGACTACATTGTGGGAAATTGGGGGACCAATACGAACCTAACCGCTTCTGAAGAAGAACCGCTCAATTTGTATATCAAAGACTTTGATAAAAACCTTAGTAAAGACGCCATTCTGACCTATTATCGACAAGGAAAGGAATATACGTTCAACGGTTTGGACGAATTGGCCAGCCAAATGACAGCCATCAAAAAACGCTATCGACAGTACGGCGCTTTTGCCGACCAAGGTTTTCGGGAAGTCTTTCCGACGGAGCAGTTACGGGGTGCGATTCGCTTGCAGGCAACTACTTTCTCTTCCGTTTTGTTAAAAAATAACGGTGCTTCTCCATGGGAAATGGAGTCGCTGCCTTTGCCCGCCCAGCTTTCTTCTATCCACGCTATTTCGGTAAATGATTTTGATAAGGATGGGCATCTGGACGTATTAGTGGGTGGTAATTTTCACGAAGTGGTGCCTGCGATTGGTCGCTTGGATGCTAGTTATGGGACTTTGTTGCTGGGGGATGGACAAGGGAATTTGAAGGCATCTGATAATACAGATGTCGGACTATACCTACGAGGGGCAGTTCGGGATATGGCAATCATAGATAAAGCTGGAAAGGAAATTTTGTTAGTTGTTAGGAATAGTGATTTTATCCAATTTTTCGGTATTAAATGATGAAAAATAAGCATTACTGTCTCGGAGCGTTTTATGAGTAGCAAGGATTTTTAGTCATTGTTCCTGTCGGATTTTATTTAGTTTTTCGATTAATTCATAAACCTTTGTACATGGATTATGAGAAGAATAATTGGTATTTGAAAATTGACTTTCAAGATTTTTCGCCCATTTAATTGCTTGTTTTTCATTTCCAAATTCCTGCAATAAACTATACATTTCTTTGCTATTCTTCTTGTATTTAAAAGAAGATGCCCTCCCAGTTCTTTTCAAAATACGCCTATTTAGGCAAAGTAAAATTAATAATCATCCATTTATGCCGCTCTTTGTCCTTTTAAGAAACTTAAAAAGTGCTTCCATAATCCATTATGTAAGAACTTTTAAAATTCCTTAAAAGAAAAAATAGCTGGCCTAACTGGCTAATTATTTTCTTTACTTTGCCTTATTTCTGTCTCTATACACTTTTTATAATCCTCTCTACTCATTGGTGTATTTCGATATTGGAAATGCAGTACATACCACAGTTCGAATGCTTCATTAGACCATGCGCAGTTGATATTCATGCTTTGCGCTTTGAAGATAGAATTATTGAAATCTACAACGGGAAAGCTATCTCTATCAAAAACTGTCCAAACATAGTCATAGGTTCTATTATGGATTCTTGCTGCCTTTGTCCTAAGATTATTCGCAATTTCAATAATTTTGAGGGTGCTTGTTCCCGTACCTTCCACTTCTATACTATAAGTATCAAGAACTCTTTTAGTGAAAGTATTTTTAATTGCCTCGAAGTAATTAGACTCTGTTTTGCCGCCCTCGCAAACAATTAGAATATATTCCCTCTGTTTCTTTTTGCCTACTTCCTTCCTACCGCTTCTACATGCCCTTCTTTTGAGAGTTGCATTATCTATTTTTATTTTTCTTGCCATTCTAAATCAAGCTTATTCAAATCACCGATGAAAGGAATTGCTCCATATTTTCCTTTTATATAGTCTTTCTCGAAGGAGTTATCCTTTCGAACTCTTTTTCCTTTCATATTATACTCAACTAAGGAGTATAAATCAGTAATTCCTAAATGGTCTTTTTCTGTAAAATAAATTTGGTCTCTTCTTAATCTTCCAAGACTTTCAAATATGTTTATCTAACCTATTTGCAGTATATAATTTCGTTTCAATTTATTTTTCTCACTGAAAATAGTGACACACAAAAATTAGACTGAATGTAGCAAAAATACTCCTGATAGACTCCGATTTACGTACTCGAACCATTCCCACCACCTTCTCTTTTCCTTTTCATGTACAAATATCGTTAGTGCGATACTCCCGTTAGTGCAAGGCTTCGCCTCGTGCATACCATTAATCAACCTCCGACTGAAACAAAATAAAACACTATTTCAAATTAAATAAACCTAGTCTAGCAAGTCAATTGCTAGCAGCCCAGCCGTCCCTCCATAATCTCCCGCACTATAATACCGCCAAGCGGAGGCCTGACTGACCAACCCACTCCTAACTGGATTTTCAGGCACTAACCAATAGAATAAGTAATTTCCACACCCGTCCAATTCGGGGGCGCACCGTAGAGCATAAATTGCTTATTTTTATCATAAAAGAGTTGGGCCGTATAATCCTCTGGGTGCTGTTCTATTACGGCTTTTAGGTAACTATCCGCTAATTCAAATTCTTTGGAAAAGTAAGCCATTACCCCCTTATTAAATTGCGTTTTTGTGGCTAATTTCCTCTTTTTTATGGCCGCTTCCTCTCCGTCAAAGCATTCGTATATTTTTATAGCTGCTTGTTTTCCCTTGACTTGCACTAAGCCGAGATACCTTAAATTATAGTTGTCCCTATTTTCCAAATTATCAATGACCTTATCGCTCGCAATAATAGAAACGCCAAAATACTTGGTTAACCTTTCCAATCTAGAAGCGGCATTAACGGTATCAGAAATAATAGCGGCGTCCATTCTTTCATCATCGCCAATAATACCCATTATTAATGGACCTGCATGTAATCCAATCCCCATTCTAATAGCACTCCTATTCGTTTGCTTTCTCAGTTGATTATAGGCTATCAAATCTTTTTGCATGCTAATAGCAGCATTTAAAGTGTCGTCGGTTTTTTCTGTAAAAATAGCCATTACCCCATCTCCGAGATATTGATTAATGAAGCCATGATTTTGTTGTATAATTGGCCCTATTCGTTGATTAAAAGAACTAACAAATTTGAAATTCTCCTTAGGAGTCATCTGTTCTGAGAGAC
>JBCCQK010000646.1:0-4204 GCA_039024375.1 Bacteroidota bacterium
AAAAGTAGCGATTTCGGTTTTAGTAGATTTGAATTTGTAAAAACTTATTTCAAATTTTCAACCTAATCAAAAATGGCTTTAACTGAACGGGAAAAGTCTTAGCTATATTTCAGCGCACCCTAGTTCATTTCAAAATGGGTTTCGACTCTGGGGAGTCGAGATACTTTATGTAACCGAAGTTTTATCATAGTACAAAAAATAAAGACGATGACAATTCAAGAAGCACAAACTAGCGTTGACCACTGGATAAATAACATTGGTATTCGTTACTACAATGAGCTAACGAATATGGCGATTTTGACCGAAGAAGTGGGAGAAGTCGCCCGATTGATGGCTCGATTATACGGGGAACAGTCCTTCAAACGGGAAACGGATGCGGCTAACGCCAAAGAAAAACTGGGAGACGAAATGGCCGATGTACTGTTTGTACTTATTTGTCTAGCGAATCAAACGGGTGTCAATTTGACGGAAGCACTGGAAAAAAATCTGATAAAAAAGTCCATTCGAGATAAGGACCGTCACGCTAATAATGATAAGTTGAAGTGAAGGCGTACTTGAATAATCGAAAGCACAAGCAACATTACAGAGTCTTGGGCAAATGAATGATAAATGATTAATGATTTTAAAATGTAGCCATAACTGAATATTTGTATTATGAAATCCGACCAATCTATCAGTTTATTATCTGACGGTCTATCAAAAAAATATCATTTAGTAATGACGAAAAAATAACTTAGTCTTTTAGATTTTTAGTCAATACTCATTGGTACATTTTAAATTTTGACTTTTCCTTAGTATTTTGCACGTTGAGAAAACGACTTGTTGATTGCCTCTCAATCAACTTCACAAAAAAAACATACGCAACTATGGATTGGATGAACGAATTAGTGCCATCGCTTAGAATTATTCTGATTGTGGTGATTAGTGGTTTCGTACCCTTTACGGCAATGTCTTTCTTCATGGTCGTCATCCCCCAAAAAGAAAAAGAATTTACCAAGTCTATCAAAGAAATGGGAATCAGTACCTCAAGGAGGGTGAGGGACAGTTACTCCGTTTCCCGCTATCTTTTCCCCGTCCTTTTCGCTTTTTTGATTTTCTTCGGATTCATCACGGCCTTCGCTTTTGGTGGCAGCAATACTGGATTTAACGATAATATTTTCCTGTCGGGGCCCTTTTTTGGTACGGATAATCCCAAGGTGGTAGCCCAAAGTTTCTCCGTTCTAGCCTGGGCTTTTGCGGGTGGATTTATCTGGTCCGCTTACAACATTATTCGTCGATTAGTCGCTTACGATTTGTCTCCTAGCGTTTACTATAGTGCGGGTATTCGAATTATTCTGGCCTCTGCGGTAGCTTTGGTGCTTTCTTTTCTATTAGGTTCGGAAACCAGTAATAATGAAGTCGTCTCCTTTAAATCCTCTTTAGCCGCTATTGCTTTCTTAGCAGGCATTTTTCCACAACGAATTTTGAATTATATCATTAAGCGTTATCAAGAATTTGTGTCTTCTGATAGTGTGACGGATAAATCTCTTTCTCTTTACAATATTGAAGGAATCAGCATTTACCACAAAGAGCGCCTAGAAGAAATCGGGATTGATAACGCACAAAATTTAGCAACGGCTAGTCTGACCCAACTCATTGCAGAGACGCCTTACGACGCAAGACAGCTACTAGACTGGATTGGACAAGCCAAGTTGGTTTGTTACGTGAAGCAAGACATTCACCGCTTGCGCGCTATCGGCATTCGTTCTGTTTTTGATTTGTTGAAAGGAAACAAGAGCAAAATTGTGTTGCGAGAAATTGCGGATGCGGTTGGACTAGAAACACCGATTTTGGAGGTCGTGCACGCACAAGTAAAAGATGACCAAGGTATTAACGCACTGTACAATTTTCAAGAAAATAAAAACTCTCCTACTAGAGATGTTATCGCTACGGCGGTAGTGGACAATATCGATTTTACGGACCCTAAAGAAGTAGAGGCCAAAGGATAAATTGAACTTCCGGTCAAATTTTTACGTATCTGCTGATAGAAAACCAATAATATTTGCTATGAATTGGACAAAAATCAGCACCAAGTTAATGTATAAAGGTTGGCGAAGTATTTGGCAAACGACCTTCAGATTACCCAATCAACAGGAAGCAACTTTCGATATTGTGGGGACGGCCGATTACGTTTCGATTGCCGCTTTCACTAAAAATAAAGAAGCTATCCTAGTCAAACAGTATCGACCAGGGCCCGAAATGCCTTTGGTTTCTTTTCCCGAAGGAGGGATTGAAAAAGGCGAGGCGGCAACCGTTGCGGCTGCTAGGGAACTGCTAGAAGAAACGGGATATCGGAGTCAAAATTTAGTCTATTTAAAAACTTTTCGCTCTGCTTATTTCACAGAACGGCAGATTTGCGTCCTTGCCTTAGATTGCGAAAAAGTGAGCGGTCAACAATTGGACAACACCGAATTTATCGACGTTTTTCTCTTACCTATCGAAAAGTTTCGTGCCTTTTTAACCAACTCGGAAGATTCGACATTCACTAATGTAGATGTAGCTTATTTGGCTTTAGATTATATGGGACTTTTATAAAAAAGTGTATTTTTACTAATCCCTAGCGCCAATGCTTTTCAAACTAGCAACAAGGAAAAATGGACGATAACAGATATTACGAACGGGCAAAAAAAAGAGTCGAAGAAAAGAAAAATTTCCATCATCACTTACGTTCTTACATTGTCGTGAACTTGATTATGCTCTTTACAGGCGCTTTCTTTCGTGGGTGGAAATGGGTAGCTTTTTTCTGGGGACTCGGCGTATTTTCTCATTTTGTGAAAGCCTACGGTTTTATGGGAATGGGGGCAGACTCCGAATGGGAAGAGCAGGAAATTGAACGAGAAGTGCAACGGATGAAAAAACGAGCGAAATATCGGTCTGACCGTAACCCACCTCACCAAAATTATGACCAAGGCGAATCGGATTTTGATGTGGACGATTACCTAGACTTAGACCAACCTAAACCTATGCCTAGAAAAAGCTACGACGAAGAAGATTTGGTATGATGCTTATTTCTCGTCGTACAGAATACTTTGTTTGAAATCCTTCGCTAGTAGTAATTGAATATTGTTCAACACAATTTCTCCCATGGTTTTACAACTCAGAAATGAATCAGTCTTATGGTGATAGGCCAGCTCTTTCTTTAATTGATTCACTTTGCGATTGTCCGAAATGGTATCTTTTACCATCACCCTCAGTAGATGATTGATGCGCTGTCTCGCTCGTTTGACCCTCGCCGCAATCATACTCCGTTCTTCTAATTGGTATTGCGTAACCGTTCGTTGAGTCATATGGCCAACGCCCAAAAAAATGATAGGATTATTCTCTTTAAAATATTGAGGTAAGTAAAAACTCTTTCGGCCTTCGTAGGATTGTTGGTCAAAATCAATCGCTCGAATGCGGAACTGCGACCCTTCAATATCGGGCGTAATGTCCACCACAAAATTATAGGCCCGCATATCCCCCAACAAACGAACGAAACAGCGTTCGTTGAATTTGATGAACTCTTTGGCAATTCTGATTTGGTTGAAAGGAATATCGTCTAAATTATTTTCAATAAAATTATCCCCTGGAATACCTGCGACATGCTCCTCAATCAAAGTGTTTCTATCTACTAAATAAGTAATTCGATTAGGGGACAGCAAATCCTCTAATTCCAAGCCGTAAAGACGAGAGGCATCCGCTCTTTTGACGTAAAAATGGTCGTAGTTATCATTCAATCGGTTGATAATTCTAACTCGAAAGGGCTTTGTGTTACCAAAAGTACAGTAATCTACCCTTGCTACTGATAAGTGTTCCAATACCTCAAAATCACCATCCGTTTTTAGCAAAGCGTAAATTTTGGTCAGCGCCGTGTCTAATTCCATTCTATCCGCTTCGTCGTAATAAACTGTTTCCCAGAGCGTATCATTTCCTTCGGCATCCAATAGCGAAACGGAGGTGCTACTTCGAAGTAAATCTTCGTATTGAATGGGCAGTTGAGCGTGCCGACTGTATCTTTTTAAATACGTCCGAAACGGTTCGTTAATGGCGAACGGAATCTTCTTTTTTGACGGGACATCTCCTTTCATTGGTATGCGTTTTTTTGGTAAACAATAAGTGCTTATTTTTATTGCCTATCTTTGACTGCACAAGTTAGAGGATTTTATTTGTCACGACAAAATATTTT
>JBCCQK010000647.1:0-4190 GCA_039024375.1 Bacteroidota bacterium
ATAAAGAACCAAGAAAATCCTATCATAGGGTACAATGCCGCTGGAGAACCCATTTTCGCTAAAACCGCCGAAAAAGAATATGAAAAACGAGTGGGAAGAATGAAAAAAGGTGAATTCATTAGCGTTGAGGATTTAGCTAAAGAATCTGAAAAATGGTAAAGTATAAAGTAACGGTTGATAAGTCGGCTAGAGACAACTTAAAATCAATTTTCAATTATATCAAGGAAGAAAGTTCTACCACCGCCGCAAATAAGGTACGGAAAGGACTAATGGACGTGATATACGGATTAGCTGAAATGCCCTCTAGACACAAAATCTTTCCTAAAATTTCAAATAAAAAATATACTTATCGGAGAGCCTTAAAATGGTCTTATAAAATAGTTTTTGTCATTGATGAAGAAGAGTTGGTAGTGAGAGTTGTTGACATCATCCATGCGAGCCAAAATCTATCTACCATAAAGAGTAAGTTCCAATAGCTTACTACGCCCCTAGAAAATCCTTAATTGCACTATACACTGTTTTCCCTTGCAAACTATGTCCCAAATTCTTAGTCGCTAAAAACTGACTATTTGCCCATTTTTGGTGAATCACTTTTGCCCCTTCGAAGGCAGCAATATCATCCTGTTCATCGTGAATGACCAATCCAGGAACAGCCACTTGCTGAAACATATTCGCCAGCGTAAAATAGCTGGAAGGATAACCGTAAATGTCTTCAAAAGATTGAAAATAGGCCGCTTTCGCTTTTTCTTTAACTCCTAAAACCGTAAAAAATACTTCGGCAATTTGGTCCAACTCGTTCGGCACCCCCATCAAAACTATCTTTTTGGGAAAAATGGCCTCCATTTGGGTCAGATAGTAACCTGTGGCGATTCCCGCGAAGGAATGCCCCACTAAAAAATCTGGGCGATAAGTGGATATTACTTTGGACAATACCTGCGCATACAAGATACCATTGACTCGCCGCCAGCCCGATTTTCCGTGGGCGGGTACATCCAGCGCAATCACTTCGAATCCTTCTTCTAATAGCAAATGGGTCAATAATCGCCATCGCGCAGCATTAGAGTTGAATCCATGCGCCAACAACACTTTTTTAGTCGATTCCCCCCAACGGTAGCATTGGATTTTTTGGCCGTCCAGCGTTAACGTTTTCCATTCGGCTTTCGCCAAAAACGCTTCGTCTTTGGAGTTATATTGCCTCCCTTCTTTGGGGCGACAAAACAGATTAAGCAATAACCTGCCGGTTAATTTGGGAGATACTTCAACTAAACCGTTTATTGTTTTTCCAACTATTTTGGCAATGTCCATGTGGCTACTTCCTTTTTTAAAATAATCAAGTATCCCAAAGAAAAGAGAAAAGAAGTAGCATTGCAATCCTTGAGAAGAATAAATTAAGTTGACCTAACCTAGAATTAACAAAAAAATGGCATCTTTGGCAAAATTTTGAGACAATCTTCCAATTATGCGTTTTACGACTCTCCTATTTTTAGGTAGCTTGGGGTTGTTGGTCGCTTGTGACACAGCCAACTCCGATTCGAACTCTTCTAATACTCAAAAAATGACTCCATCACCACTCCCCACTTTCGATTGGCAAGGGCACCGAGGCGCCAGAGGATTATTGCCCGAAAACACCGTTCCCGCTTTCCTAAAGGCAATGGAATTGAATATGCGAACCTTGGAAATGGATGCAGCCGTTTCTAAGGAAGGCACCGTCATTATTTCTCACGAGCCTTGGTTTTCGCACGAAATTTCTACCACCCCCGACGGTCAACCCGTCACCGACGAGATGGAAAAAAACTATTTGATTCACCAAATGACCGATGCGGAAATTAGTGCATTTGATGTGGGCAGTCGAGGTAACGAACGGTTTCCCGAACAGCAGAAAATGAAGGTACACAAACCAACTTTAGCAGAAGTAGTGGCAGCCATCAATAAATATTGTTCCGAAAAGAATGCAGCACAACCTTACTATAATATCGAGATTAAAAGTCGGCCAGAATGGGATAATGAACTAGCACCAATTCCCGCCAAATTTGCCAAAGTTTTATTAGATGAAGTCAATCGGCTAGGCATCCACGACCAAACCTACATTCAATCTTTTGACCCGCGCAGTTTACTGGCAGTCAACGAGTTGGATAAAACCATTATGACCGCCTATCTTATTGAGAACATCAATCCCTTTGCGGAAAATATGGAAAAGCTGGATTTCATCCCAACCATTTACAGCCCCTACTACCAATTAGTTACGGACACGTTGGTGAAAGATGTCTACACCGCTGGCATGGATTTAATTCCTTGGACGGTCAATAAAGTAGCGGATATGAAGCGCTTGAAAACTCTCGGAGTAGATGGTATTATTACCGATTATCCTAATTTAGTTAATGTGGTCGACAACCACAATGAATAGCTTGCCCGTATGGGATGGTTGATGAGTGATAAATGTTGAGTGTAACGAAATCCCGAATTACTTCGGGAATGACTTTTTTACTTCGTAAAACGAATATTTTCAATTTATTACACATTAATATCATTCATCACTTATCATTTATTATTCATTTGGCGAAGACATCATTAGTGAGTCAATTATAAAATAACCGTTTGCAGCATTGGATAGAAAAAATTCCCTTGAACGCCCTCCAAATCTTTCAACTTCTTCGGTTTGGAACGACCCTACTCATCGGTATTTTTTTAGCTAAAAAATCGGGCTTATCAACGGCGGACATTGCACTTTACGAAATACTGCTTTTTTTAGGCAACTTGGTTTCTTTTTTTTGGATTTCTGCTGGCGTTAAAACCTTACTGAGCGAGTTTCCCAATCGCCCGAAAGATGGTAACCGCTTTGTTATCAATTTGTTTTGGACGCTATTGGGTATCGGATTTTTAGCGGCCATGCCCCTACTTTTCTTTCCCGACTTCGTAACCCAACAATTTACCAATTATGAACAACTTGGCCTATTGCCCTACGTTGGTGTCATCGTTCTGTTAAACACGCCCGCCGCCTTGATTGAATTTCTTTATCTACTACGTAAGGAACCAAACAAACTGGTTAACTACGGTTTGGTGTTATTCACAGGTCAGCTATTGGCAGTGACAGTTACTGTTTACTTCTTTGGAAGTATTGCTGTCGTTTTCAAAGCACTATTAGGGCTGCATTTGTTAAAATTCGGTTGGCTACTCTGGTTACTGAAGACCCAATTTGGGAAAAAACTTCCATTTTTCACCCTTGATGTACTGCTACAGAAAAGAATTTTTTATCTCCTAATACCTTTAGCCCTGCACATGCTGATTGGAGGCGGTATGGAATACGTCGATGGTTTAATTGTCAGTAACCAATTTAACAACCCCGCTACTTTTGCCATTTTTCGCTACGGCGCAAGGGAGCTACCACTAGTGACGATTTTAATGGCTGCACTGTCTGCGACCCTAATTCCTCTAGCCGTAACCAATCCAGCTTTGGCCGTAGAAAATATTAAAAAAGAGGTCAACAAGATGGTCAATTGGCTATATCCTCTTGCGATTCTTCTGACCTTACTAAGCCCTTACCTGTTTCCAATGGTTTACAACCAAGCGTTCGCCGCATCTGCCGAAATCTTCAACATCTATTTGCTGATAATCAGTAGTCGAATCCTTTTACCCCAAGTAATTATTTTAGCCAAACAGCATAATTACGTACTAGTTGGCAGTGCACTTTTGGAAGTAATATTGAATCTAGGTCTAAGCCTCTATTGGGTAGAACTATTTGGCTTGCGAGGTATCGCCTTCGCAACCGTAGTAGCTTATTTACTCAATAAACTTATTTTGATGACCTATAATTATTTCGCTTTTGCTATCCCTTTTTCCGCCTATATCAATTGGACAAAATACTTTGGATTTAATCTCGGTTTATTCCTAGCATTTATGGTTAGTTTTCACTAAAAAGTGAGCAAAAAATTAGGATAACTGCCAACATCTTGCCTTTTTTGCGTTCGTAACAAAACAAAAATCATAGTAATGAATTTTTCAACGATTGACTACGGCTTCTTCGTCGCCTATTTAGTAGGTATTATTGCTTTTGCCCTATACATTTCGAAAAGTAAAAAAGGAGAAGGAGAAGAAACCACAGAAAGCTACTTTTTAGCAGGAAAATCCCTCCCTTGGTGGATTATTGGTGGTTCTTTGATTGCTTCCAATATCTCGGCGGAGCAGTTTATTGG
>JBCCQK010000648.1:0-4181 GCA_039024375.1 Bacteroidota bacterium
AGGTAAAAACGGTGCGGTCGCCAATATCAGAAACGACTCGACTCAGAAAGTAAAAATCGACGATTCGGGAACTCATGCGGAACCAATCGTAATCCCAACGGGAAAACAGTTTTAGACTCGATGTCACCGAAAAATTACCAATGTTCCAATCTACAAAGACGGGAATCTTGGGTAAATCGTGAAATTGATATTTTTCCAAATTGGCGAACAAGATTTCACTTTGTTGCTGAATAATGCCTTGTTGGGAACGGTGTTCGTAGGCCCCAAAATCGGAGTTGACGATTTCTAGCAAATGGCCAATATCGGAGTTCAAGGTTTTGGAAGAAGGTGGTAATGTATTCCGAATGAGGTGACAACTCTTGTGAAAATGCGCTATTTGTTGACCCAACGTAGCAATTTGTTCCTCGTTTAGGCGACGGGGCAATCGTTTTTTAATTTTGATGGGGCGATAGAACACCACCCAGGCGTCAATCACGCTGTCGATATAGCGATAAACATATAGTTGATTCCCTTTCATCAACGAACGGGACAAAAAGTTGTCGTAAGGAGTTGGTAGGTTATTGGACAGGGAATTGATGATGGTGTGGTCTTCTACAAAGTGTTCGTAGCGACCAAAATAGGATAACTTGGCAATAATAAAACCGTCATCTTCAAACGTGATTCGATAGACGTGGTTGGTAGAAACTTTGGCACTGATGTCTTCAACGGAGGCTATTTGGCGGGACGCATCGTAATCCGTCCAAGCGAGTTGGATTATTTTTAAAAAGTCTATTCTGTACATTTCGTAGGTTTTTGCAACTATTTAGCGTTCATTTTTTTACCACAAAGAAATGGAGTCCATCGAGCACACAAAGACTTTTCTCAAGTGTAGCATTGACAAATTCCCTTAAAAAATCACCACAAAATTCTTTAACAAAGTTCGCCTCTATCAAACAAATAAAAAACGATTCTTCAAAATTAACGTATTTTGCGGTTCTGCTAAACCATACGAATATGAAACAGTCAACTGCACTTACTTTAATGAAATCGGGGAGAAATGTTTTTTTAACGGGGTCCGCTGGGGCGGGAAAGACTTACGTTTTAAATCAATACATCCAGTATTTAAGGGACCGAAATGTACCCGTTGCGGTCACCGCTTCGACGGGTATTGCGGCGACGCATATGGACGGGATGACGATTCACGCTTGGTCGGGTATTGGCATCAAAAATACTTTAACCACCAATCAACTCCGAGCGCTCAAAGAGAAAAAGTACCTCAAAGACAAAATGGAAAAGGCCAAAGTGCTGATTATTGACGAGATTTCGATGCTGCATAAGACGCAGTTGGATATGGTCAATACGGTGCTGAAGTTTTTTAAAAATCCGACGGCTGCTTTTGGTGGCGTACAGGTCATTTTTTCGGGCGACTTTTTCCAATTGCCGCCCGTTGGTCAACGTAACGAATCTTCTCGAGACAAGTTTGCTTTTATGTCCAAAGCGTGGTTGGAGGCTAAATTAGCCATTTGCTATTTGACGGAACAGCATCGGCAAGAAGATAACGAATTGGACATTATTTTGAATGAAATCCGTGGTGGCGAAGTTTCGGAAACCTCTAAACAATTACTAGCGGAATCCACGGAAATTGAACTCGAAACCAAAGAAACCCCGCCGAAACTATTTACCCACAACCGAGATGTCAATTTGTTGAACATCAGTGAATTGAGGAATTTGGCGGGTGCTAGTCAGTTGTATCAATCCGAGACGAAAGGCAATGCTAAACTAATTGAGGTCTTAAAAAAATCGGTGCGGGCCGAGGAATTGCTAGAATTGCGCATCGGTGCGAAGGTAATGTTCGTGCGCAATAACCCCGAGGAGGGCTACGTCAACGGCACCTTGGGCAAAGTCGTTGGCTTTAGCAAAGAAGAAAACTTGCCAATGGTTCAGCTATTGGACGGCCGCACGTTGACGGTGAACCAAGCGGAATGGTCGATTCAGAATGACCAAGGCAGCCCATTGGCGACAATTATTCAAATTCCATTGCGGTTGGCGTGGGCTATCACGGTACACAAAAGCCAAGGAATGACATTAGAGGCGGCAGAAATTGACTTGAGCAGCAGCTTTGAAAAAGGGCAGGGCTACGTCGCTTTGTCTCGACTCAAAAGTCTCAAAGGCTTGAAATTAATCGGTTTCAACCCGACCGCTTTGGAAGTAGATAACTTAGCTTTTCGAGCCAATAATCGTTTTATGGAATTATCCGCCGAAGAAGAGAGTCGTTTTGACCAATTGACTTTGGATAAAAAAGCAGTCGAATTTATCAAACACTGCGGTGGATTGACCAACCCACGGGATATTCAACGCTTTAAAAACCGCAAAAAAGAGAAAAAACAGCCAAAGAAATCCACTTATACGTTAACCAAAGAATACATTCAACAAGGTTTGACCATCGAAGAAATTGCCGACAAACGAGGAGTAACGGAAGGCACCATTATGGGGCATTTTGAAAAGGTGAAAGACCTTTTTCCCGAAGTAGATTTGTCGCCCTACAAACCCGAAGCGGGCCTGTTCCGACGCATTCAAATTGTTCATAAACAACTACTGATGAGCAAAGACCCCAATAAAGTTCGGGAGGACGGAAGCGTAAGTTTAAAAGCGATGTACGATGCGTTGCAGCAAGAGGTAAGTTATGCGGAGATAAAATTGGCGTTGGTATTCCTTTAATGGCTAGTGCATGAAGAACAAAATAATTGATAGGTAGCTGTTCTTATAAAGAACTGATTGTTATAATCTTGTACAGACTGCTGCCTGTCAACTGTTTACTGCACTAGGGCTATAAAAAAAGATTGCCGAGTGAAGTTGTGGCTTCAACACTCGGCAAGACGGGTTTTGCCATCAGGCAGATGAACAAAAACCGAGTAAGGTTAAGGACAGATAAAAAGATTAAAAAACAACTTAAAAGTACCCTTACTCTGAACTTTACGATTTGTTGGAGTCTATTTTTTGAACTCCATTTTTTAATTGACTATCTGTAATTCGGTACAAAAATAAGGGCATTTTTCCTTCGTGTCAATTTTCTATTCTTCTTTTTTTAGGACAATATTCGTTTTAACATTTCAACAGCGTGTTGGTGAACTTTGGCCGTCCTGAAATAGTTTACTGGATATTGGTTGCTGGATGCTGGTTTCTGGATATTGGTTTCTGGATGCTGGTTTCTGGATGCTAGATACTAGCAATGAGCATCTAGCGACTAGTATCTAGAAACCAGCGACCAGTATCCAGCGACCAGTATCCAGCATCTAAAAAGCACATCACAATGGCTTCTTTCTCCGAAATTATCAACAGCGATACGCCCGTTTTAATCGATTTTCACGCTACTTGGTGTGGGCCCTGTAAAGCCTTAGCGCCTATTATTAAAAATGTCAAAAAGAAAATTGGGGACAAGGCCAAGATTTTGAAAATTGACATTGATAAAAATCAAGCATTGGCCAACAAACTTCAAATCCGAGGGGTTCCTACCTTGATTTTATACAAAAACGGCGACACTAAGTGGCGACAATCGGGGGTTGTCTCCGAATTGGAACTCATTCGGGTGATTGGCGAACACGTTTAGTTTAGTGATTGGTGATTAGTTGATTTGTGACTAGTCGCCAGTAACCGATATTTTAGGTCTCCAGACCTAAAATGACTATCCGCTCGTCTCCCGACGAGCATCTATTGGGAATTTACTTAGTGCTACCGCTTCCGTTTGTAATGATTCTGAACAAGCTGATTCAAAAATACTTTGGTATCCACGTGTTCGAACCATAGTCGTTCAGCAAGTTGCCCAAAAAGTGGAATACCCTGACCTAGTAAGACAGGAATCGTGGTAACAATCAATTCGTCAATTAAATCTGCTTGCAAAAAAGTCTGAATAGTTTTACCACCGTCGATATATAATCGGTCATATCCTTTTGCGTGAATGGTTGCTAATACTTCCGAAAGACTTCCCCGTACTAATGTTGCTTTCTCTTTTAAAGCTTCGGGAATCGAATCTAGCGTTTGACTCCACACAAAAACGGGACGCTTGTAAGGCCAAGGTCCATCGTAGTTAGCCACAAACTCATAAGTATTTCTTCCCATTAACAAGGCATCAATTTCTTCAATAAAGTCATAGTAGCCCATGTCCAAGTGGTCTGGATTAGGGATGGTATCTAACCAGTCAATTG
>JBCCQK010000649.1:0-4171 GCA_039024375.1 Bacteroidota bacterium
AGGAACAAGAAATATTAGAATTTGCAACGATGTCAAAGAACTAAAACACAACTTTATGACTATTTTGAAAACACAACTTGCTGTCGAAAGACAGGGAAGTTACCCCGTGATTTTAGCCTCTTTATTCAACTCCACTATTCTACTCGAATAGTTCCAAATCATGTAAATCCTGTAATCCTGTCTAATTACTCAACTATCACTTATCCAAACTTATGCTTGATGAGATTTGCCCTTAGCCACTCACTTTTCCTACTGCTATTCTGTCCTGTCCTCTCCGCTCAATACACACCGACAGAAGTGCGCCAACTGCTGGCCAAAACACAGTTGTTGGTAGATACAGCCACTCAATTACCCCAAGTAGATACGACCGAACTAACGCAAATACTAGCGTGGAGCGAGGACAACGATTTTACAGAAGGTGTGCTTAATGCGAATATGCTATTGGGGGGCTATTACTACGAGTTGGAGCAAAACGTAGTGGCCATCGACTATTTATTGAAAGCCAGCGCATTAGCCGAGGTAGATAATCAACCATCCACCACCGCTTTTTTGATGAGTAGAATCGGGTCGTGCTACTTTAAGTTGGGGCGGGTTGAATTGGCGGAAAAAACTTTTCGGACCTTGCAGAAATACTACGAGACGTTTACGGATGCTTCCGAACGTGCTTATTACGAGGGCATCGTTTTGGGTAACTTAGCGCAAATTGACGTTAGCAAAGGGCAACTAAACTTAGCATTAGAAAAATTATCAACGGCTTACGACGTATTTACAGATGCCAGCCACGCAGAGCGAGCAGACTATCAACGCAATCGGAATACGATTACCACCAATTTGGGGGCCATTCATTTGATGTTAGGACAACCCAAAGCTGCCCTACCTTACGTGAGGAAGTATTTAGCCTTGATGCGTGCCAATGACAATCCACGAGAATTAGCCAAAGCACTCGGCAACGTTGCGTATTGCGAATATTTACTCGTAAATTTTTCGACCGCTTACGACCTTTACGGACAGAGTATTGAAGTTTCTCAAAAAAATAATTTTCCCAGCGTCACCTACGTCACTTATAAAGACCTTTCGGACACTTACGCCGCCGAAGGGAATTACCAACAGAGTCTGGTTTATTTCCAAAAATACCACCATTTACGAGATTCCGTGCAGGGCGTGTCGGTACAAGAAGACCTAAATGCGTTAAAGATAAAGTACGAAACGGCCATCAAAGAACAGGAAATTGTGCAGTTGAACCAAGACAATCAGATTCAACGGCAACGCTTGTATTTAACTATTGGCGGTTTAGCTTTGTTGGGTATTGCTAGTGCCGCAATTGTTAGTTGGCTAATGACCCGCATCAAACGCCGCCGAGAACAAGCAGAATTGCAAGCCCTAAAAATGGAGAAATTGCACCAAGAAATTAATCGAAAAAAGCAAGACATTACCCAGTTGGCCTTGGAAATTAGTCACAAACAAGATATTGCCGCCGACGTAATTGAACAGTTGCGTACTTTCGAGCCGTACATTGCCGCAAAGAACCAAAAGCGGTGGCGCAGCGTTGGACTTCAAGTTCAACAACAATTGCAAACTAAAAAGGAAAAGCAACTTTTTCACGAAAATATCGAAGCCATCAACCAATATTTCTACCACCGATTAAGTCAAGATTTTCCCAATCTCAACCAAAACGAAAAAGAATTGTGTAGTTATCTTCGATTGGGCTTATCTAATAAGGAAATAGCGGCGCTTCGCAACGTTACGGTCGAGGCTATCAGAATTAGTCGGTATCGACTTCGCAAAAAACTAGGGTTTGAAACCAAAGAGCAGGTAAGTAATTTTTTGGCCGCTTTGTGATGCCTCTTAAAAAGCAGTGGTCAACAAAAAGGCGTGATGGTCAAGTTATTATGACCTTCATTCGTCAGTTCTCGAAAGGCACGTTTGAGAGAGATTCCTTTAGGGAATCTTTCTACTTTACCGACTAAAAGAGGAAGATTCTCTGAAAGAATCTTCTTCTATCGCTCTCGTTTTGAGAGCTTGACATCATTCAAACAAAACAGCCAGCGTTAGTTCATTTTTGACCAAACTTCTTGAGTATTTATTGGTTTTTAGGCCGAAGGTGGTGAAGAAGGTCAAAAAACAGGCTTTTTTGGTGTTCGTTTCCGTTTTGAAGGCGGTAACTTTATTTTGTAAATTGTCCGCATAAGATTTTTGAATAGTATATTCACCATCAGAAAATTTGGTTTCACATAAGTTGATGATGCGGTCACGGCGGTCAACCACCTAGATTTAGCCAGTTATTAAAAAATAAACGGCTGAAAGTAAGTCAAAAATAACACTTTTAGCCGTTTATATCTAACGAGGCACAGCCCTCGCACTAACAACAAAAAAGCAGCCAACTGCCTCAATCGCAATTAGCTGCTTCCTTAAATTTCTAAAAGTATATTTTACAAACCTAAACTAGCTCCACACAACCACTACTTCCCTCCCATAAAAGGATACCGGTAATCCGTCGGCGGATTAAAATTCTCCTTAACTGTACGAGGCGACACCCAACGGTACAAATTCAAAATCGACCCCGCTTTGTCATTTGTTCCCGACGCCCTAGCGCCGCCAAAAGGTTGTTGTCCAACGACGGCGCCCGTCGGTTTGTCGTTGATGTAGAAGTTGCCCGCCGCATTTTTTAATAACTCATCCGCTTTCAACGTGGCGTAACGGTCATTGGAGAAAATAGCGCCCGTCAAGGCGTAGGGGGAAGTGGAATCGACCAATTTCAGAGTTTTTTCGAAATCTTTATCATCGTACACGTAGATAGTTAGAACGGGGCCAAAAATCTCTTCGCACATCGTGCGGTACTTTGGTTCGGTAGTCACGATAACGGTCGGTTCGACAAAGTAGCCTTTTGATTTGGAATATTTTCCACCCGCAATAATCTCCGCTTTTTTGTCCTTCTTGGCCTTCTCGATGTAGTTGCTAATTTTATCAAAAGAGCGTTCGTCGATGACGGCATTGATGAAGTTTCGGAAATCTTCGGGGCTGCCCATTTTGAAGGACTTTAAATCCGCCACTAAGTACTTTTTGACTTCTTTCCAAATACTTTTGGCAATGTACGCCCGACTAGCCGCCGAACACTTCTGCCCTTGAAATTCGTAAGCCCCTCTCGATAAAGCCGTAGCGACTTGTTTAGGATTGGCCGAACCGTGGGCAACGACAAAATCCTTTCCGCCCGTCTCACCAACGATTCTTGGGTAGGATTTGTAACCAGTAATATTTTCGCCGATGGTTTTCCAAAGGTGTTGAAAGACCTTAGTGCTGCCCGTAAAGTGGAGGCCCGCAAAATCGGGGTGTTTGAAAACAATATCACCCGTTTCTGGCCCGTCGGTATAAATTAAGTTAATAACCCCTGGGGGCAAGCCCGCCGCTTCGAATAATTCCATGATGACCGCTGCGGAATAGACCTGCGTATCGGCGGGTTTCCAAACGACCGTGTTGCCCATCATGGCGGGGGCTGCGCATAAATTGGCGGCAATGGAAGTAAAGTTAAACGGGGTAATTGCGAAGACAAATCCTTCTAGTGGTCGGTACTCTAATTGGTTCCAGATACCGAGGACACTGATGGGTTGTTGTGCCATCATATCCGTCATGTATTGTACGTTGAAACGGAAGAAATCGCATAATTCCGCTACGGCGTCAATTTCGGCTTGGAATACGTTTTTGGACTGCCCTAGCATCGTCGCCGCATTCATTTTTGCCCGAAAGGGTCCCGCTAATAGGTCGGCGGCTCTTAAAAAGATGGCCGCTCGGTCTTCCCAAGGCATGGCCGCCCAATCTTTTTTTGCTGCTAAAGCGACATCAATCGCTTGCTGAACGTGCTTCTTTTTTCCTCGGTGGAAATGACCTAGACAGTGCTTTAATTCGTGGGGAGGATGGATAGCTACTAAGTCACCCGATTCGACTTTTTGACCATTGATGACCATCGGAATATTGATTTCCTTGGCTTTCAATTCTTTGATGGCCGCTTTGACGGCTTTTTTCTCATCCGACCCAGGCAGGTAGGACATCACTACTTCATTTGTCGGTACGGGAACCTGCAAAATAGCGTTGGACATAATTTTTTTGGTATTAAAATGGTTAGGGAAATAAAAGGCAAATCGAAAATGTAAAATTATAAATTCAAAATCTAAAAGTA
>JBCCQK010000650.1:0-4161 GCA_039024375.1 Bacteroidota bacterium
TGTCAATCCGCCTTGTTCCAAATTGCAGCATAATTCTATGCGCTGCGCCCCACCCACTTGGGCATGCACAGCCGATTGAAGTGAACTAGCACAAATTTCTAAGCGCATGACTAAAAAATGTGATAAAAAAACGGGTTCTTTGACAATTTTTGCAAACGGTAGCTTGGGCATCCTGGCCGAGTAGCTTACATACTCGCAAATACTGCTACTCGGGCAGGATGCCCAAGCTACAAATTATATACAATGCAAAAATTGTCAAAGAACCAAAAAATGAATTTATATTTTATCCTACTATTTAATGTTTTCACTAAATGAACGATAAATGATAAACGATGAATGTAGAAATTATCATTCATCACTCATCAACCATCATTCATTACCGTTGGCAACTACATCAACTATTAGGTGTCTGAATAATGGCTTCCTTACGACGAACGAGATATACCATAGTAACAATAGAAAAGGAGATAGTTTTGTCAGGTGTTGATAAAAAGCTAATTTTGCCAAACTATTTAACCCGCATATAACTTGCACGTAGAGATATGAAGAATCATTACTTAGTCTTATTGGTAATTGCTTTTGGTTTCGTTGCTTGTCAAAATAATACTAAATCAGAATTGACAGAACTAAACCTGCTTCAGTATAATATTCCATTGACTGTACTAGCACCAGATAGTGCGAAAGTGGTTTCGGGCACGCTAAGTTTTTCGCAGGATGTAACCATCAAAAGCCCCAAAGATAATTACGATGTACAGATATTCGCTTACGATGCAACGACCAATAATTTGGCGGAAGTCAAAGCGGGACATTTGGCAGAAGTCAAAAGCTCGGCTTACTTTTCTAAAATAATCAAAGAAGAAGATGCGGGATTTATTTACGAAACGGCCTTTGATTCTACATCGACAAATTATGGTTTTAAATACTTAAAGTTGCAGGGGGACAAAGAATATATTTTTCAAACAGGTTTGGTCGGTACGTTTGAGTTGGCAGAAGTAGAATGGATGTACGAAGCAGTTAAAAACGAAAAGTAAAAACATTCAGAATAATTTATGGCAGGACAGAATTTTGTAGATTATGTGAAGTTGTTTTGTCGGTCGGGCAAAGGCGGTTCGGGTTCTGCTCATTTTTTCAGAGATAAACGAACAGCCAAAGGTGGTCCCGATGGCGGCGACGGCGGTCGTGGTGGACATATCGTTGTCAAAGGTAATCAGAATCGGTGGACCCTATTGCATTTAAAATACCAGAAACATATTCACGCAAAGGACGGCGGTGTGGGTGGAGGTAGCCACAGTTCGGGTGCCAATGGAGAAGACATTATTTTAGATGTACCGTTAGGGACAGTGGCAAAAGACTTTGAAAGTGGAGAAACGCTATTTGAAATTACTAAACACGACGAAGAGAAAATTTTGGTACCCGGCGGCATAGGTGGACTCGGAAATGCCCATTTCAAATCTCCTACCAACCAAGCGCCGCGCTACGCTCAACCGGGACGGGATGGTCAAGAAGGATGGAAAATTTTAGAATTGAAATTATTGGCGGACGTCGGTTTAGTTGGGTTCCCCAATGCGGGCAAATCCACTTTACTTTCCGTCATTACAGCCGCCAAACCTAAAATTGCCAACTACGCTTTTACAACGCTCGTTCCCAACTTAGGCATTGTGAAATATCGAGACGCTCAGTCTTTTGTGATGGCGGATATTCCAGGTATTATCGAAAAAGCCCACGAAGGAAAAGGCATCGGTCATCGATTTCTACGACATATTGAGCGAAATGCGACGCTACTTTTTATGATTCCTTGCGATTCCGACGATATCAAAAAAGAATACGCCATTTTGCTCAATGAACTAAAGATGTATAATCCAGAATTACTGGACAAACCTCGCGTCTTGGCCATTACCAAATGCGATTTGGCGGACGAAGAACTACTTATTTTACTCGAACCAGAAATCCCCACCGACCTTCCGCACGTTTTCATTTCTTCGGCGACCCAACGAGGATTAGTTGAATTGAAAGACTTGCTGTGGCGAGTCATGAATGACATTCAATAGAATTTCAGATAATCAGATTGAAATTACTTTTTTATCTAATGCGCTTACTGATTCCCTGCTATTTACTGCTTATTGCAAACTGCCACTGCCTACTCCACTTTCGGTCTAATATTAGCAAAAGGGACATTTGATTGAACATAATATATAAAGTATCGTATAAGCTAGGGTTATTATTTGAGCATTTGCAAAATGGCTCGAAGACCAATCTCTTAAACCGATTACTGATTTTCCCAAGATGAACAAAATTTGGACGCTCTCAATAGTTTGTTTACTATTTGTTTTAACGAGCAACACGACCGTTTTCTCCCAAACTAAAGAAATGCCGAACGCCCTCGGCTTCAAAATCTTATTTTTAGATTATTACACCCCCAATTCGGGTCCTTCCGCTAAGTTGGACGACATTTCCAACGGTTTTGAATTTAGCTATCAACGATATTTATCCGATTATCTCGACTTAGCCGTACCACTTAGATTTGGCGTCATCAATCTACCCGACGATATTGATAGGAAGTCTCTAGTCGGATTAGACGCCCTTTTGAAACTAAAATACTACAAAGAAACAAATGTAGTGACGCCTTATTTGTATGCAGGCGGTGGCTACGTCTTAGAAGATACCAACTCGGGACACTTTCAAGTACCTGCTGGGATTGGTTTCAATTTTCACGTCTGGAAAAGAGCAGTACTCAATTTACAAGCGGGCTATCGCTATTCTCCTATAACCGAAGAGAGAAACAACCTAGAATTAGGGCTTGGATTTATTGTCAACTTAGGACAAATCGACCCCAACGAAAGAGATACAGACGGCGACGGTATTCCAGATGTAATGGACAAATGTCCCAACGAAAAAGGAACGAAATTGGCACAGGGTTGCCCCGATAGAGACGGGGACGGAGTTACAGATAAAGTCGATAAGTGTCCTGATGTGCCTGGTCCCGTGATGGGCTGCCCAGAAGATGTATTGAAAGACGAAGACGGCGACGGTGTACCCGACGATGAGGACGATTGTCCAACGGAAGTAGGGACACTCGCCAACAAGGGTTGTCCCGAAGGAACGGATACGGATGGCGACGGCGTCCTAGATGAGATTGACGATTGCCCAACGGAAAGCGGGCCTTTGGCAACGAGAGGCTGTCCCGATAGCGACGGTGACGGCGTAGCGGACAAAAACGACTTATGCCCTACCGAAGCTGGAATTGCTGCCTTAAATGGTTGCCCCGATAGTGACGGTGACGGCGTAGCGGATAAAAACGATAACTGTCCATCCACTAAGGGTTTGGCCCAATTTAATGGCTGTCCAGATACGGATAATGATGGTGTGGCCGACCCGAACGATAAATGTCCAACTGCGGCGGGAACAACAACTAATTTCGGTTGCCCCGAAATCAAGCAGGAAGAACGAGAAGCACTGGCGTTAGCTATGCGCGCTATCCGTTTCGAAACGGGCAAGGCTACATTGAAACCTTCTTCGTATGCGGTGTTAGACCAGATTACCGCTATTTTAAATCGCTATCCTGACTACCGAGTAAGTATTGCAGGACATACGGATTCCGTTGGTAGTTCAGAACGCAATCGAGTACTGTCCGAAGAACGAGCTAAATCTTGCTACAATTACCTACTTTCTCAAGGATTTGACTCCAATCGAATGAGTTTTATTGGCTACGGAGAAACGCAACCGATTGCTAGCAATAGTACTAGAGATGGCAGACGATTGAATCGACGAGTGGAATTTAATTTGTACTTGGAGTAGCATTTCCCATTGCTTCTTTAACATATTGCAAATGGTAGTTCGGGCAAGATGCCCAAGTTACCATTTGCAGTGTCTCAAAGCCCCCCCTTTTTATTTAGTACAGAGAGCACAACGCCCACCAAAAATAGGTAAAAAAACATCTTTGTCATTGAACAATTGAGTCTTGTTTACAAATGGTTCACAGTCTTGAAATAGAGCAAAGACTCAAAAATTAGTACTATCTTAACTAATCACTCGTATGTTTGCAACGAGGTAAATAAAAGCAAAAAAGTTGATTGAAAAAATATTAATATGGCACCACGCCGGAACAGAAGTCTAAGTGACAAAACAATCTTTTAAACAGAGATATGTACTTGATTAGGGACA
>JBCCQK010000651.1:0-4160 GCA_039024375.1 Bacteroidota bacterium
AAAAAAAAGCTAAAAACTTAATACAAAAGTAGTCGATGCGCTGCATCTTGTCTTTCAAGCCCCAATAGGGGCGACCACCTTTGTATCAAACTGACTCAAATTCAGAAAAAATAAGCTAAGGTGCAGCGCACCGACCACATTTTTATAGCAAACTATTTTTATAAGAAACCCCTTTTTCAATAGTTTCTCATATATGAAAATTTACCATAACCCACGCTGCGGTAAAAGCAGACAAACGTTGCAATTGATTCAAAACAAAGGAGTCAGTCCAGAAATTATTTTGTATTTAAAAAAACCGATTTCCAAAGAAGAGTTAACCGATTTAACCAAAAAATTGGGCATCCAACCTTCCGAATTGGTTCGAAAAAACGAAGCCATTTATAAAGAAAAGTTCAAGGGAAAAGAGGTGAGTGAAGCCGATTGGTTAGACCACTTAATTACGTATCCCAAACTGATAGAACGACCAATTGTAGTGGATGGAGATAGGGCTATTTTGGGACGTCCACCAGAGAATATTTTAGGGCTATTTTAAGATTTAGTAATAGTTATCAAATAAATTGAGCCACTAAAGTTGTTTAATTCAAAATGTAAAATTTCAAAGTATCGGAAAATTGGATTTTTCGGCTAATAAACTAGTTGCTGACGGTATTTTACTTTTAAATTTTAGACCAGCCCGCACAGCAGTCTGGCGGGTTTAGAATTTTCAATTTTAGATTTAAAACTGGTATGACTTATTTTCACTTTTTCACTTAGCAAACTCTTTTCTTGGTCGGGTTATTTACCGCTAGCCATTACTGCTTGATAATCCAATGCTAGCTGGCGGACATCAACTGGCACCACTCCGACCTTTTCACACACCTGCCCGCCCGCCAAATTGGCCAACAGCGCCAATTCTTTAATGGGTAGTTTTAATGCTACCGCCAATGCGGCGATGCTGACTACCGAATCACCCGCCCCGCAGACATCGGCTATATTTCGAGGAATGGTAGGTAGTACCTCACTTGAGTCCTTCGATTGGTAATAGACGCCTTTGTCGGATAAAGTAATGAGTGTTAGGGTATTGTTCAATTGTTGGTTGAGGTAAGTCGCCGCCCGATTCAAATCGGACAAAGTAGGTTCGCTATGAAAAGGCAGATTGGCGTTGATTTCTTTCAAATTAGGTTTAAAAAGGGTTGCCCGCTTATAAGCATAAAAATGCTTATCCTTAGGGTCAACGACAGTGGGAATATCTCTCTTTAAGGCTTCGAGCATCACTTCTCGGATGACCGATTTGCTCAAAACACCTTTGTTATAATCTTGAAAAAGGATAGCGTGGATGTCATTCGAATCCAAAATGTTTTTGAGATGAGTCAATAGCGCATTTTTCTCAGCAGCATTTACATCAACACAATCCTCTTCGTCCAACCGAACGACTTGTTGGTTCTGAGCTATAATTCTGGTTTTTGTCGTCGTTTTTCGACGGACGGATGTTTCAACGTATTTATTGGATAGGTCGGCAGATGGTAGTAATTCGAGCAATTTTTTACCATTTTCATCGTCGCCAACTACACTTAACAAGAATGGTTTAGCCCCTAACGCCTTGATATTCAAAGAAACATTAGCCGCTCCACCCAGTCGATAATCTTTTTCGGTTAAGTTCACAACGGGTACAGGCGCTTCGGGAGAGATTCGCTGTACGCTGCCGTATAAGTAGCAATCCAACATGACGTCTCCAATAACTAAAATTTTTAGCTTGCGGAACGCACGAATCGTTTGCTCTATTTGCTGCATAAATTAAACAATAGGTTTAGATGAAAACAAAAGGCGAAGGTAAGTTGATACGCCAACTGCTAGCTAAACAAATATAGGATGTTAGAAGGGAAAGAAAGCACCAAATAAAACGCTAAATAAAATTTTTATTTTTCAAATACGATATTATCTCCTCTGTTGCCCCTATATTTTGTTGAATGTAATTGCTATTCCTTTGGCCTAATTCCTGAGTTAATTCCCACCGTTGCCATTGCTCAAATACCGCGCTCCATTCAACGGCATTTTTAATCGCAAATGCGCTCCCCAAAGCAACTAAATCTACGGCTTCTTGGAACTTCTGATAGCGTGGACCAAACACAATGAGCAATCCAAAAGCGGCAGGTTCTAGTATATTGTGAATAGAAGTGCCAAATCCACCACCAATAAACGCTGCATTACCGTATTGGTAAACCCGACTCAACTGCCCCATCGTATCGAGTATTAATAGGCGTTGATTAGCGACCTTCCCCAAGTTTTTTATCTGGGAATAGCGAATGGTAGAAAGCGGGGAAGTAGTTTCTATTTGCCTTATTTCTATTGCTCCAAGCGTATGCGGTGCGACCAAAAACTGCCAATCTGCTAGGTATTTTTTTGCGACATTGTGTGTGAGAAATTGCCGAAAAACGGCCCAGTCCTTGGCGTGACTACTTCCTAAAATTAGTAACTTTTTAGTTCCTTTAAAGGCTTCTATGATGGGCATTGGCGTGGCCGTTTGGGCAATGGTCTCCACTCGGTCAATCCTTGGGTCTCCAATTATAACCTTATCAACAACGCCTTGGTTATCAATTACTCGAAACGAATTTTCATCTTGTAGAAAAAGGTAATCAAAGTTTTGAATCACTTCTAAATACCATTTTCCGTACCATTTAAAAAACAACTGATTCGCTCGAAAAACGCCCGCAATTAAAAACACGGGAATCTGCTGGTCTTGCAGGGTTTTTAAGTAGAAATACCAAAATTCGTATTTTACGAAGAACACTAACTTCGGTCGAACAATTTCTACCCATTTTTTCGCATGAGCGGGACTATCCAAAGGGAGATAAAACACGTCATCGGCCAACGTCGTTTGTGTTTGGACTTCATAGCCCGACGGAGAGAAAAAGGTCAACAAAATGCGATAGTGGGGAAATTCTTTTCTTATTTTTTCTAGAATTGGTCGCCCTTGTTCAAATTCTCCTAAGGAGGCACAATGCATCCAAATGACATCTGATTTCTGCTGATTGAAGCGTTCAGCCAATTTAGACCAGATTCCTTTTCGGCCCCGTTTCCATTGTCTTGCCTTTTCGTTGACGATGGCCGCTAGTCCAATTGCCGCAGCGTAGGCAAGTAGGGCAATACGGTAAAGCAAAATAAAAAGGGACGACACTGGGTTTATCTTTATTTAAAAAGGTGACGCTACGGTAAGTGGGTGTTTCAAAAATTGCACAACGCTCCGAGTTATTCAAAACGTAACGCAAAGTTATTGAACTTTCTTATATTTGCAATCTTTTCTAAACCCCCTACTCATCAATAGCCTGCCTTAATTATTAAATAATCGGCTGAGAAACGAATATTCGAGCAGCACAACTCGAAGCGTTGTGTTACATTCGAGCAGCAACGGTCATACAACTTTCCGAATTGCGCCAAAGAGTAAATCCGATTTATTTGCTCGCTATGTACTACAAAGCACGACAATCAAAACAATGAATTTTCACCTTCACTTTTCCAAAAAATACGACTTTCTTACTCCTAATGACTTACAGCGTTTTCTACAAATAACAACTTTAAAAAAGTTTAAAAGAGGAGAAAAACTAATTGATGTTGGTGATGAAAGTAAAAAGACCTTCATGGTCCTGAAAGGACTCATTAGAGGCTACATCACCAATTATCAAGGGAAAGAAATTACGACTTTTCTTTTTCGAGAGTACCACGCCTTGGCAGCTTACGAACCTTTGATTTTAGGAGAGCCCTCTAGGCAGGTTTTTGAGTGTTTAGAAGCTACGGAAGTGCTAGAATTGGATTACGAGGAATTAGATAAATTGGCCAAGAGCAATCCGAGAATAAAGCAGGCCGTTGATGCAATTATTATGGAACATTTGTCCGTGGCGTTGCGCCGAAATGAAAGCTTCATCTTAAAAAGTCCCGAACAACGCTACCTCGCTTTTTTGGAAAATCACGGCGATATGCTACAACGGGTTTCCCAAAAGCACATTGCTTCGTATCTGGGCATCACTGCTGTTTCTTTTTCTCGATTGAAAAAACGGATTTACGAGCAACAAAATAAGTCCTAAGGAAAGTCAAAATTTAAAATAGTGTTTATTCTAAAATTTTTCGTGATGAAAGTGGTTGCATCCCATGGAGTGGTGGAGACACACCACCAGTTGTAAAATGTT
>JBCCQK010000652.1:0-4156 GCA_039024375.1 Bacteroidota bacterium
AAAAATAGTACTAAGCAGTAACTAATTTTTACCATAAAGTTCATAAAGCTCACAAAGTTTTTTCGAGTACTAGCATTGACTATTTTCGAGCAGTAGTGTTGACTATTTTGTGCTATCTAAGCGTTTTTAATTGAGAGGGGTAAATAGTTACAAAATTGGCAGGAATACTTGTCTGAATTGGGCATAATCGAGATTTATCTAATTTTCTAACTTAACATATCCAGTAACATAGAAGTCTGACCTGTCAACGTCAAAAGTCTGACTTCTGACAAATTTATTGGTCTGACTCTTCTGTCTTCTCACTTAGGCCGCTTCTTATAATCCAAAATAGATAAGCGTTTTTGGCAGGAAATAACGTCCCGTTCTTCGTTGGAAGCAATGATGATAAGGCGCTGGTGCGCATACTGCTCCAACAGGTGGTGAAACCAAGCCACACTTTTTTCATCTAAGGTAGCAGTAGGTTCATCTAATAATAGAAGTTGAGTGTTAGAACAAATGGCCAATCCTAGCTTTAAGCGCTGCTTCATCCCCGAAGAAAAAAAACGAACGGGCTTGTCTTTGGCAGCTTCTAATTCTATTTGTTGTAAAAAATCTTTGATGGAAAGATTATCGTAGAATGGTTTGAACTTTTGGTGAAATGCGACGGCTTCCGTTAACGTAAACTCTTCAATTAAGTCAATGTAGGGCGAGGCGAAACTTACTTGTTGATAAATATCATCTCGATTGATAATGGTGCCGTCTAACCTAAATTCAATACTGCCTTTAGTAGGCGAAAGGTGACCCGAAAGGATTTTTAGTAAAGTAGATTTTCCCGAACCGTTGCTACCCAAAACAGCGTAACGAGTAGGGGCTTGGAACTGAAAATCAATACCTCGAAAAATCCAATCGTACAAGTATCGTTTTGAAATATTACGCAGAGTGATTTCCATTGAGTCGTTTGCCATTGAGTTGTCGAAAACCACGAATTAGTCCTCGCTCCGAATGGTCAATAAATTGAAGGATTAGCTGACGTTCGGGAGATTTTGGAATCGCTTTTTTAATTTTCTTAACTGCTTGAGAGATATTCAGTCCTTTTACAAACAGATACCGATATACATCTTGGATAGCGTGAATCTGTTCATTAGTAAAATTGTTTCGGCGCAAGCCCACCGAATTGACTCCCGCATAAGCAAGTGGTTCTCTTGCTGCTTTGATGAACGGCGGAACATCTTTTCGTACCAAACCGCCCCCTCCAATCATAGCGTAGGCGCCAATTTTCACAAATTGATGAACAGCGGTCAATCCTCCCAAAGTAGCATGCTCACCAATTTCAATATGACCCGCCAGATTAACGTTGTTCGCTAAAACTGCTCCTCGTCGCAAAATGCAATCGTGCGCCACGTGTACGTAAGCCATCAATAGGCAGTCGTCTTCGATAATGGTTTTATGATTCGCTTTGGTGCCTCGATTCAACGTACAATATTCTCGAATGGTCACATTATTCCCGATTTCAATAATGGATTGCTCGCCCCCAAATTTTAAATCCTGTGGAATGGCTCCAACGACCGCACCAGGAAAGATTTTACAGTTTTTTCCAATCTTTACCCCTTCCATTATCGTCACATTCGCCCCAATCCAAGTACCTGCACCAATTTCTACATTAGCGCCGATGGTCACAAAAGGCTCAATGGTGACATCTTGCCCAATTTTCGCTTGGGGGTGAATAACTCTTAGTCCTGTGGTACTCATATAACGTAAATCAACAATTCAATCGCTTATTTCTAATTCGAGTTTCGGGTTACGAGTTGCGTTTTTTCTACGATGTACAGAAATCTGTCTTCTGACAGTCCAAACGGACGGTCTGACTTCTGACCTCTAAACCTACTTTCTTTTAACAATTTGCGCCGTCAATTCGCCCTCAGAAACAATTTTGTTCCCAACATAGGCCGTTCCCTGCATGTGACAAAGCCCCCTACGGATGGGCGACAATAGTTCCATTTTTAGAATCAACGTATCGCCAGGAAGCACCATTTGTTTGAACTTAGCATTGTCAATTTTCAGAAAATAGGTGTCCCATCCGCCGGGTTCATCTACGAGAGACATGGCCAAGATTCCTCCACATTGAGCCAAAGCTTCCATTTGCAAAACGGCGGGCATTACTGGATTATTCGGAAAATGTCCTGTAAAAAAGGGTTCGTTGAAGGTCACATTTTTAATGCCCACTACGTGTTTATCCGATAATTCAACAATTTTATCCACCAGTAAAAATGGATAGCGGTGCGGCAACCATTCGGCTATTTTTACCGAATCAAAAATAGGAGTTTGATTGGGGTCATACTTTGGTTTTCCCTTTAATTTCCTTTGTTCCTTGTAAAGATTTCGTAAAATCGCTGCTAATCCAACGTTGCCCGTGTGCCCTGGCTGTGTGGCAATGATTTTTCCTTTGATGGGTTTATTGACCAACGCTAAATCTCCAATTAAATCTAGTAGCTTGTGCCGGCAAGGTTCGTTGGTAAATTGTAGTTTTTTATCGTTCAAAATACCTTCCGTCGTGCTGCTGGTCAGCTTGGGTTGTCCCAATTTTTCTGCTAGCTTATCTAGCTTTTGTTTAGACAATTTTTTATCGGCAAACACGACGGCATTGTCCAAACTTCCTCCTTTTATCAAATCTGCTTTGGCTAAAGTCTCTAAATCACTGAGTAGTGCAAATGTTCTGCAGCCACTTATTTCTTTTTTATAATTCGCTAAATCGCTCAAAGCAGCAAACTGCGATTCCATCGCAGGCACGGGTAGGTTCAGCGAGGTTTGTACCGCAAACTCTTCGGCGGGTAGCACGACATATTCTGCACCCGTTTCCTTATTTTTATAGATAATAGGTTCTTCAATGACTACAAAATCTCTCGGTAACTCCTGCTCTACTTTTCCCGCTTTTTCTAATGCCCTAACAATTTCCGCAGCACTACCATCCAAAATCGGCACTTCCTCCCCATCAATTTCCATCAAAACGTTGTCCAAACCTAGACCTACTAATGCGGACAATACGTGTTCCACCGTCTGTACTTTGTCGGTTCCCGAAGCTAAAGTAGTGCTTCGGTTGGTGTCAATTACTTTGGAAGGGTCGACGGGAATAACTTTGGGTTTTGCTAAATCTGTCCGCTTAAACTTAAACCCGTGATTTACGGCGGCGGGATGAAAGGTCAACGTGGCCACTTTTCCAGTGTGTAAGCCCATTCCTTTAATCGAGATGGGCTTTTCAATAGTATGTTGGTTCATATTGGACTAAAACGTTTTTTCGAAAATTATCAAACAGTCTATGATTTCTCGTAAAATAAAGTGCGAAGTTACTAAAAGCTAGAAGCATAGAATAGGTTAGCTAGGTAATTTTTTGGAGGTCGCTCGCAGGAGACTGAATGAATTATGGAAAAGAGGGGCTTCAAAAGAAGTATCACTGCCTACTTTCTCATTTGTCCGAACGATATTTCTTTGCTAAATTTGCGATTTTTTAAAAAACTGTTCACAAATAGCCTATTCTGGACGTTTTGTACGAGAAGAGGGGAAAAATACCGATGGCCTTTCATTGATTTCTACCAGCTTCGACGTAGAACGAAGATAAAAAATATATAAAATGAGTTTAGAAAAATTAGTAGTCGTGGCGGGTATTGCGGGTGTCCATAAAGTTGCCGCTAATCGAAGCAACGGATTAATCATCGAAGATTTGGACACGGGTAAAAAGCGGTTTGCTCCATCTCGAAAGCACCAATTTACGCCTTTGGAATCTATTACGATTTATACGGAGGATGACGAGGAGACGCTGGAACTATCCAAAGTTTTCCAAAATATGTTTAGCCAACTAGAAACCACCCCATTGGTAGCTAGTAATGCCTCGAACGATGAACTGAAGGCTTATTTCGCCGCCGTTGTTCCCAACTACGACCGCGACCGTGTTTACATCGGCGACATGAAAAAAATCGTTAAGTGGTTTCGGTTTTTGAATGACCGTTCGTTGATTACTTTGGAAGAAGAAGAGGTAGAGGCTGAAGAAACGGAGGAAGTGACCGAGGACACCGAAGCTACAGGCGCTTCTACGGAAGAGTAGGCTTAGTTGTTGATTATTCGATTATTCAATCTATCACTGGTTTTCGAGACTAAATTATAAGGGGTTGTGTAGAAAGGGTAT
>JBCCQK010000653.1:0-4147 GCA_039024375.1 Bacteroidota bacterium
ATTTCAACACATTATTAAAATTTAATTTTCGATATATTCTAAACTAAAATACATAATTTTCAAACAAAATAAATGATTCAACTAAAAAACATTGAGAAATACTACCGTAACGGTTTAAGCAAGACCTACATTCTCAAAAATGTTGATTTGACCATCAACGAAGGTGAATTTGTAACTATAATGGGGCCAAGCGGCGCGGGAAAATCGACGTTGCTCAATATTTTAGGCATGCTGGAAACGCCAACGGACGGCGAATACCACTTCTTCGACGAGCCTGTTCATAAGCTGAGAGAACGCAAGCGCAACGATATTCACAAACACTATATGGGCTTCGTTTTTCAAGCCTACCACTTGATTGACGAATTGACGGTGTACGAAAACATTGAGACGCCCCTACTCTACCGAAAAGTGAAGTCCAAAGACCGCCAAAGCATGGTCGCCGAAGTGCTCGACCGCTTCAATATGGTCGCCAAAAAAGACCTTTTTCCTAATCAATTGTCGGGTGGCCAACAGCAATTAGTAGGGATTGCCCGCGCCGTTATCAGTAAACCTAAACTGATTTTAGCGGACGAACCAACGGGTAATTTGCACACCAAACAAGGCGAGGAAATCATGGAATTATTCCAAAAATTGAATCAAGAAGACGGCGTGACGATTGTGCAGGTGACCCACTCGGAAAAGAATGCGCAGTATGGTGGGCGGATTATTAACTTACTAGATGGATGGATTTCAATGGACCAAGAGGTTGTTCATTAAATCTCATGAGTGTATTACAATTTAGTGGAAATCATATATCATAGTTCAAAAATCATACATCATATATCTGTCTAAGTGGGCAGAACCAGATAGATATATGATTTCTAGCTTGCCCGTATGGGATATATGAATTTTAGCTTGCCCGTATGGGATTTTTGATTTAACCAACACATTAAAATTCCACTAAAGTGTAATACACTCGAATGTTTTTTCTAGACCGCTACAACTTATTTTTTAACCACGGTGATTTCTTTGAAGGAGGCTCGACGCCTCCTTTTTTATTGGGAAGAATAATTCTCCATTAGTAAGTTCGACAACTTCGACTCCGAAATCTTCCGAATCAGTTTTCCATCTTTCGCAAAGGAAATATTCCCCGTTTCTTCCGAAACGATAAAGGCGCTCATGCTGGTTTCTTCCGTTACGCCGACTGCGGCTCGATGCCGCAAACCCGCACTTTTAGGAATTTTAATACTTTTAGAAACGGGTAAAATACATCCCGCCGCTTGAATACGGTCTTCGGCAATCAGCAACGCACCATCATGTAAGGGGCTATTTTTTTGGAAAATACTTTCCAGCAGTTGTTTGCTAATTTCAGCGTTCATCAATGTTCCCGAATGGGCGTAAGTACCAAAGTTAAGTCGGTCCGCAAGAACGATAAGCGCCCCTAATTTCAAACGACTCATTTTCAGAATAGCGCCTTTAATAGCTTCAATATGAATTTGGTGTTGCTCCCGATTGTGCTGGTCACGGGCAAGGATTTTGGTAAAAAAACCCGAACGACCTTTAAGCGTTGTGTTACCCACTAGTAGTAAAAAACGACGTACTTCGGGTTGGAAAATAATGATGATAATGATGATACCGAGTTCTTTCAATTGGGTTAAAATGGTGTTGAGCATATCCATTTTAAGCGCACCGACCAACCACGAAGTCATGTACAAGAAGATAATACCTAATAAGATATTGAAGGCAATACTCCCGCTTAACAACTTATAAATTCGGAAGATGAGGTAGCCGACGATGAATACGTCCACAAAATCCCAAATCGTGATAGGTAAAAAACCGATGTCAAACATTTAGAATTGATTTAAAAATACAGTGTTGTATTCATTCGGAAAAGCCGTCATTAGCTACTAAAAGGGTCATGATTGTTATGCTTCTACATTGTTCATTGCACATTGAAAATTGTTCATTGAATCGCCAATGCTCGCTTTCTCGCTCGTTTAAAACAATCCACTAATTGCCAAAGTTCTTCCTCCGTATTATATACATTGGGAGCAATTCGAACTGCCGTTCCTCGAAAGGAAACGGAGATTTTAGCCGCTTCTAATGCCTTTTTAAATAAATCGCCATCAAAATCGTCAGACAGTCGAACGCCAAATAGGTGCTTCGACCGAAAGTCATCCTTTTCAATCCATAGTCCCATATCTCGAAGCTGAGCAACGGGCTTTTCGGTAATACGCTGACAGTAGGTTTGAATATTCGTAATCCCCCAATTTTTCAATTGCTCAATGGCGGCCAATAGCATAGGCCCCAAGATAAAATTACTTTGCTCTCCAACGGAATAACGAGCAGCTTTGGGACGATATTCGGGCTGATAGTTGACTAAATTACTAAAATCGTCACTATTACGTCGATTAATCCAACTGTGTTCGATGGGCATACCGTCGTCAAAAGCGGAGCCGTAATAGGCAAGCCCCAACGAATACGGACCAAACATCCATTTGTAACCGCCAGTGATTAAGGCATCGGGCTGTATTTCCGCTACGGAAAATGGGAGCGCTCCGATAGATTGCGTTCCGTCGATGACGAGTAAAGCGTTGTATTGACTAGTTTTTGCTCGAATCGCTTTCAAATCAAACAGCGTACCATCCGTCCAATGCACATTACCCAGGGCCACCAGCCGAGTTCGGTCATTGATGGCGGCTAATATGGCTCCATTCCACGCCTCGCCACGATTCATGGTGTCGGGCGCATCGACGAAAACCATTTCCGCCTCCGCTTTTTCCGCTTGCTTTGACCACGCATAGACATTACTGGGAAATTGTTTGCCCGCAACAATAATTTGGTCTCCTTTTTTTAGGTTTAAATTATTGGCTACATTTGCCAATCCGTAAGAAACCGACGGAATAATGGCGATTCGTTCGGGGTCGTTCGCTTGGACGAGGTCAGAAAAGCCTTGCTTGATGTCTTGGACAATATTAAAGAAATCGGCATTCGAATACCCCGTTGGTTGGCACTGCCGACGGATAACTTCAATTCCAATTTCGGTGGAGCGTTTAGTTTGTGGCCCTCTTCGGGCGCAGTTGAGATAAATTTCATCCGTAGGTAAGTCAAATAAATGACGTTGGCAAGTTAGCATAGTTAGCGCAAATTTTAATCTTCTAGTGAGGTTGAAAAACGGCTTCAAGATATAAACTTTATCCACTACTTTGTTGTCTAATCGACGGATGTAGTGATTTTTTTAGGTTCTTTTAAAAAATAGACAAATGAAAGTGCTATTAGTGGAAGATGAAAAACACGCACGAGACAATTTAGAGCATCTGTTACTAGAAATTGAACCAACAATTGAGATTTTAGCAAAATTAGAATCTGTTAAGAGAACTGTGGAATGGTTAGGGCAGAACCAAGCAGATTTAATTTTTTTGGACATCCATTTAGCGGATGACTTGAGTTTTAAAATTTTTGAAAAAATTAAGGTAACTACTCCCGTTATTTTTACGACGGCTTACGATAAATATGCTTTAAAGGCATTCAAAGTCAATAGCATTGATTATTTACTAAAACCAATTGACGAAGAAGAATTAGCGGCGAGTATCGAAAAATATAAAGCAACTCAACTACCTAATCAAGTAGATTATGCGCAATTGCAAAACTTGATGAACGCCCCAAAAAAAAGCTATCAACAACGTTTTTTGGTCACCCGACGCGATAAGATAAGAAGTTTGACGGTTGACCAAATTGCCTATTTTGAAGGGGAAGACCGCTACGTTTATTTGATAAATAAAGAAGGCAATCGTTTCATTGTGGACTATAAATTGAGTGATTTAGAAGATTTATTAGACCCTAAAATTTTCTTTCGGCTGAATAGAAGTTTCATTGCCCATTTTGATGCGATTGACTCCATTACGGGCGTTTCCAAAAGTCGATTAAAAGTAGATTTAAAACCTAAAGCTCGAAGAGACATTATCGTCAGTTCGGCGAACACTAAGCATTTTAAGGCTTGGCTAAACAAATAAGCTTAAAAAAAATACACTAAAGAATGACTGATTTTCTACCCTTGTTTCCTTTAGAATTAGTGGCTTACCCCGGCGAAAAGCTGAATTTACACATTTTTGAACCCCGCTACAAACAACTGATTCGGGAGGTGGAACATAACAACACAACTTTTGGG
>JBCCQK010000654.1:0-4147 GCA_039024375.1 Bacteroidota bacterium
AAACGGAAACTTGTCACCCATTCAAAAAACTTTTTTAATTGTTTAGGATTGATAAATAAGCCATAAAAAAATAAAAATCCGTACCCCGCCATCAATATGTAAGCTCCAATAAACGTATATCCCCAGCCATCTAATTGACTCATATTCAATAATTTGGGTCGAATAATAATGGGGCCAAAGAGTAGTAATAAAATCGGAAGCGTCCCTACAAAAAATATAGTATCTAAGATGGCAGTATAAATAACAATGGTAGTCGTCTTAGCCGTTGATAATTTTTCTTGCGCCAAAACAAATAGAGCAACGGCCGACCCTCCAACACTGGTAGGCGAAACTGCCGAACTAAATTCCCAAATGAAAATAAGCTCTACACATTTTTTCCAACTAAACGCTTTTTTGGATAATACACGCAGTCGATTAGCGTAAGCAATATGGCGGACGATAAGTAGCAGTACCGACATAGTCACCCAAAATAAGGTGTGCTCATTCCAATTTATTTGACCAAAAGCAACGGGGTCAAATTGTTTCCACAGCAAATAAATGACTACCCCAACTCCAATGAGTACAGGTAAAATGATTCGGGAAATCCGAATGGACTTCAGTACTTCTTGTTGGTCGGTAGAAAAATCACTTATTTGTTCATCGCTCACTTATCGAATATGAAAATTTCTGATTGACTAATTGGAAATAGATGGTTTATCAAATGGGGCCTTTGCTTCCTATTTCAAAAAGCTATGAAATGTAAAAATAGAATTATACTGCTTAAATTCTCTTTTTTATAAGAATATTAATCCTAGTTTTTACTTACTAACAAATGGAGAATACTTTTGTGCAAAAGTAGGTAAGATTATGTGATAAATAGGATAGGTGGATTAGAGAGGGATAGGCTAAACGAATGTAGAGTAGTACTTCTTTAGTTCAAATAAAGCAGAAACAGGGGAAGTGATTCGACACTTCTGTATCGCTTTTTAATCTTAATTTCCAAACAGAAAATAGTCAACATTTAAGAAGCGTGGGGCTTTTGCAGAAATTCGCTCAACAATTGATTGAAAACTTTGGGTCGCTCCATCATCGGAGCGTGTCCGCACTTATCTACAATAAACAGTTCCGAATTTTGAATCAATTCGTTAAACTTTTCCCCAACAAATTTTGGTGTGACGGTATCGTCTTCTCCCCAAATTAGCAAGGTAGGCGCTTTTATTTGGTACAGCTTATCGCCTAGATTGTGTCGAACGGCAGATTTGGCACAGGCAATAATTCGGATGGCTTTATTTCTGTCGTTAACCGTTGTGAACACTTCGTCCACCAATTCTTTGGTAGCAACGGCTTTATTGTAAAAGATGTCTTCCGTCTTATTCTTTATGAACTCATAATTTCCTCGCTTAGGAAAAGTTGACCCTAAAGAATTTTCAAAAAGCCCAGAACTTCCCGTCAAAATGATGGAACGAATTTGTTCTGGCTTCTCTAGTGCATACAATAACGAAACGTGTCCCCCTAGAGAATTACCTAATACATTTACCTTATCAAAGTTTTTGAAGGCGACAAATTCTATGACATGATTGACCAAACCACCTAAACCTACTTTTCGAATGGGTAAATCAAAAATAGGTAGCATCGGAACTACAACTTTGTGAGATTTTCCAAAGTGACTAATAATTCCTTCGAAGTTACTTAATGCACCAAACAACCCGTGCAGCAACATGATTGTATCGCCCTTCCCCTCCGTTTCAATGTACTTGAATTTTCCTTCTTCCCTAAGTTGATATTCCATCTAGGTATATATAAAAAATAAAGTGAGTTTTTATGGATTTAGAAACGGATGATTATCACCAACCTTTTCCTTCCACAAATTTATCACTTTTATTTCGTCAAGCCAATTTTATCCATCAATCTAGCAGGTCTTGTCAGTTAATTTGAAAGTATAATATAATTTTAATATCCATATCATTAAAAAAGGAAAAAATAAAGAACGCTTTTAAGCCAGTTGTAATTACCAACACCTGTTAATAATTTTGTTAATAACTTTTACTTATCCTCCGTTTTTGTCCTATTTTCCGAGTATTTTCAACATATTTATCCACAATTGTAGAAAACTCTATTTATAAACTGGTCTGTCTTTTCCCCAACTGAAAATTTACGAAAAGTAATATCGCTAGTAAAACCAGCGCCCCTGCTTGGTGCATTGCCCCGTAAGCGATAGGAACTTTCCCAAAACAATTAATAATCGTTAGAACACCCAATAAAAACTGAACGCCCAACATTCCGAGTAGTAAATTATTTCCAAGATTGAGTTCCTTAGAAATTTTGACCTTTCGCAATTGAATAAAAAAGTAAACAATGAGGGCTGATAAAATATAGGCTGTACTTCTATGCAGTATCTGCACAATGGCTTTCATAGAAGCACTTCCTTCATAGTTGATGATAGCTGCATTGCCGTTCAACGCACCGACCAGCCGTTCGCCTTCTACAAAAAATGGAAAATAAGGGTGAATTAATCCAGCACGCATTCCAGCCATCAATCCTCCAAATATGATTTGTACCATGAGTACGCCCGCTATGCCCCAGCCTAACTTTTTAAAGCGAGCTAGGTGAAAGTCTTTAGTCGAGGGCTGCCTTGCCATAAACCAAGTCCACGTTAAATAACCAAACAGAATAGTTGCCAGTGACAAATGTCCGACCAGCTTGTAAGCACTCACCCAAGTTCGATTATCATCGTTCAGTCCACTGGCGACCATTATCCAACCAAAAGTCGCCACAACGGCAGCTAACCCGACGGTAATCCCCAGTCGCTTCATCAACCATTTGGGAATTTGCTTGGTGGCTGCGAAAAATAGGAATGGGAAGAGGAAAACAAAGCCGATAGTTCTAGCCCAAAGTCGATGAAAATATTCCCAAAAATAAATGACTTTAAAACCAGAGAGGGTCATATCTGCGTGTAGCGTTTCGTACTGCTTTTTTGCAGCCACTTTGTATTGCTCAAAGGCAGTTATCCATTCCGCTTCGTTCAAAGGCGGAATGGTTCCTTGAATCACAGCCCATTCCGTAATCGACAATCCAGAATCAGTCAAACGAGTAACGCCGCCGATGATGACCTGTATTAAGACCATGGCCACTCCGATAAATAGCCAAGTTCGCACGGCTCGACTTATGGGCTTACGAGTAGCCGTTTTCTTTTGAGCAATTTTGCGCTCCAATACTATTTCTTGTTCCATATCCATTTTTATGATGCTTCGGAAAATTAAACCGAGATTTTGTACACACTTCTAGTATCTTGTTAATAGATTATTATTTAATTTTTAAAAAAAACTCTCTATCATTAGTTGTGTTAGTTTGTGAGTATTAAACTTAGCTAAATCTTGATTTTATAATTCTTAACTTTTTACTCTTCTTATTCACACCTCTTCTTTCTCAGAATTCTTTTGAAATCAATTACTTAGCTACTTTTTCACATTTCCGTGGAAAACTTTTAACGGAATTCTTTTTTCTTTTTCCACTAAGAATAACAGCTACAGTTCCTGTTAGCTTATACTTTCAATTTTGTTATTAACTACCTTCTTCTTTCTTGATGACGATGGGCTTGTGAGTAATTGTTGCTAAGCTGCTAATACTTCACACGTTTTTCCACAGTTATTTACATAGAGTTAACATCTACTTTACCCGTAGCCTACTTCATTTTGCTATTTTATTGAATTGTACTAGCTACATATTAAACACAAAGGTCACGGTTATTCTTGAAAGTCTTTGTCATTCTTTTTTAAAATATAGTCCAGATAAGGTTATTCGGTTAATTTTAGAAAGCTCGCCTTAGTGAAACTGAAAAAGTGATTAGATTTTGAGCGCTTTTATCAATAGATAATCAGATTGAAAATTGATATAGTAATCTGTAATAATTTGTTTGAAGTCCGTAGCTTAGACATTCTTGTCTGAGAATCAACTATCTGTGGTCTCAGACAGGAATGTCTAAGCTACGTTTTGCAAAAATTGTCAAAGAACCACTATTTTTTAGCTACGGATTAGGATTAGCTACGGATTTTTATCACTTTTTTATCTGACGCTCTAAAAGAGCATACTAAAAAATCTATTTGTATGCGGAGCAGAAGAAACAGATACCGCAAATGTCCTACTTTCTAATTTTCCAAATGGCTATTAC
>JBCCQK010000655.1:0-4140 GCA_039024375.1 Bacteroidota bacterium
GCCATCAAACCATCAAGCAATCATTCTCAAATGCGACTTAATATTACATATTTAACTTTTTAAATACAAAGACTTTTTACACAACCCCACCTTCGCTCCTCCTAAATCAAATAATCATCTAAATAATGAAAAATAAAATCATCTTATTCGGACTCCTGACCGTTAGCCTTTTTTCCTGCCAACAACAATTGGAAGAAACCCAAGCTGTTCGCAAAAATATCACCGAAACGGTCTTTGCTACGGGAACACTACAAGCCGAAGACACCTACCAACTGATGGCAGAGACCGAAGGTTACTTAGCAGCAGTCCACTTTGAAGAAGGCGATGTGGTGTCAAAAAACAAGGTGTTGGTGGAAATAGAGAACCAAGAAAGTCGAGTCAATCTAAGTGGCAATGCAGAACTGTACGAAATCGCCAAACGCAATGCGCAGCGTGATGCACCCGCTTTTCAACAGGTACAGGCTAACATGGCCATGATTCGACAGCGATTAGCACAAGACTCTCTACAAGCAGCTCGTTATCAACGACTTTGGGAACAGAACAGCATCGCCAAAGTCGAGTACGAAACGAAATTATTAGCTTATCAGAACACTCAAAAGGAATTGGCTGCTTCTCTAGAGAATTACAAAAAATTGCGCCAGGATGCCGAACAACAAGTCATCGTTGCGCAAACTAACAAACGATTGAGTGACTTGTCAGTGAGAAAAGTGCAACTTAAAGCCTTCGCTGCGGGAAAGGTCTATCAAAAGCATAAGGAAGTGGGCGATTTTGTCCGAAAAGGCGAAGTCATTGCCACCATCGGTCATCCCAAAAACATTTTCGCCCGCATTAATGTGGATGAAAGCAGCATTGCCAAAGTGGAAATAGGACAAAAAGTCGTCATTCAACTGAACACGAACTTGAGCGAAAATTTGGATGCGACCGTTCGAGAAATCTTGCCCACTTTTGATGCAGCTAGTCAGTCTTTTATCTGTGAATTAACCTTTAACGAGCCGCTTGATTTTAAAATTATCAATACCCAATTGCAATGTAATATCGTCATTGGTAAGGAAAAAGAAGTCCTACTAGTACCTCGGAAGTACGTAGATTTCAACAACCAAGTACAGGTAAAAGGCGAAGAGAACAAGCGCAAAATTGAAACGAAAATTGTCAGCAACGAGTGGGTACAGGTTTTGGCGGGGATTGAGCAAGATGACGTACTAGTCACATCAGTTAATTAAATTTTTAGAACCGAGAGCAGAGAATAGAGAGCAGAGACGTTGAATGCAATACAAGGAGGTCTCTATTCTCTCAGTGTAACGGTCTCTATTCCCTAATCTAAAAAAGAACATGAAATATAACGTTAATTTAGACATTGCCACAACCCACGTTTTTGCCCGCAAAAAGCAAACATTTGTCACGGCCTTGGGCATTACTATCGGGGTATCCATCTATCTATTTATGAACTCGTTGAGTAGCGGATTTACCGATTTTTCGAGGGATAATATTTTTCAAAATAGTGCCCATTTGAAGGTGTACAAACCCGACGAAATGAGTAGGGCGATTGCAGCGAACGACGGCGAAGTGGTACTGATTAGTAACCCGCAAATAACAACTTTGTCCAATAAGTTGAACAATCCCAATCGACTGCTTCAGCGAATCAAAGCCGAGCCGTACATCACTAACGCCATTGCACAGGTAGATTTTGCCGCTTTTTACAATCGGGGCAGTACACAAATAAAAGGGAACGGAAGTGGCGTAAATATGAAGACCTACGCCGCTATGTTCGCTACGGACGATTTGATGATTGCGGGCAGTACCGCCGATTTGGATAATAATTTGAATGGGATTATCATTGGGTCGGGCATTGCGGAGAAATTGAGTTTAGGTGTTGGGCAAAACATCAATGTTTCTTCGTCTTATGAAGTCAGTAAAGTACTGCGGATTGTGGGTATTTTTTCTACTGGAAATAGCAAAGTAGATGAAACTCAATCGTACGTAAATATCAGTACCGCCCAACAGTTTTTAAAACAAGGCATCAATTACGTCACGACCATTTACGCCAACACGCCCAATCCCGATAAAACGGAGGCTTACGTGCAGCAGTTAAAAACCATTACGCCTTACGAGGTAGAAGATTGGAAAACGACCAACAAGGATATTATTAGTCAAGATAACACCCGACAGACGATGATGGGGGCGATTTCGTTGTCTATTTTATTAATGGCCGCTTTTGGAATTTACAATATTCTGAGTTCGACCATTTCGCAAAAAATAGACGACATCGCCATCCTCAAAGCAACAGGTTTTAACGGTAACGACGTGATACGAATTTTCATTATGGAGGCGTTGATGATGGGTATCATGGGCACTTTGTTTGGCTTAGGAGTTGGTGCCCTTCTGATTGAAATGATGAGCAATATTTATATAGGCCCACCCGTCGGTAATTTTCCCATCACTTTTGAGCCAAGGCTGTTTCTGCGTAGTTGTGCCCTTGGAATATTACTAACGCTTTGTGCAGGGTATTTTCCCGCTAGAAAAGCGGCAAGGGTGGACCCAGTCGAAATTTTTAGAAAGTAACTTGGGGAGTAGAAAGCAGAGAACAGATATTTATGACATTCCAATTTCTACGATAAAAAAATTACCATGAAAAATACCATTTTATCTACTAATTCTTTGGAAAAACATTTTCATAATCCCGTTAAGTTCAAAGTGTTACACGACATCAATATTGAGGTCAAAAGCGGCGAATTTGTGTCCATGATTGGCAAAAGCGGGTCGGGCAAATCCACCCTACTCTATTGCTTGAGTACAATGGACAACGATTATTCGGGAGAGGTGTTCGTGGGCGGCGAAAAGGTAACGGGGCAAGCGGACAAAGCGTTGGCCGCTATCCGAAATCGCAGCATTGGCTTCGTGTTTCAATTTCACTACTTATTGCCAGAATTTACCTGTCTGAAGAATGTGATGTTGCCCGCCTTAAAATTGGGTAAATATTCCAAAGAAGAAATCGAGGAAGGGGCCTACAAAAAGTTGGAAATTTTGGGTTTGAAAGACCAAGCCTTGAAACCTGCCGTCAAACTGAGTGGTGGACAGCAGCAGAGAGTAGCCATTGCCCGTGCCCTCATCAATGAACCTGAACTGGTGCTTTGCGATGAACCTACGGGGAATTTAGACACCAAGAACACCAATATCATATTTGATGTCTTTCGACAATTGGTGGATGAAAATCAGCAGACTATACTGGCGGTGACGCACGATATGGATTTTGCGGAGGCGAGTGACCGAATTATTGAATTGGAGGACGGGCGGGTGATTCGAGAGGATTGAGAAGGTTCTATTTTTTTGAGGCTGTTTTTTTCGCTGTTGGGAGTATGGCTTTTTTATGTTTTCTGCTATGACGTGGTCTGTTTTTGTAAAAAATACTTGAAGAATTATTGAATATCTAACTCAAAATGTCTTTCATAATCTTACAGCTACCCTAAAACTTCATTTGTAAAATTAGGTCAAATGGTGGGCGATACTTTGAAAGTATCGCCCACCATTTGACCTAATTTCACCACCTCCATCTCCAATACAAGCGACTTATATTTTTCAAGGTAGCCGTAAATTCGTAATTGTAAATTATTGAACCTAAAAATTATAAACGATGCTCAAATTATTATTAAGTGTTGGTTTGCTATGCACCTCATTTTCAATGGATAACCAAAATGCAAAAGCTATCATTGGCGTCTGGAAAGCGGAGGCTATCGAGAATTCCTCCATCGAATTGTACGAAGCGGAAGATGGTTTGCTCTACGGTAAAATTGTAGATTCTAGCGAAAAGGACTGGATTGGTAAAGTCATTTTTAGCGAAGGGACGTACGACGCCGAAGCAAATCACTGGCAGGGCGAACTGTACAGTTTGAAACGAAAAATGACGATAGCAGCTACCCTGAGTTTAGAATCTGATAAAAAGTTAAAAGTGGTGGGTAAAAAGTTTTTTATGACGAAGACTTTTTATTGGGAGCGATGATAGCTCTAAAAATCTAAGAATAAATATAACTACTCAGAACAGGGAATAGAGCGTAGGGACCAGCACGCCTGCGTCATGCGGGCGGGTTAGAGACGTATGATATTGACAATCGTCAATAAATGCTACCATTAGTCGTTATTGACTAC
>JBCCQK010000656.1:0-4120 GCA_039024375.1 Bacteroidota bacterium
GGAATAAGCAATTCTAAGGCATAATATTTTCTTTTTACTGAATGTTTCTGGATTTAGAAAGCTACCGTACCGATACAGATGGGCAATATAATTAGTGACGAAGCGATGCTCCTTTGAAGATAGACTAAAGATGTCATTATTTACAGACGGGGTCAGGGCTAAAGCCCTTCATGAATGAAAAAGAGCGTTAGCTCTGACTCTGTCTGTAGAAAAATGCTTGGACATAGCACGAAGGAGCATCGCTTCGTCACCAGTTTAAGCCTTATGCCCATCTGTGTCGGTACCATAGATTTAGAAAGCTGGAAATTACTTCCTTTCCTTTACAATTAATTAGTGGACATTTATCTTTTGCTTAACGGCCTTTTTCCGTCCCTTTTTACAAATTTGTGATAGTAAAAGAGCTAGTAAAATTTATGGTAATGTGCCTTACAGGCAAGCATTGGAAAGAAACTAAAAATGTACGATTTAGAGGGGCGCTTGGTAAGTTCTCAATGAGTGGTCTGGATTATCCAGTAACTTCCCATTACTGGATAATTTTAGCCGCAAATTTACAGGATAACGGGAAGTTATCCAGTAATCCTAAACAACATTGAGAACTTTCGGCAATTGAAGGATATTTTTGACATTAAAAAATAAGTAACATGGACAGGCTGCTATTATTTATCGCCATCTTTTTTCTGCTACTGCTCAATGCTTGTCAGACCGACACACCAGTCAATACCGAGGCAACAACACCCGCTAAGATTAGGATTGCTTTTGGTTCTTGTGCGAATCAAGATAAGCCGCAACCGCTGCTAAATGTTGCCGCCCAACTACAACCCGATGCGTTCATTTTCTTGGGGGATAATATTTACGGTGATACCAGAATCATGGATACTTTGCAAGCCAAATACAATCGCTTGGCGGCAAAATCTGAATTTAAGAATCTGTGGAACAGCACCAAAGTTTTAGCGATATGGGATGACCACGATTTTGGAGAGAACGATGCGGGCAGACACTATCCGTTTAAGGAAGCGTCCAAAGCGGTCTTTATGGACTTTTGGCAAGTACCGACTACTTCTGACCGCCACCAGCACGAAGGTATTTACGGCGTAGAGTACCTCGAAAAAGCGGGTAAAAAAGTTCAACTGTTGCTTTTGGACACTCGAACTTTCCGAGACGACCTCCTGCACAGAGACTCAACGGATACCAACCACAAAAACGATTATGTTCCTAATCAAAACCCCGACAGCACTATTTTGGGGACACAGCAATGGCAATGGCTGGAACAGCAATTGCAGCAACCAGCGGATTTGAGAATTATCGCTTCCAGCATTCAATTTAGTCACGAGTACAACGGCTGGGAAAGTTGGACCAACGTTCCCCACGAGCAACAACGGATGATAGATTTAATCAAAAAAACAAAAGCTAATGGAGTCCTATTTATCTCTGGCGACGTTCACTGGGGAGAAATTTCCAAAATGAGGGTCGATGGCGGCTATCCTCTTTATGATGTTACTTCCAGCGGCATTACCCAAACTTGGGACGTGATTGAACCTAATAAAAATCGAATAGGCAGTGCCGTACCCCAAAATAATGTAGGCTTAATTGAGGTGGTGTTCGCAAAGGATGCTACTGTAGCTCTTAGTATCATTGATGGGACGAAGCAAAAAATGATGACGCATCGGTTGCCTTTAGAGGAACTAAAATTTCAGTAGTACCAAATGAATTTGGCGATTACATCCAGCCATCAAAATTTTGTTTACGTAGCACTAGGCGCTATCACAGGCAGGTCGGTAATCTTCCGCAATTGATAGAAAATCCCTCGGTCGAGTGGTGTCCAAAAAGGCGCACGAACGCCAATTCTCGCCAACCCCCGACTGACCCAAGTATTACAAGTATTAAATAGGTGGTATTTTCCAACGGCTTCGTAGAAATTATCTTTTTCCGTGTAGCCTTTTCCCTCAATGAGTTGAATTTTTTGTTGGGCATTGACCTCAAAAAAACCGAGGATGTAACAGCATAATTGCAAATACTGGCTAGTTGAAATGGTAATGGCTTGGAACTGTTTTATCCGCACTTCGTTCTTGGGCAGTTGGTTATAAGCCGTCACGTGCATAGTAGTGGGCGTTGGCCAAAACATGGTTTTTACCGCCATTTTTAAGGTCAACTCGGACCAGTCCGCTAAGTCCAAATAAATGGCTCGGTCACCCCATCCGATTCCCAAATATCCACTATCCTTGTTGAGGATAGCGTATTTGTCGAAGTCAACGAATGGTTGCCAACTAAAGCAAGTCTGCTGTATCGGTAGTACAAAATCGGTATGGAATCCGTTGCTGCTCAAATAAATAGTTACCCCTTCCGTTTGCTTGTTGAAGGCTCTATTTTTTGGAATAAGTATGCCTAAAAACAGGAGGATAGCAGCCACTGCAATTAGGCCAAAGATACCTAAACAAGCTACTTTTAATAATAATAAAATGGACATAATACCTTTAGATTTGGGGCGCTAGTTCTGGAATAGTAGTTCCAGCGGGAAGCGGTTTTAATTTTTGTAATTGATAAAAAATACCTTTGTCCAAAGGCGACCAAAGTGCCGTTCGCACCCCCGTTTTTTTAAGCCCTTTATTAATCCAATAATTGCAAGTATGCAAGGCGTGATAATTCCCCTTCGCTTGGTAGAAATTATCGTTGGGCGTATATCCCAATTCGGGTAGCAATACGGGTTGCTGTTGGTCATCCATCACAAAATACGCCAAAATGAAGCTGCACAAACGCAGATACTGGCTTTTGGAAAGGGAGATTTTTTGCACTTTTAGGGTATCCGACGGTAGCTGGTCGTAACCCGTTAGGTGCATTAGCGTAGGCGTGGTTGGATTCAACAAGGTTTTTAGTGCCAATTTTGCACTCAAATTTTCCCAAGCATCCAATTCGACGTAGAACCCCCAATCGCCCCAGCCAATACCCAAGTAGGGATAATTGGATAGCGCCTTTTCGTAAGGCGTACTGTCGGTAAACTGTGACCAATCGAAAAGTGAATGCTGGGTGGGTACTACAAAATCAACGTGCATGCCGTTGGTCGTCAAAAAGATGTCAACACCGTTAGGTACGGCTTGATACTTTCGGTTGACGGGAACAATTGCCCCTAAAGGCAATAACAACAAATAAAGGAGGATTAGACCAATCAATCCGAAGAACACTAATCCAATGATTTTTAAAATAAGTATTAATGGAGCGATAAAGGTTCAAATAGTCGCAAGATAGGGGTCGGATATTAAAACATTATTAAGTAGTCGATAATAATCATTGAATTTTCTCGGAAAGATTATTTTTTGGCCATATTCGGATAATCCGTAATAATTCCATCCACGCCCATTGCTATTAATTCTCTGGCAGAATCGCCATTATTGACCGTCCAAGGTATTACTTTGATATTTTTATCATGACAAATTTTGACCGCCTCCTCGTCCAACATTTTGTAATAAGGGCTGTAAATAGTTGGTTTAAAAGTCAATTTTTCCAAATTGGTTTCCACCCCCGAGAGATTCATCACCAAATAAGCAACGGGCATCTTGGGTGCTTGCCGATGAGTTTCTTCCATAATGGCAATAGTGCCATTAGTGTTTGTTGATTAAACATAGGAATTATTTGATGATATTAGGCAGTACCTCCCCTACTTCAAAGGCGTCATTGCTGTATTCATGACCGAGTAACTGGGCAATGGTTTTGGCGATTTGGGATTGTAACGTTTTTTCCTCAACAGCTCGCTCGCCCAAAGCGAGCGTGTCAGGACCAATGGCCGCCATCCAAATTTCATTGGACCCATAGTAGGTCTTCCCATGACTTTTCCAGTCCGCTTTCGTTTTATAGCCTCGACCGTGGTCGGTGGTGATGAGGAAAGTCGTTTTATTGCGATACCTTCGATTCGATTGAACAAATTGCCAAAGTTCTTTAATAAAAGCATCCGTTTGGTGCGCCGACTTTAGATAGGCTTCGTAATCGCCGTCGTGGGCAAAATCGTCCGTTTCGCCGTAAGAAATATACACCAATCTAGGCTTCTTCTTTTTAATATATTCTAGGGCGTAATGGTGGGTAAAAGCGTCCAAGCGAACGGTGGACCAAGGACTCAGAACTTGGGGTTGCA
>JBCCQK010000657.1:0-4114 GCA_039024375.1 Bacteroidota bacterium
GCTGATTTTTCGCTACTTTGTAGGAAAATAATTACTTTTGCATCCCAATTATGGGGAGGCGGCCAGAAAAGAGAACATTTTTGCATAGTGAGCCGTTTTAGAAAAGCAAATTATTAAAAAAATAGAAGGAGTATTTATGTTAATTATTGATGTAAAAGACAACGAATCAATCGACAAGGCACTTAGAAGATACAAGCGAAAGTTCCAACAAGTAGGAACATTGAAAGAATTGAGAAGAAGAAAGCACTTCACCAAGCCATCCGTCGAGAGAAGAGATGAAGTGTTGAAGGCGTCTTACAAGAAAAAGAAGTTCGGCGATAGCTAATTATTGAAACCGATTTTTGGACCTATAAAGCGTTCGGCGCTTAAAATGCCTGTAATTTTCGTTGCGAAAGTTACAGGCATTGTTCGTTGGAGTGTAGGCATTTTGTTTGAAAAAGGCTTACTTTGGCAAAAAACGCAATTATTCAGTACTCTTTTTTACCACAAAGGTATGGAGTTCATTGAGCACACAAAGTTTATTTTCGAGCGCAGATTTGACGGCTCTCGTTATCGGTTCGGCCTGCTTACAGTGAGAACTAGTTAGTGCCAAATAGTTGCCAAAAAACAGAGATATGCTACACATTCCCGGTTTATACATTACGGTATCTGAAGGTAGAGGCCGTGGGGTTTTTACGGCCGTCGAAATCAATAAAGGAGATATTATCGAATATTGTCCGCTCATCGTTATCCCACCTACGCAGCGAGCGTTAATTGACCAAACCATCTTTTACGATTACTACTATAATTGGCCCCAGCCCGCTGGTGCTGCCTGCTTGCCGTTAGGATACGGTTCCATTTATAATCATTCGGAGCAGCCCAATGCGGAGATTGTCCTAGATTTGGAAGGAGAAGTCCTACAATTTTATTGTCTGAAATATACGCCCGCTGGGGAAGAAATTTTTGTAGATTATACGGGAGGAGAGGAGGAAAAAGAGTTGTGGTTTCGGCCGGTATAAAGTAAAAAAAGGGAATCCTTCTTCCGAAAGACTCCCTCAAAGTAGTACCCTCACAGACTAATTCTTGTAAGTAAACGAGTTGTGAAATTTCTTTATAGTAGGTGTTGAGTGGTAGTAATGAATTTAGTTAGTCACTAATCACGACCTTCCTAGACATTAGGCCGTTAGCCGTTGCAATCTGCAACACGTAAACGCCAACGCTCAGCGAAGATACGTCCATACGAACCACATTCTCCCCATTGAATACCTCGTATTTTTGTCTATAAATAGCATTACCGTTCATTGACAAAATACGGGCTTCGAAAGTACTATTCTGGTCGGTGTTGAGTTCAATAAAAAGCGTTTGGCTCGCTGGATTAGGGAATATATTGACCATTTCTGTGCTAGCCAGAATCTCTTCTGTATCCGTTAAATTGAAAGCGGCCATAGCTTGCTGCAGCATTCCTTGGCATAAATCTAAGTCAGATAGGTTGACTCCTTCTTCAATTGCCTCACAAAGGGACTCAAATTCTTGGGTATTGCCCTCGTCGTCCGTAAAGCAGACGGGAATATCAATTCCTAGAAAGTCGCAATTTTCGGCGGTGAGGTTTTGTAATGTATTCGGACAAATTTCAATGGTTTCCAAAGCAACGCCCTGCGATAAAGCGTCGCAAAGCAGCACTTCTTCCGAATCGCCGGTATCGTTGGTGACGCATACGGGAATATCCAATTGCAGACCGATGGCCTCGCAACTTAAATTATCAATTAAACTATCTACGATACCCGAACAAAAAGTCAATTCGTTGATGGCAATGCCCGCATCCAAGGCGTCGCAAGGTGAATCAAAAGTCAATTCGTTGCCCGATTCGTCCACGGTGCATACGGGTAAATCAATACCTAGTTGGTCGCAGTCCAAGTTGTCGAAAGTGCCTTCACACAGTTCAAAACCTTCGGGAGTGATGCCCGTACTAATTAAATCGCAGAGCATGACTTCTTCCGATTCCCCTTCGTCGTTCACAAAACACAAAGGAATATTGACGTTAATACCTAAAGCCTCGCAATCAAAATTATTCAAAATGCTACCCAGGCTATCGGCGATAAATCCGTCGCACAGCGATAAATCTATCAAAGCAAATCCCGCATCGAAAGCAGCACAGGGACTTTCAAAATTGGTGCTATTTCCATCCGCATCTACGACACAAACGGGTAGGTCAACGGGTAGAAGGTCGCAATCGAACGAATCTAAATTGAGTAAATCGGTTAATTCGTCGATGCCCAAGTCTTCTAAATCTAGGTCAAGGTCAAAACCGCCTAAACTATCCAAACCGCCTTCGCAAAATTCAATTTGACTCAAGGGATAGCCCGCCGACAACGCCTCACAAACGGGAATTTTGGCTACATCACCGTTGGTTTCGGTTACACAAACATTCAACTCTAAATCGGTGATACCTAAAGCTTCGCAGGTCAAACCGCTGCCAAGCCCTCCGTTTAGCAAGCTATCTATATCCAAATCGGGGGCTTCACTGCAGAAAGTTAACTGGCTAATTTTTAAGCCACTATCAATTGCTTCGCAAGCATCGACAAAAGAAATGACCTCGCCCGTTTCGGTGACGAAGCAAACGGGAATATTGACCCCTAGCGCCTCGCAATCCAAAAAGTCAGTTAGTCCGCCACTTTTACCATCTTCACCTTCTTCTGTTTCGGCTTCCGTAGTTTCTTCTTCCGCTTCTTCATTGTCCCCAAGGTCAATCGCTTCTCCACAAACCAGAAAATTAGCAGTTGCTTTATCTCCATCTTTTACGAATGCTTCAATTAAGGACTCGCCCGTGCAACGGTCAATGACCGCTACCTCAAAAGCAACGTTCTCTTCAGATTCGGGAATATCGAAGGTGTGGGAATACAGACCGTTCCAATTGGTTTTGACCGTTTTGACGTATTTGCCTTCTCCGTCAGCAATATGGACATCGTAAAAAGGCAATGGGACCACTTCTTGTATCAAAGAAACTTTTCCAGAAATAGTAAAATCTTTTGCCCAGGACTGGTGAACATTAGCCAACAGGCAAAGGAGTAGAACTGCAAAGCGTAAATTTTTCTTCATTTTTAGGTAATTATTGGTTCAATAAGTCGAATATGTTAGATTTCTTTACAAAAATGCGGTGGAATGAGGTAAAAAAAAAGAATAAATAAAAGAAGTTGTACGGTTGGTTTGTAGTGTTGAGGTCAGCTAATCAGTTGATAGTCAAGTGGTTGAATGAATGTTAAAGACTGGTATAAACAAATAACTGCAAGTAAAAGAAAAGAGGAAAAAAACGATAAAACGGGCAAAATGACGTGAATCAGTCAAAAGAGGTAGGTTCGCTCAAAAAAGAAGGAGAACCAAAAAGACGAGAGTGCTGCCTTTCGTTGATTCTCCATTATATTATTTGGTTAGGTAACTGTCCTGCAAAGTTAAGAAAAAGATGGTGTATTTTCCATAGTTTTTGATATTTTGGAAAAAAGAATTGGTAATTTTTTAAAAAATAGAAAATTAATCTAAATTAGAGGTTTTAACATTTAACTATTAGAAAAATTTTCTGTTCAATAATTATTGAAAATATGGAATTAAAATTGGACGACACGGACCGTAAGCTATTGATGCTTCTACAAAAGGATTGTCGGATGAAAATAAAGGATTTGGCGGCCGAATTAAATCTATCTTCTACTCCTACTTTTGAGCGTATCAAAAAGCTGGAACGAGCGGGTATCATCGACAGTTACGTAGCGGTGCTAAATCCTGACAAAGTAGGTAAAAAACTGAACGCCTACGTGCACGTTTTTTTGAAAGAACACTCTAAGGAGATTGTCAAAAAATTCATCAAAATGTCTATTGATTTTTCAGAAGTGCAAGAGTGTCATTACGTGACGGGTGGAGCGGATTTTATTTTAAAAGTATTGGTCAACAATATCGAAGAGTACAACCATTTTTTGTTAGAAAAATTGGTAACGATACCCAATATCGCTCGTACGGAGTCGTGTTTTTTGCGTTAGGGGGTAAAAAAAAAAACCAAGATAAAATTTGGGGGGAAAAATGTTTTATTAGTATAATTTGGGCAAAAATAATAATAAATTTAATTAAAAAAATAAAATTTTTAACACAA
>JBCCQK010000658.1:0-4103 GCA_039024375.1 Bacteroidota bacterium
AGAGACAATATAGGGGTGGAAATTCTTATCTCTTGAGCAGATTAATTTTAAAATACCTAATTTTGGCGCTTTAATTTGAGCGGCAAAAGTAATCAAATTTTTAAAATCGCAGTCAAAAGTAACTGTTAATCACCGAAATACAAAAAAAACGACGACTGTTTAAGTTTACTGAATTATAAATATTCGTTTTTCGAATAATAAACAAAATTATGTGTCATTGAACGATGCTGGTGCAAAAATATAATTGCATAATTTTATTTATTGGTTTTTACCAAATGTTCAATAGTTTGAAAATCAATACAAAACGAATCATTTTTGCTCAGTAAATAAGTTTTTCAATTACGAATTTGATGCCAAAAACGGTGCTAACTTTCGACACATTTACGCCATGATTTGCGGAATGTTCGAGGAAGTGTCCGATTTCATCAAAATCACATTTTTTTAATCTTCATCAAACAAAATGGAATGAATCGGCTCTTTTGGAACTAAAATGAGATGCTTTCTCTTTCAGTAAAGGACATTCAAGTAACAAAACTCTGTAAGTTAAGCTAAGCCCCTTTTCTTATTATTCCTATAGTATTTCTACTCTATTTTTTCTGAACAGACTTTTAGAAAGGATTTATTTGATTTAGTTTGAATGGTCCAGAAAAATATAACATATTATTACTAATGACTTCATCAGCAATTCGCCAGCAGTTTCTAGATTTCTTTGCATCCAAAGGCCATAAAATCGTGCCTTCTGCACCCATTGTCAACAAAGAAGACCCGACTTTGATGTTCACCAATTCTGGGATGAATCAATTCAAGGATTACTTTTTGGGTAATCAAAAGCCCGAAGCAACTAGAGTGGCCGATACGCAGAAATGTCTGCGCGTTTCGGGCAAGCATAACGATTTAGAGGAAGTAGGTCGAGATAGTTACCACCATACGATGTTCGAAATGCTGGGCAATTGGTCATTTGGTGATTATTTCAAAGAGGAGGCTATTGAATGGGCGTGGGAACTGCTGACAGAGGTATATAAATTGTCAAAAGACCGCCTCTACGTTTCAGTTTTTGAAGGAGACAAGAAAGATGGCTTAGCACCTGATAGTGAGGCACGAAATTTCTGGAAAAAATGGATTGCCGAAGACCGAATTTTAGACTTTGATAAAAAGGATAACTTCTGGGAAATGGGCGAAACGGGTCCCTGTGGACCTTGCTCAGAAATTCATATCGATATTCGTCCCGATTCGGAAAGAGCTAAGGTCGATGGAAAGACTTTGGTCAATATGGACGACCCGCTAGTGATAGAAATTTGGAACCTAGTTTTTATACAATTTAACCGAAAAGCGGATGGTAGTTTGGAAGAATTGCCCGATAAACACGTCGATACAGGGATGGGCTTCGAACGCTTGACAATGGCGCTTCAAGGCAAGACCTCTAATTATGACACTGACGTCTTTTCTTCACTCATCCAGTTTATGGAAAAAGAATCGGGCAAAAAATATACGTTCGATTATGCGCCCGATGCCATGGTCGATATTGCCATGCGCGTAGTGGCTGACCACGTTCGAGCGGTCAGTTTTGCGATTGCTGACGGGCAACTACCTAGTAATACCGATGCGGGCTACGTCATCCGTCGGATTCTGCGAAGAGGGGTTCGTTACTACTATTCCTTTTTAGATATCAAAGAGCCTTTTCTGCATCGTTTGGTACCTATGCTAGCCGATATGTTCCAAGTTGTGTTCCCCGAATTGAAAGCACAGGAAGAACTCGTCGCCAAAATTATTCAGGGGGAAGAAAAGACTTTTTTAAATACATTAGAAAACGGTTTGCGTCGCTTTGCAGCTTTGGAAGTCACCAATGGACAAATCAAAGGCGAAGATGCTTTCGAACTCTTTGACACCTACGGATTCCCGATTGACTTGACCGAGTTGATGGCAGAGGAAAAAGGCTGGACAGTGGACCAAGTTGGCTATAAAACTGCACTGGAAGCGCAAAAGGCAAGAGGCCGAGCGGCGGCAAAGAAAGAGGTCGGTGATTGGATGATTCTGAACGACGGCGAAGAGGTAGAATTTGTGGGCTATCAACAATTAGTCGTACCCAATACGAGCGTTTTGAAATATCGAACCGTCAAGGCTAAAAAAGGAAATCAATACGAAGTGGTATTAATTAAAACACCTTTTTACGGGGAAAGTGGTGGACAACGAGGGGATAAGGGATTACTATATTTCGGCGACGAAAAAATTCCCGTCATCGATACCATCAAGCAGAATGATTTGATTGTTCACATTGTGAAAAAATTTCCTGCCGATTTGAGTGGAACGGTTCGAGCAGAAGTACACGCTACTAAACGACAAGCGACCTCTTCGAATCACTCGGCAGTTCACTTAATGCACGCTGCGTTGCACCACGTTTTGGGTGACCACGCTCTACAAAAAGGACAAGACGTAGACGACCAGCGCCTGCGTTTTGACTTCTCTCATTTCGCTAAAATCACGGACGAGGAACTGACAAAGATTGAACAAATTGTCAACGAAAAAATTCGTCTGAACATTCCTTTGGAAGAAAAGCTAATGCCCATTGCCGAGGCCAAAGCAGCGGGTGCGACGGCGCTTTTTGGTGAGAAATACGGGGAGACGGTTCGAATGATAACGTTCGACAAGGACTTTTCGAGAGAATTGTGTGGTGGAACGCACGTTCCCGCTACGGGCGAAATCGGCCAGTTCAAAATTTTGTCCGAAACGGGTGTCGCTGCGGGTATTCGTAGAATTGAGGCCGTTACGGCGGAGAAAGCGGAGGCTTTTATCAATAAAGAGTTAGCCGAGTTGAAGAAAATTCGGGGACTATTCAAAAATGCCAAGAATACCGCTCTGAGTGTAGCCACTTTGCAGGAGGAAAATAAAAAATTAAAAAAGGAAATCGAAAAATTGTTGGCCGACCAAGCGAGCGGATTAAAAGACTCGCTCAAAGCAAAAGTGGAACAGGTCAACGGCTTCAACTTCCTAGCCGCTAAGTTGCCCTTAAACGATTCGGGAGCGATAAAAACTTTAGCTTACCAGTTAGAAAGCGAATTGGGTAACGCCGTGATTGTCTTCGGTGCCAAAGTAAAAGGCAAGCCACAATTGATGGTAACGATTAGTAAGGCGTTAGTGGAGTCGCACCAATTGCATGCGGGTAATATGGTGCGGGAGTTGGCGAAGGAGATTAAAGGTGGCGGTGGTGGACAAGCGTTTTTTGCTACGGCTGGGGGGAAGGATGCTGGGGGATTGGAAGTGGCTGTGGGGAAAGCGAAGGGGCTTTTATAATGTGCAAATCTTGTTTTGAATCGGAAATAGAAAACTTTGCTAGTGAAACAGAATGGCTTGCGTTTGATTTGATTCTGACCAAAAAACTTGGGAAGAATCAAATTAAGTTTCTCTATTATAATTCGGATGGAGAACACTCCTACAAGTGTGTCGATTGTAAACAAGTTTGGCGATTACTAGCACCTAATTACTCGGTAAGAGGCTATTTAAAATCTAATTAGCCTACGATGAGCAACAAAAAGCAATTTTGGAATGGATAAAATAAAAAAATACCAAGAAGTAATTTTAAGTATTTTGAATGAATACGCAAAAATTGAGTACGCCAACGTAGATGGGAAAAATTACGTAGTGGCGGATAAAGAAAATCATCACTATCAGGTAATGACCATTGGCTGGCAAGGCGTTAAATTTGTCCACGATTGTCCTATGCACTTTGATATTATTGATGGAAAGATTTGGGTACAACAGAACATGACAGAATGGGAAGTAGGAGAAATGCTAGAGAAGCAAGGCATTAAAAAACAAGAAATTGTCGTTGGATTTCCAACGCCTTTTTTGAGAGAAAGTACTGGTTATGCTTTGAATTAAAAAATTTCATCATACATGAGGAAGCTGAAAACATTATATTTGTAACAGCTTTATTACTTTCAAATGAGCAAAAAAGAGATTTTACTAAAAATTGGAGCGATTAAAAAAGAGTTACGCTTACTCGAAAAAGAAAAGGAAGGTATTATAAATGAAATTGGAATAGATGCCTTTATCGATGAAATTTTAGATAGAAAAAAGATGTACAAATATTACAAAAAGCAATTAGA
>JBCCQK010000659.1:0-4091 GCA_039024375.1 Bacteroidota bacterium
TGATAAATTACCTCCCTCCACCAGCAATTCTTCCAATTTAGTTTATCATTACAGTAGTCGAAAAAACGATGAATCTCAAAAATCTTCGGCGCAAAAAAGTTATCAAATCATTATTAAATATTCGTAGCGAACGGGGGCTAAGTACCTAACCATTCAGCAAAAGAAAAGGCTCCCCAATAGGAAGCCTCAACTCATTATTAACCTAAAAATTAGTTCTTTACAGTCGTCATGATTTAGGTACAAATAATGATGTTAGATTATTAAAGAAACGCTGTTTTTGTCGAATTATTTTCAATTTAACCCACTACTCCTTAAAACTCAAGCTAAAAGTAGTAATTTTATTTGGAAAAATAAAAATCAAGCTACTTATGTTGATTATCAAGAAAAACTTTTTGGGCTTATTGCTACTTTCTACCTCATTTTTTTACACTGCCCAAACTTTTGGTCAAACAGAAAATTCCGAAATACCCAACAGTCGTCCCGTAGAAAAAGAAAGATACCAAAATGTGAAAGGCAGCCCATATTTCTTTAAAGAATGGCAAAGAGGAACGGTTATTAGTCGAGAAGCGAAAATCATCGAAGGGGTCTTACTCAACTATAATGGAGAAACCCATAGTCTCGAAGTAAAAACGGATGAAGACCTTATCGAGTTGAATCCGTTACATTATATTCGTTTTACAGTGCACAACAAACAATCGGACGAAGCCATTATTTTTCAAAAAAATTTCTTTCCTCCCTTGGCCAACCAATTTACTAGAGTCGTTTACAAAGGAAAGACGTTATCTGTCGTAGAGCAATTTACAGTCAAAATCGAAACAAAGCTGCCTACTACGGTTGGTCAAGATGAAGAAATCAGGCAATTTCTCAGAAAACGCCGATATTACCTCGTCAAAAACAAAAAGCCGTCGGCAATCAAGTTAAAGAAAAAATCTGTTTTAGCCGCTTTAGGAAATCCTCCACAACTAGAAAAATACGTAAAGCAAGAAAAATTGAAATTAAACACCGAAGCAGAACTTATTCAGGTATTGAAGTTTTATGAGCAATAGAAGTCAGAAATGGCCTCTCAATTAGCTTTTTCAAAATCAATTAACCACCGCTTTCGTTCAAGTCCGCCACCGTAGCCCCTTAAGCTACCATTTTTTCCAATAATTCGGTGACAAGGCACAACAATTGAGATTCGATTAAAGCCGTTTGCGCTTGCGACAGCTCTTGTTGCCGTAGGTTTGTCCAAACGTATAGCTAATTGTTCGTAAGAAGAAGTCGTTCCGTAAGGCACTTCCGATAGAGCTTTCCAAACGCTTTTTTGAAAGTCGGTACCCGGGGTGTTCAAGGCGACAGAAAATACCTTCCTTTTTCCCTCGAAGTATTCCTGCAATTCTTTTTTTAGCTGTTGGGTATGTTTGTTTTCTCCAACCAAAATTTGAGCATTAAGCAATTTCTGTAGGTCTCTAAACTCCGTTTCTAACATTCTACGGTCGGTAAATTCGAGTAAGCAGATACCTTGGTCGGAAGCACAAACGAACATGGGACCGAGTGGAGTCGTCAAGCGATTAATGAGCAGAATATGCTTAGATTTGCTATGGACGGGCGATTTCCCTAATAGCTTTTTGTACGTATAACCAAAACCACTTAACGATTCGTAGCCGAATTCGTAGGCCGTTTCGGTAGTCTTTTTGCCGTCTTTTAGTTCTTTGTAAGCATTATTGATGCGGTACATGCGCTGGAAGGCATGAAAGGTAATACCATAATTTTTTTTGAACCACCGCCTTACCAAATCGGGGCTAATTTGGTGGTCTCGTAGTCGCTGGTCGGAAATTTTTTCTTTGGGGTGTGTTTTAACTAACTGGATGGCTTGGTCAACGGTCGGAGGTGTTTCGTTGGCATTTTCCGTTGGGCAGCAGATTTTGCAGGGGCGAAAGCCATTTTTTAGAGCCTCGGCGTACGTTTTGTAGAAGACGACGTTTTGCTTCTTGGGTTTTCTAGCCCGACAAGTAGAGATACAAAAAACAGAAGTAGTGGTTACCCCAACGAAAAAAATACCGACGTACCGAGAATCTCGATTGAGGAGCGCTTGGTAGTATTCGTCTACTTGGGTAGGTGTAAATACATTCATTAGGGAAATCTAAAACCCGCCAGACTGCTGTGCGGGCTGGTTTAAAATGTAAATTGAAAAATTTCAAATTGGTAAGTGCTCAATACAGGTCTGGAGACCTGCGGATATTCGTATCAAGCCCGCCTGAATGCTTGCGGGCAGGTCTGGAGACTTGATACATCGAACAACGATATTTTAATCCCGCTTTGGTGAGCGGGATTAAAATAACTATCTGCTCGTCTCCCGACGAGCAACTATTGAGAATTCACTCAAATTGGCCCAACTTAGATTACAATTAGGTAAAAATAGAGTGGAAAGATTGATTTTGCTGGATGTGTTCAAGTTCTTTTTTTAAAATCTCGTTCATTTTATTGCAAACAAAATTACCCATTGAAATCCGCTTGACGCCCAATTGCTGTAACGTTGCAAAATCGGGCAGCTTGGGCACGCACATCACGTTTAGGGGAAGTGACACTCCTTGAACAACTGCTTCAATATCCTTTTGTGTTTTGATACACGGAACAAATAATCCATCTGCTCCCGCATTTTTATATTGTTTCCCTCTTTTTAGAGTAGATAGAACGGGGTCCAAAAGCCCTAATAAAAAAGTATCGGTTCGTACATTCATGAATACAGAAATATGCCGACGCTGCAATAGGTCACAAATTTTGTATAATCTATCGGTAAATACTTCTACGTCGAGGATTTGGCGATTTCCTTTGTCCACGGTGCTGTCTTCCAAATTAACACCTTTTACGCCTAATTGAATCAGTTGGTCGATGTGGTCAGCCACTTCATTCGGTTTTTGACTGTAACCCGCTTCCAAATCTACAGATAGTGGAATAGTCACCGACTTCGTGATTCGCTCAACGATGTATTTCAATTCTTTGAATGAAATTTCTTCCCCGTCGGCATACCCTAACATAGTCGCAATGGCTCCGCTAGAGGTACCAATGGCTTTAAAACCGAGTTGTTGGGCTATTTGGGCACTCTGCACGTCCCATACATTGCTAATAAGAATAGGATTGTTGTCTTCGTGTAAACTTTTGAATGTCATAATAATAGTTTTTCACAAAGTTCCAGCAATAAAATCCAATGGACAACCGATTTTTTGGCAAGTATTTTTTATTACTTTGTTGACTAATTAAGTTAGGGGAACAGTTTTTTATGTTTTACCCGTTCCCTTACTACGGGAATTGAGAGCATGCTAACGACTGTTTCGATGTTGTTACTGCTAGTTCTGGGGCTCGTTTGGAGTGTAAAATAGCTATTGGAAAAACGCAAGCATTAAGAAATAAATATTCCATCGTCAAGGACATCACTCAGCACAGTAGTTGCTGCTTCTGACGGTAAACCGTACTCATTGGCGTCAACTTGCCCATCTTCTAATAAAAAATTCAGCAATATCGCAATGCCAACAAAGGGAAGGAGAAGGATAAGTGCCCACCATCCGCTGCGCCCCGTATCATGTAATCGCCTCACGGTCACAGCTACACTAGGTACGAGCATAGCTACACAAAAGAAGAGCATAGCGTAAATCCCAATGAGATGGTAATAGGTAAAACCGATGGCGACAGAGCAAAATACACTCAAGCTGAACAGACAGAATAATAACAGCAAGTTTCCACAATGAAAATACCAAAAAGCAGCCTTGCTGGCTCTTCCGTTGAAATTAGCGTAGTGGCGAAGGCTGTCTAAATACCAGTGCATAGCAATTGGGTTGTAGTTGATACGAATAAAAAATGCTATTGTCCTTTGCCTGTTTTGTTAGAGATATACAGATAATTAAATATCTATATTGATTAAATTTTAAACTTCTTTCTTTTTTTTGATAATACTTTAATGGATTTTTTTCGGATTCGTTTACGAAAACACATTGTTTTGCAAAAAGAACAGGGAAATTTTAGTGGAATAATGTGTGCTTGAACCTTTTTTGTGAACAAATCTTTGAGAAAATTGTAACACCACCGTAAATTTTAGCATTCAAGTAGAATTAAAA
>JBCCQK010000660.1:0-4048 GCA_039024375.1 Bacteroidota bacterium
GACAGTTTAATCGAGTGTATTTTTTTGTTAGGCAAGGCATTTATTTTTTCAATAGCCGTTGCTATTTTAAAAATAAATAACGCAGCATAACGAAAAAAGACGCCGATTTAAACTATTAAGAATTTAGTTCTTGAACCACTAATTATTCGGTATTTGTTATTTGTCAAGATGTTGACCGTCAACGTCTAAACAAATAACAAATAACCAGTAACAAATAACATTTAACTCATCATTGAAATGGTTGAAAGGCTTTCAGCTACGCAAAACTATTGCTTTTCCCACAACTGTTCCTACGAACCAAAGATGCCCGTACTCAAATAGCGGTCGCCTCGGTCACAGATGATACAGACGATTACTCCTTCGTCCAAAGTTTCGACCAATCGGCTGGCTGCTAAAACGGAGCCGCCACTGCTCATGCCGGCAAAGATACCTTCTTCGCTCGCTAATCTGCGCATCATTGCCAAAGAATCGTCTCTCGAAACATCTAAAATCCAATCGACTCTCTCAGGGTCGTATATTTTGGGTAAAAATTCGGGTGACCAACGGCGAATCCCTGGAATCCTCGAACCGTCAACGGGCTGTACCCCAACAATTTGAATATCGGGATTTTGCTCCTTCAAGAACCTCGATGTGCCCATAATAGTTCCCGTAGTGCCCATAGAAGATACAAAATGGGTTACCTTATGTTCGGTGTCGCGCCAGATTTCTGGACCCGTTGTTTTGTAATGGGCGCCCCAATTATCGGGATTAGCAAACTGATTGAGCATCAAATAACCACCTTGGTCTACTAAGTATTGTGCATATTCTCTAGAGTATTCGATGGTCTTCTCGGCGGGCGTTAGAATGACATCGGCACCGTAGGCCTTCATCGTTTGCACTCGCTCGGCGGTGGCGCTTTCGGGCATGATGAGCGTAATGTCGATGTCGAATTGGGCGGCAATCATGGCTAGGGCAATGCCCGTGTTGCCACTAGTCGCTTCGACAAGTTTGATGCCTTTTTTCAACTCCCCTCGGTCGAGGGCGCAGCGAATCATGTTGTACGCCGCACGGTCTTTGACGCTTCCTCCTGGGTTGTGTCCTTCCAGTTTTCCGTAAACGGTGATGCCTGGTTTGTTGATGATTTTTTTGATTTCGACTAAAGGGGTATTTCCAACTAAATCGACTAGGGATTGCATAAGTTAACTTTGTATCGGTTGACGGTAAATCCCGATTTTTATCGGGAGTTCACGGTCTGCCACTAAAAAATAAGAATAAATTCTATATAAGAAAAGCGATAAAATTTACCATTTCTATAGGTTTTTTACCATTTTAGATTCTTGATTCAACCCTTTGTAATAAACTCTTGATTTGGGTAGAACGGATTTAGTTATCCAAACGTTTCCCCCGATAATACTTTCGGCCCCAATGACCGTGCGACCACCTAATATGGTTGCGCCTGCGTAGATAACGACGTTGTCTTCGATGGTTGGGTGTCTTTTGGTAGCAGCCATCTCTTTTTTGACACTCAAAGCACCGAGGGTCACGCCCTGATAAATTTTAACGTTGTTACCAATGTGAGCAGTGCCACCGATAACGATGCCCGTTCCGTGGTCGATGCAAAAATTATCACCAATTGTTGCACCCGGATGAATGTCAATACCCGTACGGTTATGTGCGTGTTCCGTTAAAATTCGGGGAACCAAAGGGACTTTTAGATGAAAAAGTGCATTGGCGAGGCGATAAACGGCCAAGGCGTAGAAACCTGGATAAGTCCGAATCACTTCGGCATTGCTGATGGCGGCAGGGTCGCCGCTTGTCATAGCGTTTGCATCCTTTAGTAGTCTTGCCCGAATATTTGGGAGTTGTTGGAAAAATAAATCGCTCATCCGTTGTACGTCTTGATTGAGCTGACCATTTAAGTCGGTCAAAATGGCGTTTAATTGTTGCTTGATAGCCGCATAATCCGCTTCGAACGCCGACATTCGCTCGTAGCGTTTGTCCGATAATTCGGGAAAAAGTATTTGTAATAATCCCGTTATCAAATTGCAAATGACTTCGGGCGAAGGCATGGCTTTATTATGACGGTGGGCTTCGTATAGCTGAAAGAGAAATTCCTTTTGCGACATGGCACTTAGAATGTGGAGGTTCCAAAAAAAACTTTTGTAGAACGAATAGCGTGAGGTGCCGATAAGGAAAATGAGAAGGATTGTTTTATTGTTAAATTGTTAGCAGCAAATAAAGTAACAATAAAACAATTTAACAACGAAGCAATATACACGATTTGGTTTTCACTTATCTAGTGACTACATCCGTTCTATCCCTTTTAAATGAGGTCTATTCACTAAAAGTTTCACCGAGTAGCCGTTTTTCACGATTGTTGATGCTAGCAATTACTGAATAAAGAGGTAGCTGCTACTCCGTATATCTTTCGTTTGTAAGGTAACAAAGTAGGTGCCTTTGGGCAAAGAAGCAGTTGGTAAAGTAATCTCTTTTGGGGCATTATCAATACGCTGTTCGTTCGCTACTCGTCCCATATTATCGAAAATAGTAATGGTCACTTCCTGCCCCAATTGGGTATCGGGCAATTCGAGGAACGTATTGGCCGTCGATGGATTGGGAAATAAGCGAGCACCTAGTTCTTTTAGCGGCGTGTAAAAGCTGACGGATGCCTCCGATACTTGAATTTCTATAATTTTAAAGGTGGCAAATCCTTTGCTATCTACGGCTTTGATGGCAATTCGGTAGGGGATGGCTTGCGCAGCATCGCTAGGAACTTCCCACGTAAAATCACCCCGAGCCGCACCAAAAGAAGAAGTAGCAACGGCAACCGCTCCAAAATCAAAAGTACTTCCCGTAAACGTCACCTCGGGGTAACCATCCAAAGCTCCATCTTCGGGGTCGGTAGCAGTTAATTTGAAATTGACCGTTTCTCCTACCTTAACTTGAATATTGGTGACTTCCATATCTTCTATTTCAATAATGGGTGGTAGGTTCTCCTCTGATTGAATTAGTATCTGCATATCTCGCACCATCATATCGACCAATTCGCCATTTCGGTAGGCTTTGATTTTAATAGCTATATTGTATTGGCCGACAATTTGTGGATTGCGCCATTCTAGTAGTCCCGTTTTTTCATCAAAAATATAACTGTTTTCCGTTCCAGGACTGATTTCGTCTAAATCCAAATAGTTGGGAACGGGAACGTCATTTCCCCGCAAAGGGGTCACTATTTCGTAAGCAATGCTATCGCCATCCAAGTCCACAGCATTGGGCGTGTGCATGAATGGTTGGTGGACAAATCCTACGTCGATGGGGGCTTCTAACAATTTGGGAGATTGATTGCTATTGGGAACGCTAAAATCCATTAATGTGACCATGGATTGCAAGTGAAATTCTACTAGAGCAGAGTTCGGAGAGTTGACATTTAGAATACCATCGTTTCGATTAAAATCAGTAATAGATAACTGGTAAGCACCTGCTTGTTGATATACGTGCGTGCCCGTGTAATAATTGACTTTATAGTCGTTCGGGAGAGATTCCCCACTTCCATTGGTTCGTAAAACCGTCGTACAAGTTCCATCTCCCCAGCAAAGCATTAAACTATCTCGGTCGGCGGGAAAGCTACTTTCCTGCGTGTAAGTAACGATGGTTGCTTCGATGGTATTATCGGCAGTTTGGCGGTAGGTGATTTCTCCCGCTCGGTTGTGAGTGGCTTGGGCCAAAACGGGTAAAAGACACACTAATAGTAAAAGGGTAACAGTCCGCATAGGCGTTTTTTAAAAGTTAGTAAATAAAAAAGGTGATTTAGTTGTGTAAGGCAGTAGAGGTATTATGTTGAGAACTATTTAAAAAATGATTTCGCTTTTCAGAAATAAATAGAAATACGATGGAAATATTAAGTAGTGTACGAGTAAAGCATGGAAACCCGAAAATCACCCCGTAACGGGAATGTCTTTCGACAGCAAGTTGGGGTCAATAAATAGCCAAGAAGTTGTATCTTTAGTTCATTGACATTATTGCAAATTCAAAAAAGTCTAAATAATGGGTAAAGCTATTCCGTATGATTACC
>JBCCQK010000661.1:0-4043 GCA_039024375.1 Bacteroidota bacterium
CCGTTTTCGAGTCAATCTAATGGTGCAAAAGCAGTTTTTTGATAAAAAACTCAGTTGTCGAATTTACGTCAATGATTTATTCAATACTTTGCAATACGATGCAAAACGCCCCTTTGAGGAATTTACTACTTTTCGAAATGACCAATGGCGAAGTCGGCATCTGCGACTTTGGGTGAGTTATAATTTTAGTAGTATCAACAAAGTAAAAGTGCGGAAGAATAAGTCAAAGAATGAGGCTCGGCGGAGGTTGTAAGGAGGTAAGGTGATAGGGGAATAAGAGGGATGAGGAAGAGAGGTGAAAAGGCTAAGGGGTAGAGAGGCTAAGAGGCGTAGATAACTCAATATTTTAAGTCTCTTTGCCATAGCCGTTAAGTTTAAGAGATATAGCATTTCATAAAGATGTACCGAAAGCCGTCAGGAGACGGCTGTTATACTAATTTCAAGTTTGGAAACTTAAAATATCGGTATAAGAGGGATGAGGAAAAAAGGTGGAGAGGTTAAGAGGCGGCAGAGATGTCCCTATATCGATGTTCGATGTATCAAGTCTGGAGACTTGATACGAATATCCGCAGGTGTCCAGACCTGCATTGAGAACTTGCCCTTTACCATTTAAAAATTTGCCATTTAGATTAAGCTCTTGGACAACGCTTGAATACCGAAAAATCGTCGATTAAAACATTTCCTGGATAAGGCGTAAAAATTCCCTCGGCGAAGTAGGCTTCGATAATGATATACGGATAATCTTCTTTTGGAAAGACTTGAAAGCTATATTTTTTCCAATTCGTATGCTTGATGGCTTCCGACTCACACAACAATTGACTGCGTTCTCCCAAGGCAGTTCCGCCGTAAATCCGTAGCCGAATAGGAATATTATAATTCACGTAGCTATTTGAATGCGCCAGTTGCACCGTAAATTTATAACATTCTTTTCCTTTCATCGGCGAGGTCAACCGTTGCCCAATGGCCTCAAAACTTCCGTCGGGACGAGTAATCAATCCTACGTAGGTCTCTCCGTCGTACGGCTCGTTGTAAACCCCCCAAAAACCGGGCAAAATATCGGGCGTGGAACCTTGTTGGCAACTGTGCCACCGTTGGGGCATGGTGGCGTCCTGTGGTTCGTCTTCGAAAGAAGCGTTTTCCAATCGAATGTCTTGCGCGTAGATATTTAATGAAGAAAGACTGAGTAAAATAAGTAAGAACTTCCGCATGAAAGAATAATTTTTTATCCTCAAAAATAGGTTTTTTAAACGATTAGTGCTGTAGATAAATTTTCCATTTAGAGGGAAAAATGTAGTTTCTAATCATATTGGGCAGTTTACCCTTACGGGATAATTCTATATCTTTTTAGGAAGAATAACCCGTTATTTTTACACCCTCCTATCATTCATCCCCGAAGTTATTCGCATTTGCGTTCAGTAAAAATTAACTAAAGTGTAATTTACTGAAATTCAGAAAACTAAATGCAGGATGCAAAAAAAGTTCTTTGAAATAATTGGCAAATAAAAAAGCTACTTAGATTTGAGTTGGAAAATCCGTAAATCTAAACAGCCATGGCCAAGGTGGGTGGAATAATGGAACCTTTCGGTGTACCACTTTGAGTAGGGAACAGTTGTTGTTTAGCTAAATATCCCGCTTTGAGCCACTTGTTCAGTATCCGTTTGTTCATCGGATGATTGATTTTTCTTTACCGTACACTTTTGGGGTTTGATAGGCGGTATTCTCAAAAATACCGCCTATCCTTTTTTGGGCAATAAGGATATAGCCTACTTTCAAAGAATATACCTTATCAATATCCGTAAAAATTGAACAAATATTAAAGTGTACGGTAGTGAAACTGATTTTTCGCTTTGACCTTCGTGGTCATTGCCGTTAAAAAAATTAGTAGTCAACTTTGCTTTTTTATTGAATTTTGCTGGTGCAAAGTTGCGGTCTAATTGATACGCACGGCTTGACATAAATCAAGAAGTTCCTTTCGTTTGCTTTTTTCTGATGCGGCTCAAGGTTTCTGCTGACATTCCTAGCATGGAGGCGATTTGATTTAGGGGCACTTCGTTGAAAAGCGTCGGATGGAAGGCGAACAATTGATGGTACCGTTCTTCGGCACTCAAGGCCAAATGGGAAATGACTCTGTTTTCTAATACGGTAAAACATTTGGCTAAGAACATTTTTTCTAATTTATCCCACCTCGACACTCTCGTTGAAATTTTGTTGTAATCCGCTTGTGAAATGGTCAAAAGTACTACGTCCGTCGTGGCTTGGTAGCTTACTTTTGATTTTTGGTCAAAAAGGAAACCCGATAAATCGACCGCAAAGTAACCCCTCGTTGAAAACCATTTGGTTATTTCTTTTTCATTGACGTACAAGAACTCTCGAAGTATTCCTTCTTCCACAAAACCCATTTGTCTGACGTATTGCCCCTCTTTTAGAAAAAAATCTCCTTTGGCTATTTCTTTTGGTTGAAAATAATCCTTTATCTGTTGAAATTCACTTTCCGTAAATCCAAAGGTTTCAATGACGTGTTTTTTTAGTTCCTTCATTTACAATTATTAAGCGAAAAGATTTTTAATTTGCAGGAGGTTCTCCCCCGCTGGTGCAAAGCTGTTAAGTTCTGTTTGATAATGACGAAAATGTTAAATTTTTATTCCGAAACTTGTTGATTGCACGGGGCTTTTCCCCCGATGGCGGCAGGGGAGATAGCTCCGTGCTAAAATATAGCCTTTTAGTGTTTAATCAATTACCTTTTTCCTAATTAGCTACACTCCTAAAACTGGCCACTTCCTGCATTTCGATTTGCCGCTCATCCGATTTTAAAAAAAGTTCTATCTCCAAATCTTCCGTTGCCGTAATGTTAATCAACCCATAATTTTCGTTGTACACCAACGGGCCGAGCCGATACTGATTGGCCTCTTCTCTCCGATTCGACCAACCGTGCGTTAAACTGCTAGAGGTCACTTCGTATATGGTGTGGTTCAACCAAGTGGTGGTAGCTACTTCTCCAATGTGTCGGTCGCCACTAATGAAAATGGAGTTTTTAATGTCGTATTTGGCAATCAAATTGAGTAGTTTTTGTCTTTCGAGTGGAAAATTGGCCCACTTTTCAAAGCGATGTTCTTCCGCTAAAACTTGGATGCTGCTGCCAATGATGTGTACGTCTGCTTCGGAGTTTTGTAGTTCCGTTTCTAGCCATTGCCATTGGGCCGTTCCTAAAATTTCCCCTTCCCAATTAGCGATATTCGCCTTTCCTTTTTTGACCAAGTTATCTCGAAAATAACGGGTATCCAGCAGAATAATTTTTATCGTCACGCCCGATTTTTCCACGATTTGGCTACTGTAAACGCCTGGCCGCTGACGCCTTGCGTCGGCTTCGGGTACTTCCAAAAAATCTAGTAATAATTGCTGACTTTCCGCTTTCATCGGGTATTCTTTTCCCGCATCGTTGGCTCCGTAGTCGTGGTCGTCCCAAGTGCCTAGAATCTGGGTCGATTCTCGTAATTTTTGGTACAAAGAATGCGCTTTTTGCTTATCGTATTTCTTTTTGAGTACCTGCATATCTTCGCTATCCCCGTAGATATTATCGCCGAGCCAAATAAATATATCGGGCTGTTCGGCTAAAATATCGTCCCACAATTTTTGTTCTTTGTTTTGGTTGCTACACGAACCAAAGGCGATGGTAATCATATCGGCTGCTCGGTGATTGGTCCATTGAAAATCTTTGGGGACAAAACTGCCGACAATGATTAATAATATAGCTAACAAGGAAGTACTTTTCATAAAGTTGGTGTTTTTAAATAATCGTTCAACAAACCTTCAAGATTTAAGTACCCTACTCTTTTTGATTTACTTTGCTCGGCGGCGGTTTCGCCTCCTTGCAGTGAGGGTTGTTTAGTAATTGAAGTATTTGATTTTGGCAAGTTTAGCATAAATTTAATTTTCAATATTAAGTAGCGTAGATTAATTGTAAATTAAAAGGAGAATAAGAAAGAATTAAGACTGCTTGAAAGTAAGTGCTTTTAGGCTACTCTTGTGAAGGTGCTGTTTCTCCA
>JBCCQK010000662.1:0-4019 GCA_039024375.1 Bacteroidota bacterium
AAAAAGGGTATAAATGAGTTAAATTTTGATGCTTGGTTGAAGCAATGGCTATATTGTTTTGTTGTTCTCGTAACACTTTGCCATACAGCAATCAATATAACCATCCAACAATTTTGATTTTCATCACACAAATGATTTTATTTAATGACTTTTTACCCGCCTGCTTAGGAGACATGGTCAATTAAACATCCTATTGCCATCCACCCAACAGGCGTGGAAACCTAGTGGCACCCGTTGCGGCAAAATAATTCTCGCCAACGGCTCTTTATCAATATTTTGTGCATCTAAAATAACTACCTCAGAAGTGTTTTCTCTGGCATCCGTCACAAAACTAATCACGTAACCATCATCTTCTGATTTTGCATTTGCCTTTGGAATAAAGGGCGATTCGCTACCGTATTTATACTTCCCATATTCGTATGTTTTGGAAGTGCCATCTTCGGTATTATACTTCACAATGGCGTCAAAGCGCAACGTTTTAGACAATTCGAACCGTTGGTTGTAAGAATACTTTGATTGACGTCCCAAATATTGACTGTTCATCAATGGAAATTCAGTCGTCAAATCGTCTAGCGGATATTCTTTGGTTTCTCCAGTTTTGAGATTGAACCGATAACGGTGCAAATACGCTCGCATTCGCAGGTAAGCATTGAGCTTTTCGGCGGCTGATGCGCCTGGAGGTAGGTCTTGTTGCGGGGTCGGGTCCCAATTGACGCAGCAGTCCATGACCACCTCATCGCCTTCTTCCCAACAATTAATGGTATGGTAAATGTAGCACGGTTTGGCCTCGAACCACTTGACTTCACTTGCGTCGCCTAACCGTGGAATAATCCCGAATCGACTTGGCATATCTTGCTTAAAAGTGGGAATAGCTTTACCCGTTTTGGCCATTAATCGCAAGTCGTAAATCAAGGGCAAGTCCATCAAAATAGAGTAATTTTTAGTAATGCCCATATCGTGCGGAATCCGTGGCCCAGGTGTCGGTACTTTTGTGAAATGCTTCACTTTGCCTGTTCCGTTGATAACGCCATACGCCAAATAATTGCCCGTCAATTCGTAGTCAAAGAACATCATTTCATTGGTCTGCTCGTCCACTTTGACGTGTGCCATTGCTTTGGAAGTGAGTGTACCGTTATAATCTTGCACACCCTTCGTCTCTAGAGTAATTGGGTCAATTTCGTAGAGGTCGCCGCACATATACCAACCTGCTAATAGCTTTCCATCGTGGTATGCCACCGCCGTATTGGCCGTGTCTTTCAAAGGAACTCCCCTGTTCCAAGGCCGATTCATGTTGGCCGCCAATCGGCCCATCAAACCTTGCCACAATGATTCACCCGCTGCTGCTTCTTCTTTGAAATTAGTAGTGCGAATCCAGCGATTTCGATAAGTTGCTTTGCCATTTTCTAGTTGCAAAGCGTGTAGCATGGCATCGCCGTCGAACCAATGGTAGTGCCCTTTGGGTTCAAATTTGGGGTTCGGCCCGTTGCGGACGTACACCCCATTGATGTCTTTTGGAATTTCTCCGATAACTTCCATTTTATCGGCCACAATTTCCTTGAAAATCGGCGCATAAGGTCCTAACAGATAGGGGTTCGCCGCTTCCAAAGCGTAATTCATGATGTCATTTTTCATAGGGTCTAATTATTTTTTCGTGAGTTTTTTTAAGAGTAGAGAGTAGAGACCGTTCCACTGAGAGAACAGAGACTTTATGACGCTAAACGCCCACCACAAAACTGGCTACCGTCGTGAAGCTACCGCCAATATTCAAGGTCCCAACATTTTTAGCACCGCCGACTTGGTAATCGCCCGCTTGGTCGGACACTTGTTTATAAGCGTCGAGTAACATTCGTACGCCCGTTGCCCCAACGGGGTGGCCCATACCAATCAAGCCACCACTTGGATTAACGGGTAAAGCTCCAGTCATCGCAATTGATTCATTTTCAATAGCTTGCCAAGCTTTACCCGCTTCCGTGATTCCGAAATGTTCGAGTGCAACGTATTCCGAAACCGTAAAGCAATCGTGAGTTTCGATAGCATCTAGCTGCTGCACATCCGCAATATTAGCGCGTCGAAACGCATCTTGGATGGCCCCTCTCAGATGCGGAAAAGGATGCGCCGTTTGGCGACTAATCTGTAATTTCTCCTGTAAGCTAATGGGAGCGGTTCGATGCCCCCAACCTTTAAAGTACGGGATGCTGCTAATAGGTCTATTATTTCTTTGAGCGTATTGTTTGGCAAATTTTTCGGAGGCTAGGAAAAGGGTGGCACTACCATCGCTGACTCGTCCACAATCGGACTTACGCAATTTGCCCTCTACGATTGGATTATGTACATTGTCCTGTCCAAAGTAGTCGTCCGTTAACGTCCAATTGCGTGTTTGAGCGTTGGGATTGCGTTGCGCATTATCGTAATTGACCTTGGCAATGGCCGCCAAATGTTCGTCCGCAATACCGTAGCGTTCTTGGTAGTAGGTTTTGATTTCGGAAAAAAGATGTACCCAAGGAAACATCGCTTTAGTAGCTTCGTGACCAATCCAAGCGGCGGCGCCCAAATGCTGAGAAGCCGTTTTGCCATCCACATTGCGCATCATTTCCACACCAGTCACGGCTACTAAATCGTAGTGTCCCGCTTCAATTTCTCGCATGGCTGCTAAAGTGGCCATACTCCCCGATGCGCAGGCGGCTTCGTGGCGCGCCGTAGGAATACCCGCCAGTTCGGGGTAGCAACTGACCAATACCCCACCCAACTGACCTTGCCCACAAAATAATTCGCCGACAAAGTTGCCAATGTGCGCACTCTGAATCTCGTGTACATCAATTTTACAATTAGCCAATGCCTTATCAAAGCTACCTTTGATGATGTCCGCAATTTCCAAATCTTGCCGATGCCAATTTCGACCAAAATCGGTTTGCGCACCGCCGATAATGTACACTTTTTGGGAAGCCATAATAGAAACGTTTTATCTTTTTTTGAACAGAGTGTCCAATTATTTATAGTCAAATTTATAAAAAATGAACACTGCGTTCAAATTATTTAACACTTTTTTGAAGATTTTCAGAATAGGAAATCGAGACCATCCCAATAATTAGGATTGAGAGAAGAGAATAGAGACGCAAATTGCAGAAGACAACAACTTTAATTCAGAATAGGGAGCAGAGACCAACTTGTCCGCACGGATTTCATTGAGAGAGCAGAGACTCAAATTTTAATAAATTAGACAAAAGTTTCGATTTCATTTCTCTTTGCCAACATTCTAAGTCTCTAATCTCTCTTCTCTACTCTCGGTTCTAACCAGGAACACTTTTTTGAAAAACGACTAAATTTGCGGTATGAAATCTACAATTAAGGAACAACGATTGGCGCACATCATTGACAGTGCGGAGGAGGTCTTTTTTGAGAAAGGCTTCTCCAAGACGAGTATTTCGGATATTTGTAAGGTGGCGAGTTGTAGCCGTACGACGCTGTACAGCTACTTTGAGAATAAGGAAAATATTTACTTAGCGGTGGTCAACAAATCGTTTCAGCAGTTCTTGAAGCACTTCTTTGATTTGAAAATTAGTAGCGGGACAGGGCTACAACGGATTTTAGCATTAGCTCAAGGCTACCTGGACTTCTCCAAGCAATCTCCGAAGGAATACCAAATGGTCCTCGATTTCTATACAATTTTAAAAAATAGTCAAGATAAAGTGCTACAATCAGAATCCTACGCCCTGCTCCAGAAGTGTACCTATTTTACCATTGTCCAAGAGAATGCTCAACTGCCCCTACAACAGATGATTCATGTCATTGAATATGGGCAAAAAGATGGCAGTATCCGTAATAATACTGCGGCCGAATCACTCTTTTTTAATATTTGGGCCTATCTCATTGGGGTCACTAATCTGTCCAACAATCGAAATACGATTCGTATTTTGGGCGTACAAATGCAAGATTGGGAAGACAATACTTTATTAACAATTGAGCAATTATTGAGTAAGTAGGAAGTTACAGTTATATTTTTATCATCAAAATAGTTTTAT
>JBCCQK010000663.1:0-3991 GCA_039024375.1 Bacteroidota bacterium
CATTAATTCATTGCGGGTCTTCTTCTTAGTGGTGCTCTATATTGCTGGGCCGTTGGTCATTGGCATCTCGGTCTTTCCGGGCTTTGAGGCGGCTTATATGAAATGGCTAGCGAGGTATCTATCCGTTCATCTTTGGTTGGGTATTGGGAATGTCTTTGAGGCGATTGCCGTCAGATTGTGGCGTATCATTGTCGAAAATGGGGGCTTTTGGACGAAGGGACTTGGCTTAGAAGATACCGTTAATTCGGTTATTTTGACCCAATGGGCTTGGATGTTTTTATTGATTTTGATTGTGGGGTATGTTACTGTTCCTATTGTGGCAGGATGGGTAATCTCTGGGGCAGGCATTGGTCAGATGGGTGCTTTGCTTTCAGCTACCATTGGTAAAGGGGCAGTTGGAATAGCAGGGGGCGCAGCTAAGGAGGTCAAAAGAGCTAGATACACTCCAAAAAATTAATGCTTTGCTTATGAGTTTACTACAAAAAATATTGGGTATCACCCCAAAGGTTGAACCTCCGTTGGAGGAAACAACTGACAATGGGGCAACCGAGACCCCACTTAACACTAAAAGATTACATAGTCTTATGAATATTGATTCGGCTTTCAAGCAAACTCGGCTCGTAGCCATCTTGACTTTGGTCAGTTCCTTTCTTTTTTGTGTAACCGTTATGGTGGTCGCTATGAATATGGTCACCAAGGGAAAAGGGAAAATTTACATCACCAACGGTTACGGTAATACCTTGACCGCTTATCAAATTGCAGCTAACGAAAATCGCAAAGCAGAAGTCAAAGCCCAAGTTCGGAACTTCCACGCTTTATTGTACGACATCACGCCCAATCCCGATGAGATTAAAAAGAAAGTGGACAAGTACTCTTGATGGGTGATGCCTCGGTCAAAGCTTTTATGGACAAACGGGGGGATAGTTATTACAAAAAGCTGATTTCTTCCAGCGTGGAAATCAAATACGAACTGGATTCTATTCGAGTCAATATTGATGTTTATCCTTATAAGGCGGTGCAATACGGTAAAGAGGTAGTGCAAACCAAAGTCGGTTTTCTAGTCAAAAATTTAATCACTTCTCTTGATTTATGAGAGGTTGCCCGTTCGGACGATAACCCACATGGCTTACTAATCGGTGGCTTTGAAGTGCATAAAAATAACCGCATTCAATTTGTAGAAATGGATAAATAGAACCGAGAGCAGAGAATAGAGAGGAGAGATTGCGAATCGTCTCTACTCTCTATTCTCGGTTCTCTAATCTTAAAAAAATATGAGTAAACTAACACAACTTTTTAAGTCACCTAATGGTGGTTTTCCTAAAATCCTTTATATCATTCCTGTCTTACTGATAGTGGTTGGAGGTATGGCATTTTTGTCTTTTAACATCAAAAAGGGAGCAGTCAAACAGAAAATTCAAGCCGCCTCAATGGCGGTAGGTTTACAAGATGATATTAACTTTATTGCCACCAAAACCAAAGCGAGTGAGGTCTTTGCCCTTTCCAAAAAGGAAATGATTAAAGCGGAGAAAACGAAAATTTTCTACTCGCTAAAGCTAAGCGCAAATTGGATAAATCGGTTTTCTCCAAATCAATGGGCGCAAATGACGACCAGTTTGGTGGTTTTGATGGTGACCTCTCCCCTACCCTACTAGATTCAAATAGCATAGTAACAGCGAGTAACACTAACGCAGAAGTTGATTCGGTAAAAGCAATGGATGATGTGAACTATTTGATGAACAAGGTTAAAGAGAAACAGAGCAAATATCATTTGTTGGAGGAAGAACGAAAACAACGTTTGGCGGCTGCTAAATCAGAGAATAGACAAAGACGAGAAGATTTAGAAAAAAGTACCCTAAGTGCCGAGGCAGCCGCTTATCAAAAAGGATTAGCTGATAGTCAAGCTCAATATGCTGCTTTTCATGGTACGAATGCTGCGCCTCCCAAGAAAGAAAAAGCAAAAAAAAGCACTTTCCTTCAGCACTGCTACTGGTCTAAAAGACGACTTAAACTTAAACGTCAAAAAAGTACCAATTTCCGATGCAAACGACCTAGCTCCCATCGACCCCATTGCTGCACAAGCGTCTGCCATCAAAGCCGTTATTGACCAAAAGCAAAAATTTAGAACGGGGGATAAAATTCAGTTACGAGTTATCGAAACTGGTTTTTATCAACAGTTCGCTATTCCTCAAAACACCTTGCTTTACGGTATTTGTACCATTTCTGCCAATCGGATGCAAGTGCGGATTGCCTCCATCAATTTGAATGGCAAGGTCATTCCAACCAGTCTGGCCGTCTATGACTTGGATGGAATGCCAGGCATTTATATTGAAGGGGCTTACCAAGACGCCACCAAACAAGCTATCAACCAAGGATTAGCCGATGCGGGCAATATCGATTTGAGAAATACCCTCGGTAATTTGTCTATCCGATTGGGGCGCAAAGCCAATCAAAAACAAACGGCTTTTATTCCTGCGGGGTATGAGGTGTTGCTTTTTGACACTCAATCTCTATAACTACTACTCAATATTATGAGAAAACTAACTTTAATGGGGATAACCATACTATTTTATCTCCAAGTAACGGCACAAAATACCATCATTCAAATCATGGAAAATCAAACCTCCCATTTGATTTTTCCTTCTGATATTATCTATACCGACATTGGTGATAATCAGCATTTCATTATCGAATACACTAATAATATCCTACGGGTTAAAGGCGTCAAGACCATCAAACAAACCAATTTAACGATACTGACCAAAGGCCAGCATTATTATTCCTTTTACGTGATGTATTTGGAGAATCCCCAACTCAATTACTTCATCACCCAAAGAATGGCTACCAAAGTATTAAGTGCCAATAAATCACCTCCCGTTTTGCCGACTACTAATCGAACACCAGCAAAGTCAGCTACTCGAAAAGTCAATTTACCTGTAAGCAAAACAGGTAAAGAGCAAACAAGGGAAAAAATCCTATATAACAAGGCCGTTACTTTGCTAAGTAAACCACATCTATACGACTACCTCGGTGCTCGGCATGGAGATATTCAACTCAAGGTGACGGGAATTTATCACAGTTTGGACAACTGCTTTTTGGTGTACGAAGTCCGAAATAAAGGACCCATTCCCTACGATATTTCTTACGTGGAATTTGGTATCAGAGAACGGAGACGACCGAAAAAAGCGGCTCGACATGAGGTTCGATTAAACCCACTATTTACCGTAAAAGCGGATATTAACCGAGTCCTTTCCCATCAAGTCAACGAATATGTAGCGGTCTTTGATAAAATTACCGTTCCCAATGACCGCCTTTTTTATATGGAGGTAGTTGAAGATGGTCGCAATATTACTCTAGATATTCTTTTTCATAAACTGCCAATTGCCCGCCTGCCGTAGGTAGGCCCGTTTGCATTAGGCACTACTAAACATACTACCATGAGATTTTTCACACTACCTATTATTTGGATAGGCTTGGCTTTTGCCATACCATTATCTGCACAAGAACATTTATCCAATACCGTTTCCGTTAGTCCTGCTACCCCACTCAACGCAGGAGGATTTGTTGTAACAGCTCAATATCACCTCAATAGTTTTGATGAGCTAAGAGGTGGAATTTATCTCTACGAATTTCGAAATAGTGAAGATTCGGGATTTGCCACTAGCCTCATTAGCATCGACTACGCCAAAGGGTTTAAGTTTAAAAATCAACGCCTGCACAGATTTGGCTACTACTTAGGGGCTGGCTGGTTTTTAGGGAGGGAAGTTGCTTTACTGTCCATTGGAACTAGCGGTCCCGAATATACCGTTTATGGTCTGCGCACCTTTGCCGAATTGGAATATTCGCTAATGCCGCAAATCACCTTAATCAGTAGGATGGGTAGTACGATACCATTATCATTTAAGGCTAGTACGAATCTAGAACTTGCACTCGGTACGAGATTATATTTCTAATATTAATAATCCCCTGTCTTAACCACTTATAACTATTATCA
>JBCCQK010000664.1:0-3965 GCA_039024375.1 Bacteroidota bacterium
AAGTATAATCTGATTAAAGGTAGTTTTTATTTAGAATTCGGTAATATTTACAAAATTAATTTATTATTAAATAGGCAGTTCCCCAAGCTGATTCCACCCCAAAACCGTTATATCAGACCGTCGTTGTATTTCTCGTCCACCGTAAATCAAATACGAAGCGACCGCCAATTTTTGTTCTAATTCCTTGAAATAAGTTAGATTTTTAAAAAAGGAACGATTGATGGTTTTTCCTGATTTAATTTCTAGAGTATGTAGGGTGGTACCTAAATCAATTAATAAATCGATTTCCTTTTTAGTGCTATCTTGCCAAAAATAAAGACTTTGGCGTTTGCCCCTGTTGAGAAAGTGCTTTTGGATTTCATTTAAAATAAAGTTTTCAAACAAGGCTCCCCTTGCGAAGTGCATGGTTACTTGGTCAACTGCTTGAATATTCAAAAGGGTCGCCGCTAGTCCCACGTCGTAGAAGTACAATTTTGGGGACTTAACAATGCGCTTATCATAATTTTTGTGGTAAGGTCGGATGGTATAAATAATAAAACTCGTTTCTAAAATACTCAACCACCGCTTAACGGTCTGGTAGCTGACGCCAATCATGTTTCCAATATCAGAAAAATTCACTAACTGACCTATTCTACCTGCACAAACCTCAATAAACTGCCGGAATAATGCTGCATTTTCAATATTAAGTAATTGCCGTACGTCTCGCTCCACGTAAGTGGTAATATAATCTCTATACCAGTCTTGTGCTTCTAGGTCTTTGTCATAGATTCTAGGATAGAAACCACGAATTAAATATTCCTCATAGTTAGAGTAAGTATAGTTCGTATCTGCTAATTCTTCTAAAGAGAAAGGAAGTAAGTTAAAAATCGCTACTCTTCCAGCTAGACTTTGTGCCACTTGTTGCATGAGTAACAAGTTTTGGGAACCTGTTAAAATAAAACTACCGGGCGCTGCACCTTCATCGACAATTATTTGGATATAGGAAATTAAATCGGGGGCATATTGGACTTCGTCAATAATGACAGGATGTGGAAAACTATCCAAAAAGCCCTTTGGGTCGTCAACAGCCAAATTCCTGTACTCAATATTCTCTAAATTCACATATCTATGCGCTGGAAATGCCTGTTTAGTTAGTGTGGATTTTCCCGATTGCCTTGGTCCAGTGATGGTTATAACGGGTACTTTGGCGGCTTTCTTTAAAACAATACTAGTTATTTTCCTATAAATCATCTTGCAAATTAGATATTCAATATCTAATTTGCAAGAAAAATAACAATTCAAGAGAGAAAGTATCGTTTTCGTTTGAAAGTAGATACTTTGTAAATCCGAAATATTCGATATATTTAGCAACTTATTTGTCTAAAAAAATCGAAAATCAACGATGAAAAAATTCTTATTCCCCATCCTTTTATTAGCTGTACTTTCTTCTCTGACGGCACAAGAAACAACCCTCCCCGCCGAATTACCCCAACCCATCACCCTACAAAATATCCTCCCCGTTGATGGAAAAGGCTACGTAAAAGTCAAATCAGACGATTTTGAAGCACCAACCTCCGTCATCCTAGAATATTATAATTATGACAATCAATTACTAGCCGAAAAAAGGATTCCAACCGAACGACAGCAAGAATACTTCGCCGTAGAAAATATCTTTGTTTGGAATAGTTCAGTGGTCTTTTTAGCATCCCTTTACACGCCCGTCCGAAAAAATAATCGGCTGCTGCTCTACCAATACGACTTACCAACCTTAGCTGAAAAGCAACCCAAAGTGCTACTCACCACCAAAGCGCCGCCCGATGTGCGAATCCGATTTTTGAATAAACTGTCTCCCGATAAGTCAAAGTTAGCAGTAGCGACTTGGAGCTTTACGGATATGAAAAAGGAAGGGCAAATCGGACTGCATCTTTTTGACGTTGATTTTCAAGAAATTTCCAGTAAAACGATTGAATTGCTTTACAAGAATGAACGACTATTTCAAGAGTCTTTGTTAGTAGGCGACGACGGAAATATCTTCTACATCGGGAATCATTACAAGGGCAATTTGAATGCGGAGTTCTATGGCAGTCAGATGGAAAAGTTTGTATTAGCCTATTTCTCTACCACTAAAAAGCAGGTAGTACTGCCGCTCGAATTAGATAAATTAAGATTTGACCAAACCACATTTTTACTAAATACCCAACAACAATTAGTTGGATTTTCTCTTGTCAAAAAAGGGCTCTCGGATAGGTTTCAGGGGTTGGTTATTAGTACATTGAACCCAAATTCGCAGCAGTTTGACCTAAAAGAAATAGGTATTACTAAAGACGATTTCAAAGAAGCATTTACGGCGTACAACCCAGAGGTTAAAGCTTCCAAAATTGGCTTCACTAATTTTTTTATCAACCAAGCGACAGCTTTGAAGGACGGATATTTGTTACTAGCCGAACGAGTAAGAGAAAGTACATTCATAGCCGTTGAAGATGCGGAGATAACTACTTCGATGCTGTACGAAGACATTCTGACCATTAAAGTCAACACCGAAGGACAGGTGCAGTGGATGAATCGCATTCCGAAACGGCAAGTCATGCTTGCGGATAGTCCTTACGCCTCTTTCAAAGCACTTAGGCGATACGAGTCTCTACTCTTTTTTTATAATGATAATTATGCGAATCTAACCGAATCGGTAGGGCGAAGAACAGAAAATGCGACTTTGGAAAAAGCCGAATTGGTTTTCAATATCATGGATTTGAAAACGGGGCAATTTCAGCCTCGAAAATTACAAAATTTGATGGGGAAAGACTATCGCACGTTACCCAAGTACATTCACGTGGTTTCTCCGAACGAACTCTTTTTTTACGGCCAAAAAAGGGCAAATAAAGAGGAAATCGTAAAAAAGTTGAAGTTGTTACCGAAAGAGCAGAAAAATTGAACCATCTTTTCTGAGGGCTGAGGTTATTTTTCTATAGCAACCTTCTGAAATGCTTTGAACCGAACCACCTTGTTTCTTTTTTTTCGTTGCGAACTTTCGGTATCGTAATACTCGAACCCAATTCTATCTTTTCCCACTAGTTTAATAGCGGTGATTCTCCCTTTCAGTTGGGTAGGATAAAGAAAGGTGTCCATTGTCCTCAAATTAGTCAATTTTAGCTGATGCGAATAGACCTCTACTAATTTTTTTCCAACAAAAACATTACCCACGTAGCTATTGCCCGCCGTACCAACGTACGGTAATCGGAATAATTTATTGTCGGCCTTTCTGATAATAAAAGTGTCTCCTTCGGCGGGTACGTACAGGTATTGCTTCTTTTCATCTTCCAACATCAGTTGCTCAATGGAAAAATTAAGGTGATTCCACCCTTCACTAAAAAGTTGACTATTGATGTTTTGGTCTTGGTGATAGACATCCATTCGCCACAACATTCGGCCGTTATTGGGTTCGGAATAGGTTAAGTTTTTTAAACGTAAATCGCCGCTTTTAGAAATCAATGCTTTATAAGAACTACCTTCTTCTTTGACGATAGGCGTGAACTCGGGCTTTACCAGTGATGTCTTACAGGAATTTAGTAGAAAAAAGAAAAGAAAACTCAGAAAGAGGAATAGGTAAAGGACTTTATTCGTAATCATCAGTAAATTATCTATTGGAGTAACTACTTAGCACTCTTTTTACCATAAAGTCCATACAGCTCATAGAGTCCATAAAGTTTTTTCGAGCAGTAGCATTGACTGTTATGGCGTTTTCAATATAGAGTTGTAAGTAGTTATCTATTGGATTAAAATTGGGAAGTGAGCAGCTACGCTTTTTAAACTTAACTCAAAACTAGTAATTCTATGACCATTTTGGCAAACTTGGTAAGATTTCTGCATATATTTGAAAAAAGAATTTTTTACCGTACACTTTTGAAAACGCCGCCTTTGGCGGCTAGAAACTGGGGTTTGGGGTGGGCCATTTTTTTTTTTTAAATTGAAAATAAAAAAAAAATCCCACC
>JBCCQK010000665.1:0-3958 GCA_039024375.1 Bacteroidota bacterium
CAAAGATAGTGTGAATGTTACACTATTAAAAGGGGATGATTAATAAATGTAAGTATAAACTACTGATAATCAGCAGGTAAGGTGTTGGTGTGGAATTGGTAAAGTGTAATTTCATTTGGAGGAAACGACAAAAGTTGAAATGTTTGTTATCTTTTGTTAAGCTAGCAGAATATTATTCGTTTTGACGATACTTTTAATTTTTACAAGAAAGTTCAAAAAAAAAGTGTTAAAGTTTGGTTTGTTGTGAAAAATCAAGGTTAGAATCGATTTAACTGCCTATTTTCTCTTATTTGTATAGGTATTCCTCTGTGCATATTACAGTTTTGGGGCTTAACAATAATGCTTTCTTTATCGTAAGTCAGGCTACAAGTGAAAGGCTTCGTATCAGCTTACTGCTACTGCTACTGCCACTGCTTACCGCTACTGCCACTGCTTACTGCCACCGCCACTACACCTACTCAACCAAATACTCTCGTACCGCTTCAATAAACTGTCCATTCTTTTGTACGGTAACGATTACAGAGAATTGCTGACCCTTTTTCAATTTTTTGACCAGTCGCTCCATTTGTTGGGTGATTTTTCCACTACTGGTTGCTCGTTGCACTTTTTGCCTTTTATTGACCGAAAAATTTAAGCTACTTACAGGCATATTTTTCCCGCTTTCATTAAAGACTTTTATGGTTTTGGATAGGTTTTTTCTTAATTCTTTTCGAGTGACTTGATAATCGTGAAGCGTTCCCCAAACGACGGAATAGGTCTCGTTTGTAGGGACGTTGGGCGTTTCTTTAAAATAGAAATGGATAGGGAGTTCTAAAGCCACTTTGACGGGGCGTCCTTGGTGGTAAGCAGGTTCCCACTGAGGCATATTATTGACCACATCTAAAGCGGCTTGACCACAGCCGCTTCCAATGTCTTTTAGCAATTGGGGAGACTGTACTCGGCCTTTTTCATCTACAATAAATCGAACGTAAACCGCTCCTTCTACGTTATCGTCTTTTGCTTCTTGAGGATAAATAATCTGATTATAAAAATAGGCTTTGACGGATTGGTTAGAACATTGACGGCGTTCAGGGCTACCGATACTGTAAGCAGTGCATCCAGGAAAATAAGGCATCTGTTCCGCATCAGTTCGTACGGAATCCAGCATTTGACCGCTAGCAGAAAAGGCGGAAAAGAAAAATGCTATTGAAATAGTGAAGATGGCCTTATTTCCCATAACATTCCACGCACCATAAATTATGCCAGTATATTAAACAAAATAGCTATTTGTTGACCTATGCTCAAAAGTGGACAAAAATTAGAACAGCAAACGTCCACCCAAGCTAACGAACGAAAAACTTTCTCGCACTTGTTGTACTAATAAATTGCTGCTGTCGAGTAATAGCGGTAACGCCCCGCTAACGTTGAGGCTAAAATTATTGCTCGGTTGGTATTGCAGACCTAAGGTGCCCAAAACGGAAGTATTGGTCTTGATGAGCGGTTCGTCGCCTACGGATGGTGGTTTGAAGGCAATGCTGTAAGAAATTCCTGGGAAAAGTACAAATCGACTTCCTAAGCGTTGCACGATGAAAAAGCTAGCCGAACTGTTATACAATGCTTCGTCGTTAGTAGCACTAGGTAGGTAAGCGACGCCGTTTAGGATAAAATAATAATAGGAGGTAGCCGCTTTGTTTAAACTAATAAAATAGGATAAATTGAAATCAATATTATTTCGGTCGGCAATGAGGTATTCTTGGTCTTCTTCCGATTTGATGGGCGAGATGGAGTAACCCGCATTCAATGTCAATTCGGGAATATTTTTGAAGGGCATTAATCGAAAGCGGAGGCCCACTTCTTTTAATCCTGCGTAGGTTTTATCCGTACCTACATTATCGGCTTCGTCGGTTCCTCGACTGCTTTGAAAAACTCGAAAAGGCGAACTTTGGGCAGAATTGTCTAGCCGCCGCCGCCCGTGTCGCAGGCGAAGTCCCAAATCCCAGCGACCTGTAGCGGATAATCCGTAATAGGCTTCTACGTTGGCGGTAAATTCACTCAGGCGTAGGCGGTCACGGACGGGCGATTCGATGACCGATTCGTGGATAGCCAGCCAAGTAGAGTACATAGAGGTGTAGAAATTGACCTCTGCCTTGCCAGGGTCTAAAATGGTTGCCGACAAGCCCGCAAAAAAGAAAGTTTCGTCTAAAGTTTCGAGACCAATATCTTCTGCTTTATTTTGTTGTGCTTGTGATAGAATAGGAATAGATAGGAATAGACCAACAAAAAGTGCTTGGCTAAATTGAATTAGGGTTTTCATAGAATAATGGTGGTTGATTTAGAATGTATTCGCCAAATGAATGAGGGGTGATGAATGATTTTAATAATAGTGAATGGGAAAACTATCTGTCACTCATTACCTATCATATACACATTGTGGTTGGCGACCACATCAAATTTAGTAACAAAATTAATTAAGTGATTAGAGCGTCATTTTGTCTAATCAGAGGTAGGAAAATCTTTATTTAGCAGTTACTAAAAACCAAATTAAGGAAATATTTTTTACAATGAAAGGTAAATAGCAGAAAACTAATGACTGGAACTATCAAAAGTTGGATGAGCTACATTTGGGGAGGGCTTCTAGCTGGCTTGTTTCTAGTGGCGGGATGTCAATCGGAACCACTCAAAATTTCGCCTGCTTTTTACCATTGGCAAACGAATTTTGACCTAGCTGCCAAAGAGCGGGCGACTTTAAAACAGCTAAAAGTTCAAACGATTTATCCAAAATGCTTCGACGTCGATTGGGATTTTAAGCAAGATAAACCCGTTGCTTTGGCCAGTATCAATTGGACTGCTTCACCAAATCCCGACATTCAAATTGTCCCAACCGTTTTTATCACCAATCGAACTTTGGTACAAATAACTCCGAATGAATTGCCCAAATTAGCACAAAAAATAGTGGATAAACTAGCCGAGCAAACTAAAGTCGTAGGAGCGAACATAGCGGAGTACCAATTTGATTGCGATTGGAATAAAACCACCCAATTGAAATATTTTAGCCTACTACGATTGATTCAAGAACGAGTAAAAGAAAAATCTATTTACTTTTCCGCTACCATTCGTTTGCATCAAATTAAATATGTCGAAAAAACGGGCGTGCCACCCGTTCGTCGGGGAATGTTGATGTATTACAACATGGGGAAAGTACAGGATTTTACTACTGAAAATTCTATTTTGGATAACGATACAGGAAGGCAATATTTGGATAGATTAAACGAATATCCTTTGCCATTAGACGTCGCATTACCCCTTTTTCAATGGGGCGTCTTGTTTCGAAATGACCACATGATTAAACTCATCAATCAGTTGACTGCGGCGGATTTGGCGGATAGACAGCGATTTGACAAAATTGCCAAAAATCGTTGGCGAGTAGTTAAAAGTACTTACCTTAACGGTTATTATCTGTACGAGAATGATTTGATTCGTATTGAAAAAGTCGAGAAAAAAAATTTATTGAAAGCGGCGACTTTATTACAAAAAAGATTAAAAAAAGAGTCTCGAAATATCGTTTTTTACCATTTGGATGAGGCCGTTTTGCAGCCTTTTGATACTAATTTTTTGCGAGAGGTTTTACAAGTCTTTTCACCCGTAGAAAATTAGTTAATATAACCCATCGGATATTTTCAAAGTATCCGATACGTTAGCAATGTGTTAAGCATTTACAATTAGTATTACTGAAAAAATCCATTTCAAAATTGGTCAATTTATTTTTTCAGAGTTTTGGTGAAAAGGAACTTGTGCAGACGAAAGCCCATGTCGCGCAACAGACGCTCGATATCGCCGAAGGTCGGCGATATCGAGCGTCTGTTGCGCGACATGGGCTTTCGTCTGCACAAGTTCCTTTTCACCAAATCGGTGATGCTTCCCCATGACTATGAGGCATCCGTGGTGCGCAAAGGCCTCACGAGCCAGCTTCTCGATGGGG
>JBCCQK010000666.1:0-3955 GCA_039024375.1 Bacteroidota bacterium
CCGTCGGACGGCTCGTCCAGTAAGCCCATGATGTTTAACAAAGTGCTTTTGCCACAGCCCGATGGTCCCATAATGGACAAAAATTCGCCCTCGGCAACGGATAGGTTGATGTTGTTGAGGGCAACGGTTTCTATCGTCTTGGTGCGATAGACTTTTTCGATGTTTTGTAGTTGTATCATTTTTTATATTGTTATATGGCTATATGGTTTTATTGCTATATTGTCCTAAAATCTTTAGAAAAAGAACGGCATTTTCATAAAATTGCTTAACTAGGCGTTCCCAACAAATTTTTCCGTATCGAACGGAAAAATTTGTAAAAAGGGCTCGATGCCCATTTTAATCAATATTGATGATGAATTTAATGTTTCATGAAAATAGCGTTTAGAAAAAGCTAAGACTATGGAAAACCACAAGAAATTTTTAAAACTCAGCGATGTTGAAAGTTATATGATTGCTTTTCATCTTTCGAACTATGTTTGGGATGTTGTTCATCAATGGGACTGGTTCGCTAAGAAAACGGTCGGCGTTCAGTTTATAACCGCTGTTGATTCTATTTCGGCGAACATTGCCGAAGGATTTGGCCGCTACCATAAAAAGGACAAAATCAAATTCTATCGGTATAGCCAAGGCTCTCAAAAAGAAAGTCTTGATTGGAATCAAAAAGCGAAAGTCCGAAATCTCCTTTCTGAAAAAGAATATCTTCATATCTTAAACGAACTCCAAAAACTCCCCCGTTCCCTCAATCATCTGATAAAATACACTAATGAGAAATTGAAAATTTGAGTTGTATTGTTGTACGGCTATATGGTTATATTGCTATATGGTCAACGTTTAACACAGTAACAATATAACCATACAACAATATAACCATATAACCATATAACAACCTTAAATCTTTCGATTCCCCTCAAAGTCGTACAACGTCTTAACCTTTATCGTCAACCACGTCGTCCAAAAATCTCGTAGCGAAAAAATGTAATCTCGTTTTGCTTGGTCTTTCTCTTGTAGGGCAATCGTTAAGTCCGTGATGCTCAAGTTACCGATAAAAAAGCGGTTTTTGGCAATGTCGTAGCGTTCGGCCGCAATTTGGTCCGCTGCTTCCGAAAAAGTTAGTTGCTCTTTGAGCATATTGAAAAGCGTAATGAGGGTATAAATTTCTTGTTCCAAAAGAATGCGGTCTTGTTCCACTTCGAAGGCGACGAGCTGTTGATTGGCCTTGGCCGTTTCCGTGCGAGATTTGGCGCGTCCCCAATCTAAGATAGGTAAAGTAAAACCGAGACGAACGGTCTGTCTGTCCTGTGGATTGTCATAAATATCGCCCGCAGTTTTGGCAGTGTTTGTCAAGCCGACGGCGGCAAAAACGTTGGCCTGAAAACCGTTCTCTCCTTTGGCTTGTACAACTGCCCGTTCGGCTTCCAATTGGCGCCGCCGAAATCCAATGGCGTCCCCCCGATTGACAAAGGCTTCTTGTAACGCTCGGTTCGCATCAATTTGCAAATTGGGAATCGCCGTGGGTAAGGTCAGCTCAATCGCTTCGGTCGCACGGTAGGCGATGAAAGATTTTAGCTGCAAATCGGCCACTTCTAAATTTTGTTGGGCACTCGCCGCCGCTTTTTGGGATTGTAACACACCTAATTGCAATTGTAACAAATCATTTTTGGAAATTTTTCCCAAATCGAAACGCTCCAAAGCAATTTTATAAATGGTGTCGTTATTGCTCAAATTACCCTGCGCAATTTGCAAATTGACCTGCGCAATCAGAAAATCGAAGAAGCGATTAGCCGCCGTCAGTCCGATATTTTCTAACGATTCGATGTATTCTTGTTTGGACTCTTCGTAGCGCAACGGCTCGGTTTTTCTATCCCACTTTAAAGGATTGAAGGCAAACAGAGGTTGCTCAATTCCCACCCCAATCGGCAAGCCATTATACAGTTTGAAGTCTCTGTCAAAATCATCAAATCGTTGCAGTTGGGAGTTCACAAAAACGGTGGCGCCCGTTGCGGCAATGGATTGACTCAACGAAAAAGTCATATCCGAATTATTGTTCGTGACGGGTTGAAATTCAATCGTTCCGTCGGGTTGCAACACTTCTTGGAAGGTTCGATTAAAGTTGGGTAGCGTTCCACTTAGCGTCAATTGGGGTTTGTAGTTCGACAAAAAACTGCGGTATTGCCAGTAGGCCGTTTCCTTTTGTGTAGTCGCTTGTCGGGCCGCAATCGACTGATTTTTGGCTAGTTCGATGACTTCGTTCAGCGAGAGTTGGGTCGTTTCGCTTTGTCCACTGACTATCAGTCCGAATAGGAAATTGAAGATTATATGTAGGTAAAATTGTCTCAAAATCGAGTTTTTTATTTTTTTTGACGCTGATGAACGCTGTTTGGAGTTATGACATTTTATGTTTTTTCGTTGGAGTTTCTGCTAAAATTTTGAAAATGTTCCGCTCATTTTCTAAGGCTCAAATAGATTCTGTAAAGTATTTTTCGGTATTCTCCAGAGTGTACAACGAATTCGCTAGTAAAGAAAACATAACAAAAAACATAATAGAAACAGCGGCCCTCAGCGTCGAAAATACACAAGAGCGGCCTCAAAAAACTCACTCTACAACTACCACTTCTGCCAAATGCGCATAATCCTTCATATCCGTAATAATCACTTCCTCACCCGCTTGTAGATTGTCCAATACCTCCACGTAATCAAAATTGGTCAGACCAATATTCACCGTTCGGCGTTTCGCTACCCCATTTTCTAACACGTAAATATCCTGTTGTTTTCGACCTTTGAATTGGGGGCCGTTGGCCACTCGAATCGTCTTCGTTCTGGACTGCGTGACCAAGAAAATTTCCACTTTTAAATTTGGGCGAAGCAGTTCGTGATTCGGCGTTTCGAGTTGGACGATAAATTGAATCACCCCGTCGGTCACCGTCGGTTTAATATTGGTAATTTGTCCCCGTAAATCTTCGTCGTTGATACGCACAATGGCAGATTGCCCGAGATGAATTTTTTCACCGTAAACATCGGAGATAGCTCCTTCGACTCTAAAACTTTCTAGGTTAGCCACTCTGGCGAGTATTTCGCCTTCGCTGACCGTCGTGCCAATGTTCTCGTTGACCCACGTTAATACACCCGCTCGATTGGCCACTACTTCCGCTTGCTCTAATTTTCGGGAAAACTCTTGCAGATTTTTACTTTGAATGGCCAATTGCAACTCTACTTCTTTGAGGTCGCTTGTAACCGACTGCTGCTTATACCTCAAATCATTTTCCAATTGTTTTTTCTCTAATTGGGCAATTTTTAGATTCAGTTTAACTTTTTCGACCGCTTCCGCCGTACCGCCACCGATACTGACTAAGCGTTTAGCATCCTCCAAGTCGGCCCGCAAACCGTCAATCCGCAAGCCTTTGATGTCGTTGTTAATGGTTAAATCGTAAAGATTTTTATCCAATTGCAGCTTTAATTGAACCAAGCTATTTTGCTGCAAAGCCAACTGGTCTTGCAGTTTTTCTTGTTGCAAAAGGGCGAACTCTTTGTTTAGGGCCAAAAGAGGTTGATTAGGTTGTACTCGGCTACCGACAGGCACTAGTACTTCCTGCACCGCCGCCCGGATAGGACTGACAATCACCTGTTCAAAAGCGGGCAATACCTCTCCCGTTGCCGTAAGCGTATTTTCCATGCGGCCTTCTTCGGCAATCGCCGTTCTAAAAGTAGTGGCCTCCAAAGAAGTCGTTAGCGCCGACCGAAAATAGTAGAAACCTACTAAGATAACCCCGACCATCAATACGCCCCACGTCGCATTTTTCAGTTGATGTTGTCGAGTAATTTGTTCTGGTACGGCTCTGTCCATAATTGACTTTTTTGTATTCCGAAAATATCGAACATTGATACCTTCATAAATCCAAGAGGCGTGCCAGTTTGTAAAATATTGATTATCATTTATTTATAATAAAATTCATATTCG
>JBCCQK010000667.1:0-3953 GCA_039024375.1 Bacteroidota bacterium
TTATGCACTATGGCCAAACCCACCAACTTCAACCGTCGAAAATTCCTCCAACTATCCTCCACCGCAGCGGCGGCAGCAGTTTTAGGTTGTAGCCAAAAAGCCCTAGATTTTCCACAAAAAACGGCGAATTTATCGGCGGTAGGGAATGGATTTACGCCGAGAACGCTTCAAAAAAAGCCCAATATTTTAATAGCGGTGTTGGACGATGTGGGGTTCGCCGATTTGGGTTGCTACGGCTCCGATTTGCGGACGAAGTGTATGGATGAGTTGGCGGTGCAGGGTACCCGCTTTAACAACTTTCACGTAACGGCTTTGTGTTCCCCAACCCGCGCTTGTTTGCTGACGGGTAGAAATGCCCATGCGGTAGGCGTTGGCAATATAGCCGAATGGGGCAGAGACCATCCAGGCTACAAAGGTTGGATTCGACAGGACGCGGCTACGCTGGCAGAAATTTTAAAGCCCCAAGGTTATTCCACTTTAGCTTTGGGCAAATGGCATTTATCGTCTTTGGCGGACCAAAATGCGACGGGGCCTTTTAACCATTGGCCCGTTGGCAGAGGATTTGACCGTTGGTACGGATTCCACGGCAATGCGATGGACCATTGGCATCCAGAGATGTTTGAAAATACGGTGGCGGCTTATCCCGACAAAAGCGATGATTATCATTTAAGTACTGATTTGGCGAGAAGAGGGGTAGAATATTTGCAAGACCATTTGGCGGCTACACCCGAGCAACCATTTTTTATGTATTTGGCATTTGGGGCTTGCCATTTTCCCTTGCATGCACCGAGTGACGACATTCGACGGCACAAAGGAAAATATGACGAAGGGTACGAAGTGGCTCGCCAAAAACGATTTCTAAAGCAAAAAGAACTGGGCATTATCCCCGAAAATACGGAATTGTCCCCACTAAATCCAAGCGTAACGCCCTGGTCGGAATTGAACACAGACGAAAAGAAATTAGTGACCAGAGGACAAGAAATTTATGCTGCTTTTTTAGAACACACAGATACGGCTTTGCAACAAATCGTTGACTTTCTAAAGGCCGAAGATGTACTAGACGATACGATAGTTTTAGTGCTTTCTGATAATGGAGCAGCCCCTGGAAGTGCGCCCGTTCCGAGTATTGACGTCCGTAGAATTTCCTATTTAGGCCCAGAGCCTTTTACCGAAAAAATGGCTTTGTTAGAGGCTATGGGAACGGATGATTCCTACGGTGGCGCTTCTACGGGTTGGTCGCAAGTGAGTAATACTCCACTAAAGTGGTACAAGGCGGATACGTACGGCGGCGGCACACGAGCACCTTTGATTGTGAGTTGGCCAAATGGCAATTTGCCGCAAAATCAGATTTGTGAGCAGTACCACCATGCGATTGATGTGGTTCCCACTCTTTTAGATTTAATCAATCAACCTTTTCCAAAAGAAGTGAATCAGCAAAAAATCTTACCCATTCAAGGAACAAGTTTTGCTTACGCCTTCGACAATCCACAAGTACCCACTCGAAAAGAAGTGCAATACTTTGAGACGCTGGGCGACCGAGCTATTTGGGTAAATGGCTGGAAAGCCGTTACTCGTCACCAAAAAGGAGACCCTTTCGGGCAAGATGTTTGGGAGTTGTATCACGTGGAAAACGACTTTGCGGAGATTCATAATTTGGCAGCAACTGAACCCGAAAAACTGAAGGCTTTAATCGCAGTTTGGCAGCAAGAGGCAGAACGCTACGATATTTTACCGATGGACGATGATACCATCAAATTGTACGCAGCGGCCGTACCTCCACCTAGAGCTAGATATTACTTTTTCCCAAAAATGACTCGATTAGACCGATTGTCTGCTCCCGATATTTTTCAGTACGATAGCCATTGGAAAGTGATGCTTGACTTACCAACCGACCGAGCCAATGGGGTTATTTTGGCTTCGGGGGATAGTGGCGCAGGTTATGAGTTGTACCTAAAAGATGGCTTTCTAATTTTTAGTTATACTTATGTCCGAAAAGATGTAACGGCCATTAAATCAACTCAACGAATTCCAGCGGGTCAACAGTTGGTGGAGGTAAAAATGACTAAAACGGGAAAGCGAACAGCTACTCTTACTTTTTTGCTCAATCAGCAAACGATTGGAGCGGGGAATTTACCAAGAATGTGGGAGATTTATACGCCCAACTCGGGGCTGCGTTGTGGCGAAAATCGACACGCCCCCATTAGTCGGGATTACGAGCCGCCTTTTGTGTTAGAAGGATTGGAGAAGGTAGTGGTGGATGTAGCATTGTAGTGCAGCGCTATAAGTGGTGCTTATTTGCTAAACTTATTTTGGAAAAACCCTTTATTTAGTAAATTATTTTAAGAACTTTTGTTGTACATATCGTATAACTCTCTACCGTAGATTTTTATCTTACTATTAAGAAGGATAAGCGGTATTTTTTAGAATACCGCCTATCAAACCCGAAAAGCGTACGGTAGAGAAGTTTATAAAAACGGTGACTCTCCGAGTTACCCTTCTCCGACCACGACATTACTAACTTCACAACTCGGAGAGTTGTGTTACATCCATTGATATGAAAATTAGTACTGACCGCATTTTAACCACCCACGTAGGTAGCTTACCCCGTTCCAAAGCAGTAACGGACTTAGTATTTGCCAAAGAACACGGCAAGGAAGTGGACGCCACGGAATTTAATAATACCATCAAAGCGGCGGTAGATGCCGTAGTAGCTCGGCAAAAGGAAAACGGGGTGGACATCGTAAGCGACGGCGAAATGAGCAAAATTAGTTACGCCACTTATATCAAGGATAGGATTACGGGTTTTGAAGGAGATAGTCCTCGGAATCCACCCAAAGATTTAGAAGATTTCCCTGGATTCTTGCAACGAGCAGCGAAAGGAGGTGGAACACCCACCTATTCTCGACCCTGCTGTGTGTCGGATATTGAGGTGCAAAGTACCTTACCGTTAGAGGAAGATATTGCCAATTTTCAAGCGGCCATAGACCAACATCAACCTACGGATGCTTTTATGAATGCGGCCTCGCCTGGGGTAATTGCCCTGTTTTTACCCAATAAACATTACCAAACACAAGACGATTATTTGGAAGCTCTGGCGGAAGCGATGCGAGTAGAATACGAAGCGATTGTCAAAGCGGGTTTTATTTTGCAATTGGATTCTCCCGATATTGGTTTGGGGCGACACATGATGTTCAAAGATAAGCCCGAATCCGAATACGTAAAGTTGGCAGAGCAGCACATTGAAGTGTTGAACCACGCACTTAGAAATATACCTGCCGATAAAGTCCGAATGCACGTTTGCTTTGGCAATTACGAAGGACCCCACCACCACGATGCGCCGATGAGTGTAGTATTGCCCATTGCTTTAAAAGCCAAGCCACAAGGTCTATTATTTGAAACGTCTAATCCTCGTCACGCCCACGAGTGGGTCGTTTTTCGAGATGCGGACATTCCCGATGATAAAATTTTAATTCCAGGGGTACTGGATTCTACGACTAATTTTATTGAACACCCCGAATTGGTGGCACAGCGCATCGAACGATTTGCCAATATTGTTGGTAAAGAGCGGGTAATTGCGGGCACCGATTGTGGTTTTTCAACCTTTGCTGGATTCGGTTCGGTGGACGAAGACATTGTGTATGCGAAGTTGGCGGCGATGGCGGAAGGTGCGGCGATTGCTAGTGAGCGATTGTGGGGATGATTATCAATTATTTCCTTCTACCCACTTCCGAAAAGCGGCTGTCTTCGGCCCACTCGTTTTTAAACTGGCTCCATCATTTTTTATCGAAACGACTAGTCGATTGCCGAAGTAAGCCTCCATTTTTTGGATGAAGTTGATATTAACAATTTCGCTGCGGTTGATACGGAAAAAAGTATCGGGATTTAAAATATCTTCCAAATCGGACATTCGATAATTCACCACGTGCCGCTTGTTTTTGGTGTCTATCGCAAAA
>JBCCQK010000668.1:0-3927 GCA_039024375.1 Bacteroidota bacterium
ACTTTTTACACAACCCCAACGTCTCTGTTCTTTAATAGAAAAAGAAATGGTCAATTTTAAAGATACCGATTTAAAAAATATTATCGACCTTCGTAACATTCAACAAAGCTACGATGGTGGCGAGACGTGGATTTTAAAAGACTTGGATTTTTTAGTGGAAGATAAACCCGCACAGGGACAATTTGCCGCCATCCTCGGCCCATCGGGTTGTGGTAAATCGACCGTCTTACGTTATATTGCCGGGCTGCAACAACCAACCGACGGTACCGTTCACATCCACGACAAACCCGTCAGCAAAGATAATCGAGTAAGTATGGTCTTCCAGCAATATTCTTCTATACCGTGGATGACCGTATTAGATAACGTGAGTTTGGCGCTCCGTTACAAAGGACTATTAAAAGCCGAACGGGACGAAAAAGCGATGGAAATGATTGAATTGGTTGGTCTATCGGGACACGAAATGAAATTTGCGCAGTATCCTACCTTGTCGGGCGGACAGTTGCAGCGAGTGGCCATTGCCCGAAGCCTACTAGCTAATCCCGAAATCCTAGTAATGGACGAACCGTTTGGCGCTTTGGACGTTGGTACACGGATTCAAATGCAAGATTTACTCTTAGGTCTTTGGCATCAATTTCATCCCACGATTGTTTTTGTCACCCACGACATTGCCGAAGCCGTTTACCTAGCCGACGATATTTATATTATGAAAAAAGCACCGTCCCGCTTCGTCGAACACATCCACATTGATTTGCCCTTCGAACGAACACGGGCGACGAAGCGAGAAGCTCGGTTTGAAGAGTTAGTACATCTCGTGGAGGATAAGATGGTACAGGTCGCTACAGCGTGAAAGGGAAATAAATGGAAGGTTTACTTGTCACTTGAAAAATTGCCTAATTGTTTTATTGCTTTATTGTTCTCGTAACACTTTGTCTTACAACAATAAAACAATTCAAGAATAAAACAATTGAGGCCTCAATATCTATCTTTACTCCTAAAACTTATTAACCTTTTACACTATTTTTGAAAGAACCTATTCCTTAATCCCCACCAAATCAAATATAAAAGCATACTGCATCGCCGTTTCCTTAAACCGCTCAAAACGACCCGAAGCGCCACCGTGTCCCGTCGTCATATTCGTATATAAGTATAACTGTTTCTTTCCCGTTTTCAATTCCCGTAACTTAGCCACCCATTTAGCGGGTTCCCAGTATTGCACCTGTGAGTCGTGCAGTCCCGTTGTAACCAACATATTGGGGTAGCTCTTCTTTTCGATATTATCGTAAGGCGAGTAGGATTTAATGTAATCGTAGTATTCTTTGTCTTTCGGATTGCCCCATTCGTTGAATTCACCCGTCGTCAACGGAATACTTTCGTCCAACATAGTCGTTACCACGTCCACAAACGGCACGGCGGCAACGATGCCCCGCCACAACTCGGGACGCTGATTGATGACTGCACCCATTAGGAGGCCACCAGCACTCCCGCCCATCGCAAATAAGCGCTTTCTTCTTGTATAGTTTTTCTTTAGTAGATACTCTGCGCAGTCGATAAAATCGTTGAAGGTGTTTTTCTTAAACAACATTTTACCCGTATCGTACCAGTGGCGGCCCATTTCTTCACCCCCTCGGATGTGGGCAATGGCATACACAAAGCCTCTATCCAACAAACTGAGGCGAACGGAACTAAAATACGGGTCCATCGAATGACCGTAGGAACCGTAAGCGTAAAGCAAGAGCGGTGACTTGCCATCCCGTTTAAATCCTTTTTTATACACCAGAGAAATCGGCACTTTTACCCCATCTCTCGCCGTCGCAAAATGACGCTCCGATACGTAATCATTAGCATCAAAATCACCGATGACTTCCTGTTGTTTGAGCAAGGTCAAACTACGATTGTCCATATCATAATCGTAGATAGAATTGGGCGTCGTCATCGAAGTAAATCCAACTCGCAGCGTGGTGGTGTCGAAGTCATAATTCGCCGTCGTGTAGGCCATAAACGCCTCTTGGCCAAAGTCGATGTAGTGTTCTACTTGGTCTTCTGCCCAAGGTTTGACCCTAATTTGCGAAATGCCGTTGATACGTTCTGTCAGTACTAAATAGTTTTGAAATAAATCCATGCCCTCTAACAAAACGTCGGGGCGATTGGGAATGACTTCTTGCCAACTTTCTTTCGTAGTGGAATTTTCAGAAGTTTCCATTAACCGAAAATTCTGAGCGTTCCAATTGGTATGCACGTAAAATTTATCTCCAAAATGGCCGATGCTATATTCTAATTTGTCTTCTCTCGGTTGGAAAATACGGAACTCGCCCGTCGGTTGGTCGGCTTCCAAAATGCGGTACTCCGTAGAAATCGTCATCGCTGCTACGATGACCAAATACTTCTTTGACTTGGTTTTATAGATGCCCGTTCGGAACGTCTCGTCCGCTTCGTGGTAAATCTCAACGTCTTCGGAAGCATCCGTTCCCAAGACGTGACGGAAAATTTTGTAGGGGCGTAGCGCATCGTCTTTTCGAGTATAGAATATCGTTTGATTATCATTGGCCCAAACGGCGGTTCCGGTGGTATTTTCGATACGGTCGGGGAGAAATTCGCCCGTAGTCAAATCTTTAAATCGAAGCGTATAAATCCGCCGACTGACCGTATCTTCTCCAAACGCTAAGATGTTATTATTGGTACTAACCGCCATTCCACCAACGGCATAGTAATCAAAGTCTTTCGCTAACTCGTTGACGTTCAATAATATTTCTTCGTCCGCCGACAAGGTTTCTTTTTTACGGGCGTGAATGGGATATTCTTTGCCTTCTTCGTAACGAGTAAAATAATAATAACCGTCCTTTTTATAGGGAACGGACATATCCGTCTGCTTGATGCGGCCAACAATTTCGTCAAAAAGATTTTTTTGAAAATCGACGGTATGCGCCATTTGATTTTCTCGGTACGCATTTTCGGCGTTCAAATAGGCAATGACGTCGGGATTTTCTCGGTCGTTCAGCCAGTAGTAATTATCAATTCTGGTATCTCCGTGGATGGTTAACGCCTTATCGATTTTTTTCGCCTTTGGTGGCTTCATAGATGAGTTATTACAGCATTTTCATAAAGGCAAAAACTTACTACAAATATTGATTGAAATGGGTATCGAACCCATTTCAATCAAAAAAGGGGATTTTAAGGGTGAGCCAAAATAGATTTTCAAAGAAAATCTATTTTGGCTCACCCTTAAAAAACCCTTTTTACAATTTTTTTCGTTCGATACGAAAAAAATTGTTGGGAACGCTTAGTTATGCAATTTTATAAAAATGCCTTTGGTAAACTATATTTGTTTTAATAAGATGATTTTTCAATCATCACATAAAAAAGCGAAATTAGGGATTTTTTCTACTAGTCTAAAGTCACTTTTACATTCTCCAAATAAAAACTGCGCTCTTCGGCGGACATGCCCAAAAAATAATTCGCCGTCACCTCATTTTTAAAATAATTCCGACAAAAATTATAACTCGCCCTGTACCAATCTTCTTCCTCCGCCAATTCTTCCAGTAAACGGTGTACACTGCTGTGAACGGCCCAATAATTATGCGCACGAAGTAATTGTTTAACTTCGGCAGTTGTTGCGGCATAATTTCGTTCCATCAATCGCTGAGCGGCGCTGCGAACAACCGATTTATTGAGTGGTTTTAATACCTGTGCGTTGCCTCTGTAGTTAGTTAAGGTATCTAAATGTGTGACGTCATCTTGTTCGTGGTGTCGAACGATGTTTTCGGGTTCAGGTGCTTTCTTTTTAAAATTCAGCCCTAATTTTACAATAGCAGCAATAAACTTAGGTGTAGTGGTGTAGTCGATTTGGAAATTTTTGAAAGGTATCATTTTGTCAATTTTTTGGTGTTTTTCAAAATTATGTAACAAAAATAATGATAAATAAATTAAATA
>JBCCQK010000669.1:0-3914 GCA_039024375.1 Bacteroidota bacterium
AATCACGAGTCACTAATCACGAGTCACTAATCACGAGTCACTAATCACGAGTCACTAATCACGAGTCACTAATCACGAGTCACTAATCACGAGTCACTAATCACGAGTCACTAATCACGAGTCACTAATCACTTATAACTAATAACAAACTAATAAAAACATTAATACAATGGAAACTGGAATCCTAGATAACAACTTTACTAGCCAGAATGCGGGCATCTCCGAAGAGGCCAAGGGCTATTTACTAGAAACGGCTAAGTGGGCTAAATTCATGGCCATCATCGGATTCATCGGAGTCGGTTTTTTAGTCCTAGTTGCTCTATCAATTGGCACTTTTATGTCCACGTTTGCGGGCGTAGCGGCGGACGACCCAGTAATGGCCAATTTTCCAACGTGGATATTTAGCCTCATTTATCTCGTGATGGCAGGCATTATTTTTATGCCTATCCTATACCTGTATCGCTTTGCCACCAAAACCCAGCAAGCCATTCGGAGCAACGACGAACCAACCCTGACCGAAGGTTTAAAAAACCTGAAGTCGCACTATAAATTCTATGGTATCATGTACGCCATCATTTTTGGCTTTTATGGGATTATGTTGGTTTTTGCCCTGCTTGGGGGCATTGGTGCGGCTATTTTCGGGTAGCGAGTAGTGGATGATGAATAATGTTCAGTTATTCATCATCCATATTCCTCATTCATCCAGAGCACTGTTCAAGAAGAATTGGAATCCTAAGTCAATGGCAATTCGGTTAACGTCGATATTGGCAAAGTTAGTATTGTTACCAAATCGTCGGTAGCTCCCCTTAATCTCTAGTGCGACGTTTGGGGCAAGAAACACATCGAACCCTATTCCAGCAAAAACGGTGGAGGAGGTACGCGCTTCGAAGTCGCTTCCCTCGCCCGTCAAGTCGAACACACTAATCCCTGCACCCAGTTCGGCAAAGGGAATGGCTCGACGATTATCGCTGTTGAAATAGTAGCGAGCAAAGGGCGTCAGTTCGAACTGAAAAGTTGTAAAATTCAAGTTATTAAACTTAGTGACCAACAGACCGAGTGCACCGCCCAACAAAAAACGGTCGGATAAAAACTGGCCGTAGTTCGGGCGTAGGTCAAGCGTGATATTATTACTGTTCGCTATCTGGCTAAAGGCCAAAGTACCCGACGTAGCGCCCCACATTTTGGTGCCTTTTTGTAAGATATTGCCCCGTTCCATTTTATCGTCTTCGGTTGGTCCTAGGAAAAACCGAAGCCCCGTACCAAAACCCACAACGGTCAAGGTGTTATTATTGAACGAATCGCCTATTCCTCGTTGAAAGCCGACCGAGAGGGCGCTTTCCCAAGCGACAAACGAATTTAGAAAAAGGTCTAGCCCTAGCTGGGCACCTCCGCTGAGAAACTGTCCGTCGCCAGTGGTAAAGCTAAGGTCAGCACCAATGTACCAAGCCCTGCGATCCTGTACATCCAGATAGTATCGAGCCTGTGGGGTCAAACCAAAAATATCTCGTCCAAAGCCACCTAAGCCAACGGTTAGTGTTCCGCCAACGGCAAATCGGTCACTGGTGAAGTAAAGTGCCGATGGACTTAGTACCACTCCAAAATCCGATTGATTATTGGACGCTACGAGTTCGACCTGACCATCGCCTCCGAGTATCCAATTGCCTGGAGCAATCTGACTCTTGGCGGTGAAGATAGCTACTAGTAAAAATAGAGCAGAGCAATAAATCGCTTTCATGGTTAAATTTTTTTGGTGAACAGTTAGGGAATTAATTCGTTTGGGTTACAGGCCTTAGTAGGCGATGCTTTGCCAGCATCTCCTACTTTTTGGAAGACAACATTTCCTTTTCTCGTATAAGAAAAGTATCCCCTATTTTTTGCAAAAACAAAGGAAAGAAATGTTGTCAAAGCATCGCTTTCTACCTTTACGTCATATAATTATAACTGGACAATATGCCCAATTTTCGGGTCTATTTTTCCATCTAACATAGGAATATACAAGCCTTCTAACCCTTCCGAACCTTCAGTTTCCTGAACTGTTATCCAATCGCCGACTTGCCCTGTGAACTGTTGCCAAGCCAATCCTACTTTTTGTTGAAAAACGGCGGGGCCCCACTCTTTGTTTCGTTTTACGGCTTGGGAAGGAGCAAAGAAAAACTTCCCTTTTTGAGCGGCGCCTCCAGCTCCTTCTCGTTGCGTCCAATCAACCATTCCGACGAGGGAATTGAACTTCAGTTGGTCGCCGAGATGATTTTGTAAGTTAGCTTGCAATTGAGCGTTTCCAGAAAAATCAACGATAACGCTTGGTCGGTCGTTGGCCATTTGCGCCACTTCTTCGTAGGCGAAGAAGTGGTCATAATAGCCTAATTGCTCTACGAATGATACATTTTTTTTGGAAGTTAATCCCACAATCGACAAGTCCGTATCCTTCTTTCGTTGGGCTAATAAAAAAGCCAGTCCAATCGCCGTTTTACTGGAAGCACTGGTTAAAATGAGCTGTTGACTACCAAAAAAGTCGTTGTCAAAAATAAAATCGTCTAACAAAAAAGAGGTCGTAAAAAGCGGTCGAAATAGACTTTGAATGGCTTCTCCTTCGGGCGAATAGCCTGGGTCGGTTTTGGTATTAATGTAATTATTATAAATAGGTGGCAAAGCTTGACGGTGCTCCATAGCGTCCGTAAAACCCGTTGGTTTTATCTTTGCGGGGGACATAATTAAATGGGACCCCATCGGATAGTATCCGTAAAATCGTTCTCCAACAGGAATCCCTTCGTTTTTGGAAGCGACTACTTCGGCAAATCCCCACATGGGAATGATGCCCCAATCGTTCGAAACGGGAAAGAACTTCCAATAGCCGACCACTTCGCCCACGGCGGCGTAGGTAATATTATTGGAAGTAAAGGCAAATTGGTCCACTCTAACCAATATTTGCCCATCGGATAAATCGGATTCCGTGGGTGTATCTTTGGTAACGGTTTTAAATTGGTGAAAATCTTTACGATTGACGTGAATATCGAAAGCTGGTGTCATAGAGGAAGTTATTTTTTATTTTTGTGATTTGGAACTACTTAGCATTCGTTTTTTACTACAAAGGTATGGAGTTCATAGAGCGCACAAAGTTTATTTTCGAGCGCAGATTTGACGAATCTCTTTACAACTTTTATCTCTTTGCGATGAGAACTAATCGATGCTAAAGAGATACCGTAATTTCAACCAATTTGCTCTATCAACTATCATGAATTTAAAAAAAATTCAAGCGTACATCACTTTATTCAAGCAGCATCTGCAGGGGCGCTACCGAGAAGACGTTTTGTATAAATGGGAAAGCTTAGCCAATTTTCAAAAAAATTGGGATTTATCCGCAACGGATTTGACGCAAATGTACGACCAAAGTTTGCAAAACCAACAAACGGTGCGGCTGTGGAAGGCTAATCAGTATTTTCCGAAGCAAATAATGCTATTGTTTTGCGATTTACAGCCCGAATACGTCCGCTTCGCTTTTCAGGATTTGTTCAACGAAGAAAAGAGCATTGACGGTCGGATGGACCGCTTCGTTTTTTATTGCGATGAATTGCTCAATGCTTACAAGGAAAAATATCCACTCAAAATAGAAAATCATCACTACCATCACTATCGAATCATTTCGTTGTACCTCGCTTTTCGGTATCCCGAACAGTACGCGTTGTACGATTTTGAACTGTTCAAACATACCTTGATTAACCTTGGAAGTCGAGACATTCCAAAGTTGAACGACGTAGAGCGATTCTTTAAAATCAGTCGAACGCTCTGGAAATTTTTGAGTAAAGACGAAACTGTTTGGGCTTTGCACCAGCGCCGATTGCGTGGAGAGCAGTATTTTAAAGGTCATTCTCTATTGCTAGCCAATGAGTTCTGTGAGCAGGTTTGATAGAAGCGCT
>JBCCQK010000670.1:0-3885 GCA_039024375.1 Bacteroidota bacterium
TATTTCAATTGAATCCTAGAAAAAAAGCGATGTTGGCTTAATTATTCTTAAATTTTTAGTTTATAAAGGGGTTCCAGCACTCGAAGTGCTGTAACCACTAAAGCTATTTGGAATAAAGTCTAATCTGTAAATTATGAGTTACCAAAAATACAAGACAAAGTGGATGAACGATTATCCTGCAGTAGTAGATTTGGCCGAAAAAGCCCAAAAGAGAATCCCTCACGTTGCTTGGTCCTATCTGCAATCGGGCACGGGTGACGAGGATTTAATAGACAAGAATAGAACTGCCTTACAAAATATTACTTTCCTACCAAGATTTTGCAAAGGGAACTTAAAGGCGAGTATTGAAACCACGCTTTTTGGCCAAAAATACGCCGCTCCGTTCGGGATTGCCCCCGTTGGTTTGACGGGCCTAATGTGGGCGAGAGTAGAACATTATCTGGCCGCTACCGCCAATCGCTACCAAATTCCTTACACGCTCAGCACTGTAGCAACCGAAACACCCGAGACGGTAGGCAAATATGTGGGCAATATGGGCTGGTTTCAACTCTATCCACCCAAAGATAAAGAACTCCGACAATCTTTACTAAAAAGAGCCAAAGAAGCGGGTTTTCATACATTACTAGTAACTGCAGATGTTCCTATGGCGAGTCGCAGAGAACGCACTAAAAGGGCGGGCTTAAAAATGCCCCCGAAGATTACGCCAAAGATGATTTGGGAGGGTATCACTCATCCTGCTTGGACAGTCGCTACGCTTAGAAATGGCCTACCAAGATTGCGGACCATCGAACAATATACTGCTTATAAAAACATGAAGTTTGTTAGTGGTTTTGTAGGAAATCGTTTGGGCGGAACTTTATCTTGGGAATACTGTAAAGCGTTAAGAGACGAATGGGAAGGCCCAATTGTTCTTAAAGGCGTATTGCATCCCGAAGATGCGATGAAGGCCGTTGAGGTTGGTCTCGATGGGGTACTGGTATCCAATCACGGTGCTCGCCAATTTAACGGCGCACCCGCCGCCATTGAAGCTTTACCAGCGATTGTTCAAGCCGTAGGCACCAAAACTAAAGTGTTATTCGATAGTGGTATTCGAACGGGTTTAGACGTTATGCGGGCCTTACATTTAGGTGCTGATTTTGTCTTGCTGGGAAGGGCTTTTGTATATGGTGTGTCCGCTTTAGGTCAATACGGTAGTGACCACGTTGTCGAAATTTTAATGGACGACTTGAAAAATAATATGGTGCAGTTGGGAGCCAGCACCTTGGCAGAGATTAGATAGCCCTCTCTCTATCCAATTTTCGAAAAGTAATCAATAGCCGTTTAACATCTTCTTCGACGGTTGGAATTCCCAATTGGCTTAGCAAGTCCCTCGCCGCCTCGGTTACTGGAATATTTTCATAAAAATGGTCTCTCGCAAAATGAGCATATTTCATTACTTGAAAAGCGTTGAACCAACGAAAAAAGCGCTTCTTAAAGGCAGTCAAATTGCTCGTATTCCCTCTAATTTCAGCTAACCGCTCTTCGAAATGTAGCGATGCCAAGTAGTCAGTAATGGATGGGGGTAGTGCGATACTTTCCCAATCCCCTTCCAACGTGTACAGTGTTTCTAATTTTCCAAAAAAAGTGGCTAAATCTTTAAAAATAAGCGGATTATACGTCAAGTACTGTCCTTTTTGTTGCACAATTTCTCCTACGGCTTTTCCCGTTCCAAAAGGTACTCTGTCCGAAATTCTCGGCGAAGGAAAGACCGTGGTGGTGTTCAACTCCGTAAAGTTGCCCAAGGCAATCATTTTTTGTAAAAAGTAAAAATCTTCTCCCGCTTTACGCCGATTCATTCCCCCTTGTTTTTGGTAAAAATCGGCTCGAACGGCCATACTCGACCCGATGGTTTGGTAGGCGAAAGGGCAGCCTGCCAAGCGTTGTACGCCGATAAAATACCGTAAGTGTAACTCGTAGTACATAATGGCTTCATATACTTCGGGGTCATAATCAAATCCTCGAAGTGGATGCTCGAAGTGGATACTGCAAGCGGGTGTTTTGGGATGTTTTTGGAAATGTTTTTCGATTTCTACTAGATAGTTTTCCGCACAACGACTATCCGCATCAAAGCAAACGATAATGCCTTTTTTATTCCGTGCCTTTTCCAGACGGAAACAGGCTTCGTCCATACCAATTTTTCGAGCGAGCCCTACTCCACCAAACTTTTTAGGTAAATTATCTTGGTAAATCACACGAAATTTTCGCCGCAGCGTACTGTTTTTTTGACACCACTCTAGTGTTTGTTGAAATACTTTTTGATTAAGTGCCTTGGTCGCCGCCGTATCGACTTCACTATCGTTAATAACGATGATTACTTCCACATCGCCAAGCGGCAAATCGCACTTTTTTAGAGACATCAAACTCAGCAACAAAAATTCTTCTTTGTAAGCGGGAATCACAACGACTATTCCCAAGTTTAGGGAGGGTCTTTTGTAAAAAAAAGGGGGATATAAAGCCTGTTTTTGTAAATACGGTGTCAAGCAGAAAACATTATGATGAAATAATACTTTAATCGTCTCCGCAAAGTAACGCAATAGTGCCAGAAGGCGTTTATCTTTGACGAAATATTAGTGCTCATTCTGAAATTTTTCTCAATAGGGAGACCGTGGACCGTACACCGTTTTCCGTGAACCGCACAATTTTTTTTACAATTAAAAGAACATCCCAATGAAAAAAATTTTCCTCCTCTTATTAGCCCTTTTGGTTGGCACAATCACTGGCCAGTCCCAAGAAGTGCCCGAAACTCAACAAATCGTTATTAGCAAACTGGGCGCAACGTGGTGTACCAATTGCGGCCGAGACGCTTGGGACCAATTCGATAAGGTTCATCAAGACTTGGACGGAAAAGCCGTCATTCTAAGCCTCCACCCGAGTCCGACCAGTAAATTACATTCTCAAGCCGCCCTTGATTTTACCAACAACTTACCGCAAGCTTGGGGACAACCCCTTTTCTACGTCAATCGAACTAAGCACAATACAAATTCAATCGTACAGGAGGCAGAGGTAGCGGCCACCAATTCGACAGAGGCTGCTCCTTTGGCAAATGTGGGTATCACGGCAACTATCAACGGAGATAAACTGGAAGTCAAAGCCAAAGCAAAGTTCTTCCAAGAAGGCAATGGCGATTACTATTTGTCCCTACTGATTGTGGAAGAGGACGTAATTGAAGACCAAGCCAGCCGTGGCGCCGACGTCCCACACAAGAAAATTCTACGCTCTAGTCTATTGGGCAACACCTTTGGCCAATCTATTAGTACTGGAACCGTGGCAGCCAACCAAGAATTTGACTTCACAGATAGTCAGACCATTCCCGCTGATTGGATTTCGGAAAACCTGGAAGTCGCTGCGATTATTTGGAAAAAAGAGGGGGATAATTACGAATTTGTCAACGCCAATTCGGTAGATGCTTCTTTTGCGACGTCCGTTAATTTTTTAGCCGCTAACGGATTCGAATTGAACGTAGCGCCTACTCTTTTCCGCACAAATGCAGTTATCAGCCTAGTGGCACCCGATGATTTTGCTAATGGGAACTTGACGCTACACAATGCGACTGGTCAAGTGGTCAACAACCTATTTTCGGGTACATTATCCGCAGGTATGCACACTTTTGATTTACAAAGAGCTAATTTGCCGAGCGGTATTTATTTTTTGAAATTAGCGAACGACAAAGGAGTATTGAGTAGAAAGTTAGTTGTTGAGTAAATTGGTAAATGGCTACTCGTTATCAAGCTTTATTATAAATGGTTTAGTGGGGGGCGCCCGGGGGGGTGGGGGTACACAAAAAATTAAGAAAAAATTTTATTTTTATTATAAACAACACAACAAAAAAGGGAAAAAAAAAAAAAA
>JBCCQK010000671.1:0-3877 GCA_039024375.1 Bacteroidota bacterium
AACTATTTTTCTAAAATTTTTCTTTAAAATAAAATTTTTTCCAAATATTTTGGTCCCACCACCCCAGTGGCTGCCACCACTAAACCTGTTTAAAATAAAGTCTAATAATCTTTATTTTTCTAATGGAGTTGCAAATATTTTTCCTAGAAATCGCTAACTTTGCAGCAATTTTGAAAGAAAAGGTGAATGTATTCTAATTTTCCAGTAATTTTATAAAATCAAAACAACTTAGCAATATGGCGCTCAGTGTAGGTGACAAAGCACCCGATTTCAAACTGTATAATTCCAACAAAGAAGAGGTCGCTTTGGCCGATTTTAAAGAAAAAAATGTGGTATTATTATTCTTCCCATTGGCCTTTACAGGCGTATGTACGACCGAATTGTGTACGATGCGGGATAATATTGCCGACTACGAAGGATTGGACGCACAAATCTTAGCCGTATCGGTAGATTCCCTTTTTACGTTGGAAAAATTCAAAGCGGAACAAAATTTGAACTTCCCCCTATTATCGGACTTCAATAAAGAAGTATCTGCTAAGTACGACACCTTATACGCTGACTTCGTTTTGGGAATGAAAGGCGTTTCTAAGCGGTCTGCTTTTGTAATTGATAAAGAAGGTACCGTACAGTACGCCGAGGTATTGGAAAGTGCAGGTGATTTACCGAACTTCGAAGCCGTAAAAGCCGCTTTAGCTAAGTTGAGTTAGTGATTAGTTGATTAGTGACTAGTAATTAGTTAAGTAATGTGCTGAAACCCAAATATTTGTTTTACTTCAAACTATCACGTTTATCACCAGAGCCACCAGAAACAAGTATCTAGCATCCAGTAACTCTATTTTTTAAAACGATATAACATAAATAATAGACCAAAAATCATGACCGAGTATAGTTTGACCGTCGAAGAATTGGAAGAAGTAGCCGTCGAAGAAATTGACGAAGTAATGGTCGGTGCGCCGTCGCTTTTAGTGGTGTATAACGATGACCACAATACCTTCGAGTGGGTCATTCAATGTTTTATGGAAGTGTTAAAATATTCGAGTCAGCAAGCAGAACAATTGGCTATGATGATTCACTTCAAAGGGAAGGCTACGGTCAAAACGGCACCCAAACCAGAACTGCGACCTAAGAAAGATGCGCTGACGGAACGAGGATTGTCAGCAGTTATTGAGGATTTGTAAGTAAATACCCCTCCCTCCTTTATTGTTTCACCGAAGTCGGATAAAAGTTCTCCAAAGAATTTGCCAATCATATTTTGGGGATATATGCTGTAAGTAAAAAATATCTAGCTGCCACTTCCGTTGTTCTCCCGCCAAATCATTTGTATATCCTATTTCTACTTGTGCCCAGCCCGTTATGCCTGGCCTAATAAAGTGCCGTTGTTCGTAGTTGGGAATATGCTTTAAGTAGTACTCATAAAGAGCAGCGGGTACTGGTCTAGGGCCAATTATGCTCATGTCTCCTCTTAACACATTCCACACTTGAGGTAATTCGTCTAAATGTAATCGGCGAAGTACGCTTCCGAACGTAGTAATACGCACATCATTTTTCTGGGTTAATGTCAAAACCGCTTGTGGCTGGTCTATCATCGTACGAAATTTGACCAAATGAAATAGTTGACCATCCTTGCCCGGTCGTTGCTGCAAGAAGAAAACACGGCCTTTCGAATCAATTTTAATGGCTAGACCAATGATAAGTGTAATCGGTAAAAGAACGGGTAGCAGTAGTAGAATGAAGAAAATTTCGACTACCCTCCTAAAACGTAAATAAGCGACAGGAATTTTTATGCAGGGACTTTTTTGGGGAAAAGTATAGTCTAAATTATAGGAGTGTTCAACCATAAGTTATCAGTTTTGAAAGACTTGTAAAAGTGAATTCTGTCAAAAGCTGGGTCAACTTAGGCTTTACGGTACGTAATGCGGTGTAGTGTCTAAATTTGTTCAACGGTTTAGTTGGTAAACGCGGTAAGTCCGAATCCACTTCCCAAGGGTGTAAATAAAAAATAAGTGAGCGTCTTTGTGCGTGTAATCGGTGAATAAGCCTTCTATAAATAGCATAAGGTAATAGCCTAAAATAAGCTCCCCCACTACATGGGACTCGCCATCGTCCAACCGTTACGCAACTCATTGGAATCTCTAAAAGCTGGTTGTCGTACAAAAAAGGCGTGAGTGCAACTTGGGCATTCCCGTAGTCTGGATGCCATGAAAGTGGATAAACCGAAGAATCATATTTAAAACCTAACTCCGACAAAATGGTAATACTCCATTGCGTTCGTTGCGTTACGCTAAACGCAGGTGCCCGATAGCCTTGAACTACTTGGCCCGTCGCACTTTCGATGGTTTCTACCGAACGACGTAGGTCATCCCGAAAGTTCTCGGGCGTCATGTGCGTTAGTAACTGATGTCCATATCCGTGGGAAGCAATTTCGTGTCCCTTAGCAGCAATTTCCGCTACCAAATCGGGGTATTTTTCTGCAATCCAACCAAGGACAAAAAAAGTGGCCGTAACGTTAAAAGATTCAAGTAAATCCAGCAGGTAATGCGTGCTCTCGCCTACTCTAGTCTCTAATTGTTCCCAATCTTTAGGCTGCACGACATCCTGCAAATTATGAGAACAAAACCATTCTTCTAAGTCAATTGTAAAAGCGTTAAGCATTAGTTAGCGATTGATTATATTATACATTCTAGTGGTTGAAAGACCTAAATTCTTGACAGTTTAAATCGGCGTTTTTTTCCACTAGGCAGCTAGCAGTTGCTTTTGTTGATATTCGTGAATGATGTGGTGAATGGCCGATTGCCATTTAATAGTTGGTCGCCAGCCAGTGTAGTGATAGATTTTTTCAATACTGGGCTTTCGAAAGAATATATCTTTTCCTTGGCTTCTAGAGGGGGGCATTGGCGATAACTGAATACTAGAAACACTATGGGTACTTGCTTTAATGAATTTTGCCAAATCAAGAATACTTATTTCCTCAGGGTTACCAATATTGAAAACTTGTCCCGAGGCCTTGGGGCAGCTCAGTAGCGAAAGAATAGCGGCCACTGTATCTTCGACGGCACAAAATGCTCGAATTTGCTTCCCATTTCCGTAAACAGTGATGGGTGCGCCTCGTAGAGATTGTTCGACAAATTTTGGAACGACCATACCGTACTTGCTAATTTGTCCCGTTCCTATGGTATTAAAAAAGCGGCCAATGATTACGGGTAGCTTATATTCCTGAAAATAGGACAAGCAGGACAATTCACTGTATAGTTTGGATAGAGTATAAGCACTTCGTCCACCATGATGTACTTCTAGCACTAAACTATCGTGTTCTGAAGAAGCGATATTTGTATGATTACCATAAACTTCGGAAGTACTAGCAAAAAAGAGTTGGCACTGCTTTTCCAAGCAGATATTAAGTATTTTTTCAGTTGTATGATGGTTGTTATTTGCGGTGTAGATGGGACGGCTAGCCACGTTATCTACTCCAACGGCGGCGGCTAAATGTACGACAATGTCTTTGGTGTGAACAGTTTCTTGGAGTAGATATTCGTTGTTGACATCCTCGCATAGAAATGTAAATTTGGGATGTTGGTCAAATGGAGCTAGATTACGCTTCTGGCCAGTTGATAAATTATCTATGACAATCACCTCCTGTCCGTTTTCTAATAAAGTCTTAGCTAAATGACTGCCAATAAAGCCTGCACCTCCACTAATGACATATCGTTTTCGTTCTCGAAGGCTCGTTAAAGAATCCAAGTTATTCATGCTTTTGTTTTTATCGCAACTACTTAAGGCAGGGAGGCAAGCAAAAAATAATACTCTTCTGGAGTAGTTACAGCAATAGTTCACTTGTGAGAGGCGTCAAGTAAACTTTTTTGAAATAAATAGAGTGTTA
>JBCCQK010000672.1:0-3877 GCA_039024375.1 Bacteroidota bacterium
AGTTATACCAATGTGAACGGTGCGCTGCACCTTTAAAAAGCCCCATCGGGGCGACTACATTTTTATCTAGCTATACAGTTATCCCTTCAACCCCGAGGTGCAGCGCACCGACTACCTTTGTAAAGCTACCTACATTAGCCTCACAAAACTAGGGTTTAGCACACCATCAATAAAGTAATGAGATGCTTTCTTAATAAATAGTAAAGCCTGTATAAATAATCCAGATTTTTGTATAATAAGTCCTACTTTTTAAAGAAAAATTGACCTAAATTTAAGTTTCAACCCAACCAAAAAGGAGACATCCACTAAAAGTATCAAAAGCACCAGCTATGAGAGAGGTAACAACTAATAACTTACTACAAGATAAAGACATCAGGATAGCCCAATTAGAGCAAGTACTCGCGTTAGAAACAGCACTAGACAAAGTGCGCACTCGAACGATGAAGATGCAACACCCCAATGAATTACGAGAAGTAGTCGCTGTTTTACAAGAACAAATTAACGCTTTACAAATAGCGGATTGGGGGAGTAATATTTTGATTGCCAATGACGCAGAAATTGCTGTGGAGCTTTGGGTAGCCTCTTTTGACCAAGCACAATATCCCGAAAGTTACAACATTCAAGGAACGAAAACCCAAGTTACTAAGGAACAATGGGAGCATCATCGAGCTAAAACGCCCTATTTTACCATCCCTTTAACGGGTGAAAAGAAGAAAGAATACGATAAGCATGTATTTGAAGAGACAGATATGCGTGACTTTCCAGAGGCGGTTAAATCCCACATCTATTCGATGCCGGAAGTTTACTTTTCTTATGCAAGAATGGCTTATGGACATATTGTCGCATTGGATTCAAACGGTGCATTGTCGGAGGAAAAGTTTGAGATACTTGTCCGCTTTGCCAAAGTATTCGAGCAATCTTATACTCGATTTCTCGACCTCCAAAGAGCAGAAAAGCAAGCCAGAGAGGCGCAAATCGAAGCCGCTTTGGAAAGAGTCCGTTCTCGTACGATGGCCATGCGGCAAAGTCAAGACTTGGCAAAAGTAGTTAAATCGCTCTACGAACAATTGGATGTATTTGGGATGGTGGATGGTCAATCCGATATTGAAATTTACTTAATTGAAGAAGATACTGGAATAGCAACCGCATGGGCGACTGACCTCAATTTTAATGGAATGGTAGAAAACTATCAACTTCGGTTGAAAGAGTTTCCTGTTATGAAAGGAGAATTTGAACGATGGTCCAAAACACCTATGGAGGAACGTAAAAATCTGCTGATTGTTAATACTAGTCGAGGAAAAGAATGGCAAGCTATATTGGACTATTTCGATAATATTCCCAAAATGCAACCGATGGTAGCCGCTTTTCGCAAAGCAAAAATTGTAGAATGGACAACCAATCACGCCTACTTTTCCCACGGTTTTTTAGCATTGCAAGCGGAACAACCGACGACACCAAAAAATTTAGATATCTTGCAACGCTTTGCCAAGGTGTTTGAACAAACCTACACCCGTTTTTTAGACCTGCAAAAAGCAGAAGTCCAAGCTAGAAAAGCGCAAATAGACACCTCCATTGAACGCATTCGAGCGAAAGCTTTAGCCATGCACCAATCGCAAGAAATACAAGAGGTCGCCAAAGTCATTCGGGAAGAATTAAGAAAATTAGGCATCGCAGACGTCTTATCGACGGGTATTTGGATAGAACATCAAAAGGGACAGATTCGGGCTTGGGATATTTCGACCATTCCCGAAACGGAAAGCCAAGATTTCTTGATGGAATTTACTTACCCAATAACCGATGCGAAGCGACACCCCAAAGCACATTTCTGGAATGTCATGTATCAAGACAAAGATTATTTTACGACCCAGTCGGATAAAGCGACTTTGTACGCCACTTTTAACTGGCTGGCAGAGACTGACGAAAACAGCGCAAAAGAATTGATAGGATTAGTGGATGCTGGATATTTAACGTATTGGTGGCACGCCGTAGCCGCTTTTGAAAAAGGCGTTATTGTGGTCGATTTTAACGAATCGCCACCTCCTGAAATGGCAACCATCTTGCCCAGAATGGCGGCGGCTTTTGATTTGGCTTATCGAAGATTTGAAGATTTAGAAAGAGCGGAAGCGCAAGCCAGAGAGGCACAAATAGAAGCGGCTTTAGAAAGGGTTCGTGCCAGAGCAATGGCGATGCGGCATAGTAAAGAGTTATCGGAAGCCGCAGAGTTATTGTATCAAGAATTTTTTAAATTGGGGGTCGAACCCTTTTCCTGTGGCTACTTAATCAACGACGACGAAAAGGGGGAGTGGAAAATATGGCTAACCAATCCGGGTGAACCTTTTTTTAAAGAATATTGGACCATTCCTTACAAGGCCGACCGCAACTTGCAAGCAAGGTACGAAAGTTGGAAAAATCAAGAAGCATTTCATTGTGCGGTATTAGAAGGAGCAGCGAATCTAGCACACCATCAGGTCATCTGTCAATATGCGCCTTGGAAGGAAGAAGTGACGGATACCCTTGCGCCACAATTAGCTTTTAATAGTGCCCATTTCTCCTTAGGTCATTTACTGGTTATTTCTCCCGACCGACTAGCCGCAGAAATGGAGCAGGCAATGGTACGCTTTGCGGGTGTTTTTGACTTAACCTATCGCCGTTTTTTGGATTTACAAAAAGCAGAAGCACAAAATCGCCAATTAGAAAAGACCTTTCAGGAAAACCAACGCTTACTCCACAGCATCCTTCCCGAACCCATTGCCGAACAAATTCGCCAAGGGCAACAAACGGTCGTCAAGCGATTTGAAGAAGTTTCTATTCTCTTTGCCGACATCGTTGGTTTTACGGTACTATCCGAAAAATTACCACCCAGTAAAGTGGTAGCTATTCTCAACGGGCTATTCTCCAAATTTGATGATTTAACCGACAAATACGGTTTGGAAAAAATCAAAACGATTGGGGATGCTTATATGGTCGCTTCGGGGGTGCCAGAGGAAAAAGACAATCACGCTTTGGTGCTGTTTCAGTTTGCGCAGGAGCTACTGCAAGCCATTCAAGATTATAACCGAACGGTTGGTACGCAATTGAAGATACGGATTGGTATTAGTTCTGGGCCAGTCGTAGCAGGGGTAATTGGCAAAAAGAAATTTGCTTATGACTTGTGGGGCGATTCGGTCAATACGGCGGCTCGGATGGAGGCTTACGGGCGACAGGATTGTATTCAGGTTTCGCCAACTAGTTATGCCTTATTAAAAGAGGATTTTGCATTTGAAAAAATACCGCAGGTGGCCATTAAAGGGAAGGGGCGGATGGATGTGTATGTGTGGCGCGGTAACGGGAAGTTACAGCGAGGTAAGGAAGGAATCACCCCGTGACTTCCTGTCATAGGGTAATTTTACAGCCAACATCGGTAGCGGCATCACAAGATTACTTACCGTAACCTAATAAGTTCAGATGAAAAAATTGCCTATCGGCAAGAAATTAAGTGGTAAAAAAAAATCAAAATCAAGGGATAACTTAGGCGGGTAAGGTGGAAAGTTACCCCTTCATAGAAGCCAAAACAGCCCATTCTGAACCATTTATTTGCCTCGAAACAACCGCTTCCATCCAAAAGAAACGACCGCTCCTTCCAACTGCTCCTGTAATTTTTCTTCCGTCACGGCTGCTGGTACTACTTTTTCCTTACGTCTGCGTGGCTTGCGTTTTTTGTCTAAAGGCGGTGCTGGGCCTTAAACTTCTTTGCGAGAGGAGTAAAAGTAGGGCGGTGAATTTCATATTTTAATAAAGTTTTCAAGAATAAATCTTTATAGTAAGGGAGTTCGCAAAAAATAACCTACGCATCTTTCTAAAAATTTGAATTTTCTCTTCGTTGATTTTTTTCTAAAAT
>JBCCQK010000673.1:0-3863 GCA_039024375.1 Bacteroidota bacterium
CTCAAATCTGTTTACCCATTTAGGTAACTTATAATTCCAAAATGATAAGATACTAAAAGATAATATAATATTCTTTATAATAGATGATGAGTATGCTCCCTAATGGAAATTAGGGAGTTACTTTTTAGTTTATTGAAAACAACATGCTAATTTTTACCATTCATTCCTCCCTAACATAAACACAAAAAATTCATTTAATTCCAAAGAAATGAGAATCGTAAAGTTTTTTAATTACAAAAAGAGGAAGGTAATGGAGACTTTCAAATGTAAACAAATAGGATTCTTATTTTTATTCATATCTCTATGGCACTTAAATGGCTTTAGTCAGTCCCCTTGCCTTACTTTAAATTTAACAAATATAGCTTGTGAGCTTGATACCTCTCCAGATAATGTTTACGATAATACCTATGAATTTAGTTTGGACATTACGGGTGGAAGTTCGGGATGGAAAGCTGAATATGGAAATACGGTTGTCTCAGGTGCTTATGGAAGCCCACTCACTTTAAATAATCTAGCATTAAATGATGGTGCTATATTTTTATTAGTGTATGATACTTTAAATCCCTCTTGTTCGAATACTTATACTGTGTCGCCACCCAATTGTATTTCTTGCATCAATACCGTTATGTCTATTTGTGAGGAAGAACAAGTGGTATTAACGGCTTCCAGTCGAAACTTATGGGGATATGCTGACTACACATCTTTTCAATGGTACAAAGACGGACAGGCCATCACAGGTGCCACCGATTCTTCCTTCACGACTTCGGCGGTAGGGCAATATACGATTAGAGGATATTATGCTAGTACTAATTTGAACGCAGCCTGTCAAAATGAATCCTGTTGTACGTTTACCGTTATTTCAGATAATGCGCAAGTAGCAGTAGATGATGTGATTAGTAATAAGTGTCCTGGTCTAAGCATTGAAGGAAACGTAGGCTTGAATGATAGTAGAACAACGACTGCTTGGTACGCTTTGATAAGCCCTACTTCCAACGGCAACTTGACCTTTGACAGTACTGGTTATTTCAATTATCAGCTAAACGCAGTGACTTGTTTTAGTGACCAATTTATCTATCAATTGTGCAATGCCAACGGAAACTGTTGCGATACGGCTACGGTGACCCTTGATTTATCGGACACCACCTTGCCAATTTTAATCAATGTACCGCCCGACGATACCATCCACTGTGATGAGGTGTTGCCCTTGCCCCCTCTAATTTCTGCTTTGGATAATTGTCCCGTCATCAACGTGGATGTGGACGTAAGTAGTACTCAGGGGGAGGATGGCTGTTCTTTGTACGATTATACCTTAACTAGAACTTGGACGGCTACGGACCGATGTGGAAATAGTACTTCGGACGAGCAAATAGTGGAAGTACAAGATGTTACGGCCCCCGATATTTTTAGAATTTATACGCTACCCAATGGTAAAAAATTAGTGGCTGGAGTTATGGAAAATGTCAATCAAAATTGGAAGACTATCTCCCTACCCATTAACTTTCCCACTACCCCGCTAATTTTTAGCCAAGTAATCACTACCAACGAAACTACGCCCGTTACCACTAGAATCAGAAATGTATCTTCCACTCAATTCGAATTAAAACTACAGGAAGAAGAAGGAGAAGACGGCCAGCACGTGAGAGAAAGTGTGGCGTGGTTGGCTATGGAGGAGGGAGACCAAACCTCACAGTATCCACTCGAAAGTAGGAAGTTTAGTCTGACCGACGTTTGGGAAAGGTTAAGTTTTACGGCAAGCTATCCAGTTTTCCCTAGTTTTTTTGGTCAAATACAAACCATGAATGATAGCGACCCCGCTGCGCTGCGGTTTCGGAATCCTAGTCTTGCTGGGGTTGATATACAAATTGAAGAAGAAGCTTCGGTCAATTCCAATGTCACCCACCAAGCGGAGACCGTAGGGTTCTTGGGTGTAGAGCACGGAATTGTGCTGACCGACGAAAAAGGGGCAATGTTTGGGGAAACGGGTAGTGTCTCTGCGGATGAACAATGGATAACTATTTCTACGCAACAAGCCTACTACAATCCAATTGTTATAGCTGGTATTCCCCAACACCTCGACGGAGACCCTGGTGTAGCACGTATCCGCAATGTAACGCCGACAAGTTTTGAAATACGTTTTGAAGAGTGGAACTACGAAGATGGAGTGCACGCTTTGGAATATATTTCTTATTTGGTAATGGAAGGTAGTATCCCTTTGGACGCTTCGATTTTGTGCGCAACGGGAACGGACAGTTTAGAAATCGGAAAAGACATCATCGCTATTGATAATTGTGATGTTAATGTGGATTTACAATACGAAGAAACCGAAGTGGTAGATGGAAGTACTAAACAGATTGTCCGTACTTGGTACGCACAGGATGAATGTGGTAACGCAACGGGGTTGAGTCAAGTGGTACCCTGTGCGGGTGTTGGACTTCGGCTAAAAGCATTGTTGCAAGGGGCCATGCTCGGAAATGATAAGGATGGATTGATGCGGGATGACTTGCGTAAAGGCGGTCTGCTGCCAATCGAAGAACCCTATACGGCCATGAAATCTTTTGACCACGTTGGTGAAGGGGGCGGTGAAATAGCTACACCTGCGTTATTTGATGTAATTGGTGAGAAAGCAGTCGTAGATTGGGTGTTTGTAGAACTCAAAGATGCGGAGAACACGGATGTCGTAAAAGCCACACAGGCCGCCTTATTGCTTAGGGATGGTCACGTACTTTCCGTAACGGGCGATAGTATTCTTTATTTTGAAAACCTACTGCCTGATAATTACTACGTCGCCATTAGGCACCGAAATCACTTGAAAGTCGAAACGCTCTTTCCGTACGTATTCAATGCGTCCACTATTCCTTTTATTGATTTTTCTTACGAGTTTTTGCCCGTAGTGGGAGGGGTGACTTTTACGGAAACGGAAGGTGGAAATGCTTTATGGTCGGGCGACTTGAATCAAGATGAACAAACCATTTATCAAGGGCCACAAAATGATATTTTTCAGATGTTTTTACAAGTAATTCTCGATTCGTTAAATCAAAATTACCTAACCAATTTTATCAGTGCGGGATATACGGTGAACGATTTTAACCTCGATGGAGTAACCATTTATCAAGGCCCCAATAACGACCGAGCTAATTTATTATTTAATACCGTTTTAGACCATCCAGAAAACAAAATTGCTACTTCTAATTTTATTGTTTCGACTACCGCAAAAGTAGCCGCTACGGACTTCGAAAATTGTCTGCAAGATAAAACAAGTTCGGTATGCGATTACGATGGAGATGGAAAACTCAACCAGACCGACGTGGATGATGATAACGACGGCGTGCTGGACGTTGATGATGTGGAGCCTTTTAACAATCGGAGCGACAGTGACGGAGACGGCGTGTTTGATTTGCGAGAAAAAAAGGATGGTACAGACCCACTAAACGCCTGCGACCCTGCTCAAAACAATTCTCTTTGCTTAGGAGAAGATAAAGATGGGGACGGAAAATTTGGCAATTTTCCTGCAGGTCACGCGCTCTATGATATTGATGATTTAGATGCTTGTCTACCCGATAGTAATGCTAAAAATTGCGGTTGCTCTGATGATGACAATGACGGCTATCTAATCATTTGTCATGCTAGTATTAGTGGTGTGAAACAGACTTTAAAAATTACACCAGAGCAATGGCGGTTGAGGCAGCTAATTGGAGATAGGTGTGGCCCCTGTTTAGATTAGTATAAATCCTAAGTGGAGTTTCTTACTTCCTGCCTTGTGTGTTCAAAAGTACTTTATCCAGTAGTAGACCGAATTTACTTTTTTTTTTAACATCTTTACCTGTAATCATACCACTAATTCCGAATAGGCTGTTTTAGTAATA
>JBCCQK010000674.1:0-3840 GCA_039024375.1 Bacteroidota bacterium
CTTTACTTAAAACTTCTACCCTTGAAGTACCACAGGAACAAGAAATATTAGAATTTGCAACGATGTCAAAGAACTAAAACACAACTTTATGACTATTTTGAAAACACAACTTGCTGTCGAAAGACATTCCCGTTACGGGGTGATTTTGAACCAATCATACTTTACTCGAGCACTACTGAAATTTCAATTTGTACATTTATTTTTATCGCTTTCCTTACAATTCGAATTTTTTATCATGAAAAACCACTTTCTATTTTTATTGGTTACCCTAGCTATATTCAGTTGTAGTGAGTCGGAAAAACCAGCGAATGATGCAGCGCCTGCGCTTCCATTTGCCTACGAACTAGATTTCCAACCCAATATTTTATGGCTAGTCGCCGAAGATTTGAGTCCCGTTATTCCCCCTTTTGGCGACAGCACTATTACCACCCCCAATTTGAGTCGCTTAGCGGCAGAAGGGGTTTGCTACGATAACGCCTATTCGCCTTCGCCCGTTTGTTCGCCGAGTCGGGCAGCCTTAGCTACGGGCATGTACCCCACCGCTATCGGAGCGGGCCACATGCGAACGGGGCCTTGGTTCAGAACCGACATGCCCCAAGAATTTTTAGACCGCTACAAATCCAAACCTAAGGAATTTAGCTTTTACGAGGCCCTACCGCCCGCTGGCGTCCGAATGTTTAGCGAATATTTGCGAGAAAAAGGCTACTTCTGTACGAACAATTCCAAGCAAGACTATCAGTTTCGGTGTTCCGTAACGGCGTGGGATAAAAATGGGAAACAAGCCCACTGGAAAAACCGAAAAGCGGGGCAGCCGTTCTTTTCTGTTTTCAATTACGAAGTGACTCACGAATCTCGAATCTGGGCGAAAGCAAAAGACTCCTTGTGGGTCCGTGAAGACTTAGAAGTGCCCGTTCCCCCTTACCTACCCGATACGGAAATTGGCCGACAAGACATCCGACGCATGTATTCCAATATCAAAGAAATGGACGCCCAAGTTGGTCAGATGCTGCAAGAATTGGAAGCGGCGGGCGAATTGGAGAAAACCATCATCGTTTGGTACACCGACCACGGCGGACCGCTACCTCGCCAAAAGCGTTTGCTGTACGATTCGGGACTGCGCATACCCATGATTATTCGATTTCCCAATCAATTGTTTGCGGGACAACGGGACGACCGCTTCGTGAGTTTTATTGACTTCGGCCCAACTGCTTTGTCTATGGCAGGAATCGAACCACCCAACAACATCAACGGCACCGCTTTTTTAGGAAAATACCAGCGCACCGAAGAGCCCCAACAAATCTTCGCCGCCGCCGACCGCTTTGACGAAACCTACGATTGTAATCGAGCCGTCCGAACTGACCAGCTCAAATATATCAAGTACTATCAACCCGAAAAATCCATGTTTCTGCGGGTCGCCTATCGGGAACAGCAACCCATTATGCAAGAGTTGTATCGACTGAGAGACGAGGGAAAATTGACGCCCGAACAGGAACTTTGGTTTCGAGATACCAAACCCGAAGAAGAATTGTTTGACGTTACGAAAGACCCACACGAACTAAATAATATAGCAGAGGACCCTGCTTACAAGGAAACGCTAGAGATGCTAAGGAAAAAGTGTGAGGATTGGGTAGCTTCCATTGACGATACGGGCGTGATTCCCGAAACTGAACTAAAGGAAAAGTTACGACCCGATGGAAAAGAGTTGAAAGTCGCTAGTCCACTCCTAAAAATCAATACCGAAGGTACTTTAGCCACCCTTAGCTGCGCTACCGAAGGGGCCACTATTGGCTATAAAATTAACGACAGCAGCGGCAACGAAGACGGTTGGACGATTTATACCGAACCGATTGCTTTGGAAAAGGGGGATACGCTAAAAGTGGTGGGCGAACGGATTGGGTATCGGTATAGTGACGTGGCGGAGTTGGTGATTGGGGAGTGAAGAAGTGGCAGTAGCAATGGGCAGTGGCAGTAGGAAGTAGGCGGTCAAAATCTCACAACCAAGCAGTCAACGTCTAAATCCCCGTGCGGGCAAGCTGTGTTCTCTAAAATTCCGTGTTAAAAAAATAACGTCTTGCCAGCTGTAATTAAGTTTATCCACTAAAACTACAGAATAACTCATTGACAATTCATTGACAAAAAAGAAGATAAATTTGAAGCTACTAGCTAAAAAATGGAATAAAATACGGAATATAGGAAGTAATTCCAATGAGAATTTTGTGAGTTACCCAAATTGTCTTACCTTTTCATCGTTTTTGGTTATATTAATTATTTTTCCTTGTCGGGGTCGTTAGGTCGGCACCGACATTTTTATGAGAAAAGGTAAGTAGAAAAAATAGAAGCTATTGTTTAAATGAGATAGCCTCATTAATGAGATTCAAAAATACAAATAAGAACGCCGATTAGACAGTCAATTCTAATCGGCGTTCTAATAAAGTTTTTGGCAAAAAGCATTAGTTATTACTACTATTAATTGGGGCTTCCACCAACGAATTTCCATCAAATTCATTTATCAAAAAGCCGGGAGATAATCCACTAGTTGCCACATTTCCAAAAGCTTTATTAGTAATAATTCGGTCTTTATCTACGCAGATGAATAAAGCGGGTTGCTGGTCATAAATAATGGCGTTGAGTTCTCGAAATAACTCATTTTGTTTATCTATATCTGCCGTTTTCCGAATGGCTCTAATAATGTCATCCGACTCGGGGGTTCCAAAGCCAGAATAATTGAGTGGACCTACCGTTGCCCATTTCATAGCGGGGTCTAAATTGAAAGGGTAATCACTAGTTCCTAAAAAGGCCAAATCGTATTCCTTGCTCTTTACTTGTGCTATAAAAGCCCCCCCTTCGTACCCTTGTAATACTAAATTAACGCCCCCTTTTTTAGCCGATGCTTGAAATAAAGTAGCCATCGACCCATAATCCTTATTGGCAATGGCAAAACTTAAATCCAAAGTCAACTCTACCCTTTCTCCTGCTATTTCTTTATCTACAATACCATTGCCATCGCTATCTTCCCATCCAGCTTCTTTGAGTAAAGTTTTAGCTTTTTCCACGTCGTAAGTGATTTCAGGTAAATCTGGATTATAAGACGCTTTTGCTGGACTAGCGAGCTGACTCGTTGCAGTAGGGTACCCGTAAAACACCGTATTGAACAATTCTTCTTTATCCATCAAATGCGCAATCGCCCGACGAACACGCTTATCGGCTAATTTATCTTTGGCTGTGTTGATATACATCATTCGTAGGCCGAACAAATCGGGCGTATGAAATTGATGATTACTAGCGAATTCGGCCTTATCTTTTTGGTTCAAAAAGGTGGTCCAATTCATTTTGGCAAAAACGTCTAGTTCATTATTATTCATTAGGGAAATAGCCGCATTTACATCGGGAATAACTTTATACACAATTTGCTCTGGAACGGCCTTCAACATTCGATTCCCATTAGTCACTTTATCGCCCCACCAATTAGACCGTTTGGTTAAGACCAATTCTCGACCCGTTTCCCATTTTTCCAATTGATAAGGACCCGACCCTTGCAAAAATTGGGGCGTTGTCAAGGCATCGGGACTGTACATATAATCGGCCAATGCTTTCAAATCGGCTTTATCTTTTAATTTATCTTTTTCCATCAAATCTGCCAAGGAGTACTGGTCTAAGGTACCTTCGGGGTCGTACAAATAAGCAGGAATTGGATTAAAATTACTGTAACTCGCCAAAGCCATCATGTAAGGACTAGTGTAAATGGTAAACTTTTTAGGATTACTTTTGTCCACCTCAATTCGATTCAATTTTCTGAATTGAGAAGCATAAGGCGACATCTTATGAGGATTGAACATTGCC
>JBCCQK010000675.1:0-3824 GCA_039024375.1 Bacteroidota bacterium
AGTAATTCCTTTTCAGGTACACCGAGCAGCTCGTGCAAATTCAAATCCCGCTTACTGTCCCGATAGCTAATATGCACGGCGGGCATCACCGCAAATTGATACAACAACCATTTTTCGTAAGTGCTTAGATTCGCTACAGGGAAAATCTTGACTAAGAAGGTAGCGTATCCTTCCAGTTGTTGATACTTACTCCGTCGAATCTTTACGTCGGTACTAAGATTGGAAATAGCGGTAATTTTTTTTTTATGATGTCTAAAACTTCTTGGAGTTTCAGCATTCGCTTTTCGGCGGTCTTAGCAATAACCTCTATGGATAGCGTATGGTAGGCAATTCGCTGTAAAATTTCTTCTACTAGCTGGTCGTTTTTTTCGTAGCGATAATGTTGATAGAACAGTTGCATAGCCTCCTCTTTTGCTAATGCTAGTAGCTCAAAAATTTTAAACCCTTCCAATACATTCCTAGAGGTTGCCAGCACTTTCCAGTTTGGCTTGAGCGCAACTTGCTCTAAAATATCCAAGTCCTCTATATCACTTCCCACATTATCCAAAATAAGCAAGTTCTTTTTACCGTTTTCGTCACTCGCTAACTGCCGCATTCGGTTCAAAATCAGTACAAAAGCCTTTTCAGTCCAATTTTTATCCTGCGGCAAAGCCTCCAAATCCGCTTTAAGGTGTAGGCTATCAATCAAGGCTAAATCATTGGCAAATGCCTCTTTAATGCTAGACGTATTATTGACCCAAGCAATGTAATTATAATCTTGGTAGGAAAGCGTTGTAAAGTACTTGGCAAGGGTCGTTTTCCCAATCCCACCAACGCCATTTACCAATACTAATCTATCGGTCACCTCCAGCATCTTTTTAACTTCCGTAAAATCATCTTTTCTACCTACCACTTCCTCCTTCGCAATGAATGGAAGGCTATTTAGTTGAAAGGGAATTTTGCGAACTGCTCCTTGGATATTGTAAATATCTCCAACGTGAACATCCCCTTCGGCGTAAATGGGGGATTGGTATAGGATATTTTTGCTGTTGGAGAAATTGGGCATGGTATGTATTATTTTTCACACTAATATACAAAAATTACAGGTATTTCTCATGCTTGGTTTATTGGTTCATTATTTTTAACAAATCTCCGATTTGTTTGGATTTGGTGAATACTTTGAATTGAGTATTTGGGGGTACTTATAAATGAGTATGGGCAAGCTGACGATTTTTAGCTATCCGATTCAGTAGTAAATAAAATTATTGTAGCTATCTACTATAACTTGGTCGAAATAATAATCTAACTCTTTTTGTCGGCTCACTGCCTCTTCTTCCGTAAAAAATTGTTCTAAACTTAAAACGTACCAACTCTGGACGATTATAATTTTAGCGTCTAAATATCCTTTGGTCTGTAATTTTTGTAATAGTCGTTCCGCATTTTGTGATTCTTTAAATGATTCAATAACTAGATGAAAAGTACCGCTATTGGCAATATAAGGTGAGATGCCTGATTTAGATGCAATAGTTTCAAAGGTATCTGATGGAATGGCTTTTTCTAAATCATTATCTAGAATTGACTCTTTCATACTTGTTGCTAAGTTATCCACCTCGTTAATCATCCTTTCGACATCAGAATTATTGGCCAGAGATTTTTTAGGATTAGCAATTACACGATTTAGCAAAATAACCAAACTTGGTATCAAAACAAATGCAAGCATAGTCGCAATGATAAGCCATAATTTTCTTTGCTTTTTTCTTTGTTTATTGCGGTGTATTAATTTCCGTTTCCTTTCTCCCACTACTGTTTGGTGAGTACTATTTGGGAAAGTTAACAAGAAATTGTCATGGGAAACAATATCTTCGCTCACGAGTAGCTTTTTTAGTGCATCATTTTCTAGTTTGGTAATTTCAATGATTTCCCGCTTAGGATTGGGAGGGGATACTAATCTGCTAGTTTGTGGTTTCGTTGCACTATTATCAATCACGTTTGAAATGCTCTCTTTTTCATATTTGATTAGATTAGTAGAAGGGGTGAATTCTACTAATTTACTATCATTTTGTCCTACTGTGTCTTTGTCTGTTTTTCCTTCTAGCTGTTTTATTGACTGATTACTTAGGTCTGCTTTAAGTAAGCTATCATCAGGCTGATTATCTTTTATTTCGGAAGTTGCTAAAGAATGATTTAAGCTCGTACTTATGTTTACCTTCGTTGGGTTGGAATCAGATACGGAAGGTCTAGCTAGTAGTTGTTGCATATTACCGGCATCTGTCGTATTAGAAGTGGTGCGTTCTTTGGGCAAACTACCAATAACTGGGATAGTGTTTGTGTCAGCATTCAATTTTTCTGCTAACAGTTTAATTTGTCGTTCTGCATCAAGTCGATAGTTACCATCAGGAAATTGGTTAAGGTAGTCTTTTAATGGTGCGATTTTGCCAGTTTCTATTGCCGCCCAAAAAGTACTTTCATCCATTTCCTCTATTTCGGCAATTGCTTGGACAGCTTTTTCTTTACTAATACCCTCAGGGTGAATGGTAAGATAGTTTCTGTAAGCGAGACGAGTGTTTTCTAATTTAGCATTGTGAAAAGCTACATTATCTTTTTGAATCAGTACAGACCTATGTTTAGTTGCCTCATCTATAAATAATCCATTATCGTCCTCGTATTTGTTAATGTATTTTGTGTAAGCTTTTATTGTATTTACCGAAGATACTTTTTCATAAAGGGCTGTGTCCGCTTGATTAATTTCTTCAATCATACTGTCTACCTTTTCGTTATGAATACTATCGGGATGAGCTGATTTAAAAGATTGAAGTGCTTTTCTTGTATAAGTATTCTTTGCTTTTTCAAAAGCTGCTTTTTCTTTTTTTAATTCTTGAATACGCTTATCAACTGTTCTTTTGTAAACTCCTTGATAATGCGTCTTTTTATCATAGTTTTCGTAAAGGTGCAAGGTTCTTTTTTTCTCGGCCTCTTCAAAAAGCGTTACATCTTCAATCAATTTATGGGCTATCGGGATATAATCTCCATGAGGGTATTTATGAATATAATCCCATAATGGGGCTCTTTTGAGTCTAGGAAGTTGAGCGTTTTTGAAATGTCCATATTGTTGATTCCAATATTCTTTTTCTAATGCTTTCTCTTCATAAACTTGAATTTTATCTCTAATTTCCGCATCATGCTTACCTCCCGCAAATTCTTTTTGATGTTTTCTAAAATTTTCAATACTTGGATTTTTGCGCAATGCCTCCATTGACTCTTCTTCTCTTTCATCTTTAGATAGGTTCTTGTATATCAAGTCGAGTGAATCATACCTTTCTTTAGCCTCTTCCACATAATATCCATCAGAAAAGTCTTCAATAAATAATTTTACGCTCAACAAATGGTTCTTATTGAGTAATAACCATTGATATTTTTCTTCTTTTAGTTTATTCGCTAAAGCTAAAGCATCTTTTGTATATTCGGAGTCAGGAAAGATTCGTGCGTATTTAGAAAACAAACTCGCATCTTTGGAATCTTTTATTTTGTTCCATTCATCTTTAAAATTTGTTTTTGGGTAAAAAACAAACTCTCCACCTTCATGATTTGCCTCTGACAGAGGATAGCCTTCAGGTATTTGCTTTTGATTAGTTACTGCTTGGACTTTATACTTTATGAAATGGGATAGCTCTGAAATTAGAATTGGTTTGTGTGCATTTTTTCCTAAATATTCAATAAGATATTTAGCAAAAGGACTATTGGTGCTACCATCTAGCACCTTTTCTCTTCCAGATGCGAGAACCCACCTTGACCTCTTTTGCCTAATTGCCGCAATAAGTTTATTATTATCAGGTGTTTTTGTGCCA
>JBCCQK010000676.1:0-3792 GCA_039024375.1 Bacteroidota bacterium
ATGATAATGGAGTCGTTTTTTATAATATCAAAAGTAATGCACCGAATGTCAACGCTTTTTCTTTTGCCTGGAAAGATAGCACGACAATCACCAATAGTTCGAATGGACTTTTTTTGAGTAGTAATTTCACAACTTTAAAAGCTGGCCGCTACGATTTAGTCGTCTCCGACAATTTGGGTTGTACTTTGGCAACCAATTTTGAATTGACGGAACCCGCTACCTTACAAATTGATACAATTCTGGTGGAAGAACCAACCTGCTTCGGCGAAAGCGACGGGAACGCTATTGCCGATTTGCAAGGAGGAACGATGCCTTACACATTTAATTGGACTTTACCCAATAGCCGAATCGTACGAACGGAGGATGCTATTCTGCAAAATATTGATGGAGGGAATTATCGTTTAGAAGTGATAGATGCGAATAACTGTGTTTCTCCTGCCTATGCTTTCGAAGCGGCCAATTCTACGCCCATTGAATTACAGGTTAATGAGGTCAAAAACGTGAGTTGTTCGAATCCAGAAAATGGCCGAATTGATATCGATGCTTCGGGTGGTCGGTCTGGCCTCAGCTTCGAATGGAATAATGGATTAGAAACACAAGATTTAGAAGGTTTGGATGCGGGGCAGTATTCAGTGACAGTAACGGACGGTGTCGCCTGTACGGTAACACGCAATTTTGAGATTACTTTAGAAGAGGACAGTTTATCGGTCAACCTAGTTGCTATTGACCAGCCCAATTGCAATACTACGGCGGATGGCGCCATCCGTATCAACGTGCAGGGCGGTTTTGGGCGCTACCAGTACTTTTGGAATAATGGCGACCAAGTTATCAGTGGTGATTCTATCGAATTACAAGGACTTCCACCAAGCGACTACGCAGTTAGTGTAGTAGATGTTAACGATGACTACTTATGCGTAGGTTATTTGGACCGTATTAAGTTACTTCCTCAAGGTGATATTTTCGTAGAACTCGACAATTTCAGTAACGAATTGGTTTGCTTTGGAGATACGACGGGTGCTTTTTTTATCACTCCTAATGGTGGAAATGCGCCGTATCAGTACGCTTGGAGCAATGGGGCAACTACCCAAAATATTCAAAACTTAGCCGCAGGAAATTATACCTTGACTATAACGGATGCTAATAATTGTACTTGGACGAGCGATGCCTTTTTTCCCGAAGTAGTAGCCCCCAATAACCCCTTTTCTATTACCAGTCGTTTTGTTACCGATTCTCTATGTGTTGGAGATGATAGTGGAGCAATTAGCTTACAATTTGACGGCGGAACTTTCCCCTACCAGTATCAGTGGAATAATGGTGCCACTTCGGCTTCTATTCAGAATCTATTGCCTGGTAATTACTCCTTAACGGCTACGGACCAGAATAACTGTACCATCCATTTAGATACGAGTATTGCCATCAAAGTAGAACCACTTTCCCTAACACTATTGTCTTCTGACTTGGATTGTTTCGAAGACAATTCGGGCTTTGTACAAGCAAAGGTAATTTGTGGCGTACCTCCTTACCGATACAATTGGAATACGGGCGACACGACGGAAAATATCATCAATTTGTCCGAAGGTATTTACGAAGTGACGATTACCGACGCTAATAATACGGAAATGCGGGATTTCGTGACGTTGCAATCGCCAGCCCCACTACAAATTGATAGTACGGAAATTGGCCTTATCAACTGTGAAGGCTACATTGATTTACAAGTATCGGGTGGCGTTCCTAATTCGTACAGCTACACTTGGCGAAACGAATCGGGAGCTATTATTTCGAATACCAATCGGGCGGATAGATTGGCCGTTGGCAATTACACCGTAACTATTCAAGACGCCAACGATTGTCAAATAATCAAGAACGATTTTCGAATCGACAATAACTTAATTATTGATAGCATCTTAACCTCTTCCGTATTCAATCGGCAGTCGAATCGAGGTACGCTTTTGGTTGATTCCATTGTCGGTGGAACGGGGCCCTATTCCTATCTTTGGCTCAACTCCAGTAACGAAATCATTGGTACCAAAGCGATTGTATCTGGAGTTCTAATTGGAACTTACACTGTCATCGTTACCGACCAAAACGGTTGTGAAAAAAGTGCCCAGCAAACTCTGGACATTAGCGACTCCATTACCGAGATCTCCGCCGTGACTTCTTTTAATCTTTACCCCAATCCAACCAACCAACGTAGCTTCTTAGACCTTACTTTTACTGAAAGAAAAGACGTCCACATTGAACTGCTCAATGCAACGGGGCAAAGCCTTTGGAGTCGTCGATTTAATAAAGTGAAGGCATTATCGGAGGAAATTAGCCTCGATACCTACGATTCGGGGATTTTTTATATAAAAATATCGGTAAAGGGTTACCCCGCTTACGGCGAGAAAATCCTCTATCTTAAAAATTAAAAAATTGTTTTTCAGTAAGTTATAGAATTTATTTTGGCTAACGTTTTAAAAAAGAGTAGAAAATTTTATGAAATGAGCGTCGAGCCTACCATCGAGATAAAAGCGGCAATTCAGAGAAGAATCCGCTCTTTTCTTATGACTGGATTTACACTCAAAAATTAACGTACTTTGCGGCTTACTATCAAATAAAACCGCCTGTTATTTAAGTTAAAAAATCTAAAATCCACAATCATGGTAAAAATATTAATCAACGACGGTATTCACCCCGATGGTCAATTGCTTTTAGAAGAAGCGGGCTTCCACGTTGAATTGGAAAAAGTAGCCCAAGAAGACTTGGCGAAAGAATTGCCAAACTACGACGTTATCTGTGTACGAAGTGCCACCAAAGTACGGGCAGATTTAATCGACCAATGTCCCAATTTAAAATTGATTTGTCGAGGTGGAGTTGGCTTGGATAATATTGATGTGGCTTACGCAAGAGAAAAAGGCATTAAAGTGTACAATACGCCCGCCGCTTCGTCGCAAGCAGTTGCCGAATTGGCTTTTGGACATATTTTTAACTTATCTCGATTTTTACACTTGTCCAATCGAGAGATGCCTACCAAAGGCGCTTCCGATTTCAAGAAACTAAAAAAATCCTACGCTAAAGGAAAACAAGTTAGAGGTAAAAATCTAGGTATTATCGGCTTCGGTCGTATCGGTCAAGAAACGGCCAAAATTGGTCTAGGATTAGGAATGAACGTGATGCCCGTTGATTTAGCATTAGATGGGGCTACCTTAGAGATGTCTTTTCAAGGTAATAAGGAAATTACTGTCTCGGTTACTATTGAAACCGTTGCTATGGACGAAATGTTAGCCAAAGCGGATTACATTTCCTTGCACGTCCCTTCCATGGGTAAAGCCTTATTAGGAAAAGAAGAAATTGCCAAGATGAAGGATGGCGTCGTTTTAGTCAATACGGCTAGAGGTGGAACTATTGACGAGGAAGCACTTTTGGAAGCTTTGGAAAGTGGTAAAGTAGGTGGTGCTGGATTGGACGTATTTGTGAACGAACCTACGCCGAGAGAAGATTTACTAAATCACCCAAGAGTATCCGTTTCTCCGCACATTGGCGCTGCTACTTTAAAAGCACAGAGTAATATCGGAATGGAATTAGCGGAGAAGATTATGGACTTTTTTGAGAATGAGGGATAGTAAATGGTAATTTTCTAGCATTTTCGGTATTATCTATCTATTCTCCTTCAATACAAAAAGCCCTTCTCGCATAACAACGAGAAGGGCTTTTTTATTTTTTAACTCTAGTTTTTTGATTAGGGATGAGGAAATAAATAAACTACGCAAGATTTCGTAGAAAATTTGGATTTTATCAAGGCGATTTTTTTGA
>JBCCQK010000677.1:0-3788 GCA_039024375.1 Bacteroidota bacterium
AACCAAAAGCCAAACTGACTTTTTCTCCGTTCAGTTTTATTGATTTTCCCGTAGCACCGACCACTTCAAATTCAGCCACCATATTGGCAGGTATTTCAATAGAATAAGTTTGCCTACGACTATTAACAAATTTATATTTCCCTTTAATCGTCCCTTTAATGGTCGGAACTTCAATTTCACTATGTTTAAGCGTGCTCATTTGGGGCTTGATGTGCGCTACCCCGAACCCAGGCGTTTTAGGCTGAATGCCCCACAAATAGCGAGGAATAATATTAGCGGGCGCTGCTCCCCAGGCGTGATTCCAGTCAGCGTTGGGTTTGTATTTCATATCCCACGCCTCTAGGGAGATAGTCGAGCCAATTTTTATCATATTATACCAACTACGGTCGTGTTGAGCAGTCATCAGTGCCAAACCGTAGTCCGCTTCGTTGGCGTTATAAATGGCTTCCATTAAATACTGGGCACCGTACACACTGCAGGCCATTCCACGAGATTTGATAAATTCCAATACCGATTGTTTGTACTTTTCTGGGACAATATCAAAAGCAAAAGCCATCATGTTGGAATGCAAGGCTGCGTGGTCCGTTCCTTCGCCATCGACGTAAAATCCTCTAGTTTTATCCAATAATTTCTCGTTGACAGATTTTTTGGCTTGCAATGCCATTAATTCAAATTCCACCGCTTCCTCCGCTTTGCCTAGTGCGGTGGCAAATTCGGCCATGATTTTCATATTCTGATAAAAAAGACAATTGATAACCGTACTGTAAGGCTTAAATAAAAAACCGTCTCTTTCTCCCATCACATCGGGGTTACCCTGCCAACCCGATGGTGGCCAATCTACAATGTCTCTCAATTCAGCTTTAGGGTCTTTAAAGCCAAGTTTCTTCATAAATTCTGGCGTGACTTTAGTCGAACTAATTAATCCATCTTCTCGCCTCAATTCGAATAGTGTTTTATGTTTGAGGGGTTCGTAATATTTTTCGATTAATTCGGTATTGCCCGTGTACCTATAATCGGCGTAAAACATCAAAGCAACGTGCTGTTGCCATTCGGTGGGCCAAGTGGGATACTCCATAAAATACTCAATCGTGCGACGAGCAATGGAAAACTCTCGGTCGGTGGTATAATGGCTCAACTGGTTCAAATACGCATCCGCTTCGTAAGGAATCCGCTCTCGGTCACCGTCCACATAGTAGCCCGCAAAAGTGGTAGCTTTGATGGAATAGCGGCACATTTCCCAGACCTGATTGAGAATATCGTCCGAACTTTTGAAACTACTTTGGGTGTCATCCCAGTAGCTATGATGGGCTAATTGGGTTAGATTCTCGGCTTTTATTTCAGCTTGTGCTCCTTCAATTTCCGCATAGCGAAAGGGCAATAAAATCGGGAAAGAATCGGGCATGGCGACCGCTATGGATTTAGTATTTCGTTTATCTGGAATCAAGGGTAGTTGATAGGTTGTCTTATCGGGACTAACGGGAATTTTAACCTCCGCATATCGGATGTGCCCTCCCGGTTTTCGATTAATTTTTCCATTTACTAGCTGTTCACCGACTCGCACAGTCAAAGTATGGGGCATTTTTGCGTGGTAGGTAATATCCATATTGGCGAAAGCCGCTTTACCAAAATCAATGAAATACGAACCCTTTCCCAATTTTTCCATGTTAGCCGGTTGGATATGGTCCACTTGAAAGAAATTAGGTGTAGTAATCATCTCATTATCGCCTCCAACTTGAAAAGATTGAGCCCTCGAATAGTCCGTCAGCCGATTTACTTCATCCCAGATTCTTACTTTCCACCAGTATTTTTGCCCTCGCTGTAAAGGTTTGCCAGCGTAAGTAACGTTAGAAGATTCATCGGAACGAACTTGCCCACTATCCCAAGCATCCCCATTATTATCATCAATATTCTTTTTGGAAGTCGCCACTAAAACCTGATAAGCCGATTGAAAAACGGCCTCTTTGGGGACAATCCAACCCAGTTCGGGTTGTTCATCTACTAATAGTACACCACTTGGCTCTCGGATATATTCTACTGATAGGCCAGTCGGTGCGGCCGCATAATTGTCCGTATATTTTGCGACCATTTGGTCACATTTTTTCCGAAAAGCTACTAGCGTTTTTTGGTAAGAAGGATTTTGCGCAAGGTTATTAACTTCTGTTTCATCGGCCTTCAAATAATACAATTCTTCGGTCGCTTTATCATTGACGTATCTAAAATACTTCCAGTCTTTAGTCCGCAATCCTTCACTCGGTGGAATGTTTTCAAACTCCCAAATATGTTCAATAAAGGCGGTATCTCGACCCCAATTTTGCTTGGCGCTTTTCACTAAAGGCATCAAACTTTTACCGTGCCAAGTATCGGGTACTTTTACCCCTGCCAAATTAGCAATCGTAGCGGGCACATCAATGTTTAGCGCCAAAGCGTCGCTGTCTTTTTGCTTTTTCAATCTAGGGTCATAAACGATGAGTGGCACCCGTACCGAATTATCGTACATCAACCATTTGCCAGCTAATTGTCGCTCTCCGAGGAAATAACCATTATCTCCCATCAAGATAATAACGGTATTTTTATCTAAACCTTTTTCCTTTAGCTTCGCTCTAATTTTGCCTATTTCGTTATCAATCCCCGCAATCATTCGGTAGTAGCCTTTGACGCTGTGCTGGTATTTTTCGGGAGTATCATATCGCCAATACCAACGAGTTCGATTAAAGCCTGCTTTTACGGGTTCGGGTAGTTGTTCAAAATATTTGTCCTCATTTTTGGCTGTTTTAGGGACAGTTACGTTGGCTAGTATTTTATCATTTTCCGTTTGCCAAAAGTATTGTTTTTCGGCTGAATCATGGGCATGAGGGGCACTAAAATTGAGCATCAAACAAAAAGGGCTGTCTTTTTCTTTTTTGTCTAAAAATTCTAGGGCTTTGTGTCCAGTGTAACGGGTCAAATGGACGGTATCCTGCCCAATTTTTTTATAGTAATAGCCCCGCTTATCTTTGAAAGCATTGTTTCTATCGTATAATTCATAATCAGAAAAGGCCAATTTTTCTGCATCATAACGAACCCCATATTTTCCATAGAAAGCCGTTTGATACCCCGCTTCCTTCAATAACTTGGGATAAGCACTCCTCATATACTCGTCTCGAATATTGCCCGTTTGGAAATTAAACCGATGCGTCCGCTCGTATAATCCCGATAATAAACTAGCCCTACTTGCCGCACAAATAGGAGTAGTCACCATCGCATTTTTAAAGAAAGTACCCGCTTTGGCCAGTTTATCCATTTCGGGCGTATGTGCCAATTCGTTCCCTACATAACCAATCGCATCAAAGCGTTGGTCATCGGTTAGAATGAAAAGGATATTGGGCTTTTGTTGGGCTTGAGCATTTATTGTTATGTGTAAAAATGCAAGTGAGCAAAGAATTAAACTAAATTTAGGCATAAAAGGAGTTGTATTTCCAAGATAAAGGGAGGGTAAACATAAAAAAATAAAAACACGAAACTATCCTGTACTATTAGGTAGGGGATGATTTACATTGAGATTAGTAACTTTCGAATATTATTACGATATTTGAAAAAAGAAAAGTATGCAACCAGCCTCTTTTAAAATATCAATTAACAACCTGTCTCCTGCCTTCATAAAAAAAATATGGCTCTTAATACCCAATGGGGTGATAACAAGAATTCTGTAGGTAAAACCTGTTTTTTGCTATAATTTGTAGCAATTCCGTGCTTCAAAAGTACTTTTTTGTGTAAAATTCAGAGTGTTCAATTCATCACCCCGTTGGGTA
>JBCCQK010000678.1:0-3779 GCA_039024375.1 Bacteroidota bacterium
ACTCGGATATTTCAGTTTTACACTGTCTATCAGTTGAATGACCTTTTTAGGCGGACAATTGTTGCCTTTAAGAATTCCATTGACATTTTCCAATGTACTCTTAAATTCTGTCATTTCCTTTGCTTTCTGGGCTTTAAGGTACTTTTTAAGTGAGTCATCTGAACTTTGTCTTGCTATGTCTGCCTCTTCTTTTTTCTCAAATGCCCATATTCCTAATATTGCGGCAAGAATGAAACTTAAAAACGCTATGATGGCAATGTTCCTATTTTTTCTACTTCTAGCTTTTTCTATTTCTAACTCCTTGTTTCTTTCCTGTATTCTATGATTTTGACTTTCTTTAAAAAAATTGGTTAACTCCGCATTCAAATTCAATTCGGGTAGGAAATCTTCAAATACTGTAATTTGTTTGGTCGTCAAATACTCTTTCGTATGCGAAAAATTCTGATACATGCTCCTAATTTGCCGTTTTACTTCGTTCCGTTGTCGTTGCTCATCTGTTCGACGTTTATCTATTAGGCTGGCAAGGCTATCGTGTGCTAATTCTAGGCTATTGCTATCACTGCGAATTAGTCTAGTATCTTCTAATGCCAATAGACAGAAATTAAGCAAGTCGTTACTTATAGGTGGAAAAAACTTTTGTATAGAAGGTGACAGACTTATGGAGTCGTTTTTTCTCGAATATAAAATTGGGCGTTTCGTTCCCTCATCTGAAACAAAAGCATCCAATATTAAATGAACTGTATCTTTTTTTACAGTAGCATTTTTCACTGATAAACTACTTTGTATTTCTTCTACTTGTTCACCTAAAAATTTTTCTAATACTTCTTCAATCGTACCAAATGTTTCTATTTTATCAGCTGATAATTCTAAAGGTAACCAATGTCCTTGGCTATTTTTGGTGGGTGTCTCACTCGAATAAGTTTTGTTAAAATGCTCTCGATACAATTGGTCTAAGTAAATTTGTAGATAGGGGAGTTCAATGCCAGATTTACTCTGACTGACACTCTCTATAATTTGCTCTATTCTGTCACTTTCTGGTGTTTCTACTTGGATATTAAACTTTGCGAAAGACTGTTTTAAAACAGTTTTTACATGAGCTACGTCCATAGGTTCCACCCTTAATCGAAAATCAAATAGTGCGGAGATTTCTTTTTCAAAAGGATATAATTGTCCCAAGTACTCTTCCCGAATAACAATTATCATACTACAAGGTAACTCGATTTCCAAGATAGTTTTTATTCGGCCTAAAAATAAGGTTCTTTCGTCTTGAGTGCCAAAAATAAAGAGTTCTTCAAATTGGTCAAAAATTAGAAAAACAGGGCGAAGATAGTATTGATATAACTGTTGAATTTTTTCAATCGGACTTTCTGGACTTACTTCATATTTAGCTAATGCCTCATTCATTGTCAAATCCATTGAGCGATTAATATCCATATTTCTTCTAACCCACAAAGGCAACCAGTCCGTCCCGTCAAAACGACTTGCTAAACCACATTGAATTAAGCTCGTTTTTCCTGTTCCCGATGCACCATAAACTAGTATCAAGGGGCTTTTAAATACCAAATCATATAATTGCTCTATTTCAGTATCTCGTCCGAAAAACTCTGCACGGTCTGCTAGCTTGAAGGCATCTAAGAACTTGAAAGGGCTACGGATATTTCTCATAATTCATCTAAGGTTTCGCCAAGTACAGCTTGACAAAATGCCGAAAACTGTCCGTTAATTAATGGATAATAATTATCTTCCTCAATTTTCCCCTTTTTGATTCTTGCTAATGGGCTGATTGGTTTATTTTCTAAAGTGATTAAATCATCTGGTTTGGAAACGTGCCGAAAATAAAAGCGTTTGGTACCAGTATCATAAGAAATGAAAGCACAAAGTTTGGCTTTAGGAGTATTAGTGTAAGCATTCTCATCAATAAAAAAAGGAGACAAATACAAGTATTTTGATTTACTATCTAGTCTTTGAAGCAGAATCGTAGCCGTCTTATGATGGTTTTCTTCGATAGTGGTGCGGTCTTCCAGACTGGTTAGGGCTTGTTGAAGTTTGACAATTTTGTGTTTAAAATTGGGTTTTACATTGTGTTGATAGAAAAGTACATTAATGCCTTTTATCGAGGTTAATCCGTAGTGTATCAGAAATCCAAATTGGTATAATATGACCGCTAAATGCTGTTCGGTTACATCGCATAAATCATCTAGGTTGGCTTGTGGATTTTTTGTAATTCGCTCTTCTAAAAAATCAAAAGATTCCTTGATTTCTGCACTTTGACTTAGCTTATTCATAGCATCGCCTAATTCTTCCAGAAAAAAAGGCAATTGATTAGACTCAAAAAAATCAATGAGTTGTTTTAGTAGAGGTAAAAGAGAGGATTTTGTTTGTGTGTTATAATCTTGACTTAGCCAATCTTTCAAAAAAGTAATCAAGCTACTGGTTGAAAAGGTGTTTGTTGGATTTCGCTTTCTTTCCCACAGCTGCGCAACTAAAACGTAAACTAAAAAGGCGATAATGCTACGATAAGCATAGAGTAACATCCGAAAACGGTCGGAAGATGGTTGGTCATAAAATAGTTGCCCCGATTGGTCGCTAGGAGCTAATAACTTACGAATTGGTTCACTAATGGAATAGGGTAGGCGTTTTAAAATAATATCTTGCTTTCGAGTAGCTTCACCTTGGCTATTTAGGTCTTGCTCATAGTTTTCGTAAATACCTTCAATAGCAGCTTGAATATATTCATTTGCTTTACTAACAAAAGGTTTTTTCGGTAATCGCCAACTATCTAAAAGGTCAGTATGTGTTTCTTGGTAATATAAACCCCAAAGAGCTTTATTAGTAGTTAATTTTGACCTCAATATAACATCTCTTCTTTTAATCTCTCTGTTAATCCTTCCTTTGACTTGTGCGGCAGCAAGGGCAGCATTAAAAGCATCTTTAATTGAATTATTTTGTACTGCTAATTCTTCGAAGAAGGTTATGGAAAATTGAGTAGCTCGCTCGTCGTCTACGGGTGCACTTGTGGCAATAACTATAGGAATGCCTTTTTCGAGCAAAGTAGTTACTTGTCCATAAGTTGAACAACCATTCAGAATAACTAATTTTAGGTTAGGGCATCGACCTAGTAAAGCAGCTATACCTTCTGCCTCTGCTGTACCATCTTCTAAAAGAAGGCTATCTCGCCCCGCATGGCCGCTAAAAAGAAAAGTGACCAATTCTTCTTTAAATTGGCGCAAGTCATTAATAATTTGTTCAGAGGTAGCAAATTGATTATTGTGAACGATAAAATCTCCCCTTAACTTTCGGTCATTTAACAAATGATTGACTTGCCTATCTTCTTTTCGTAGAGTTAGTAGAGGGTTTTTATCACTATTGGCAAAGGCTAGGAATATGGTGGGCATTTTCTATGGTTTTTGGGTTAGAAGTAGATGCGGCAATTTGGTAAAAGTTTTTTTATCTTTTCGTATTTCTCTTGTGGAATTGGGTTTCCTCGTAAATCTAATTCGATAAGGTTGTCTAATAACCTGATTTTAATTGGAAGACCCGTTAATTGATTTCCACTTAAATCCAAAGAAAATAAATTATTTAATAGCCCGATTTCGGATGGTATTTCTGTTAGTTTGTTATTACCTAAAATTAGATACTATACTTACCCCCAATTTTCGAACCACGAGTTAAGTTGATATATTAGTGCAAAAAATAGCATTAAGATGTCAAAAAAACGCCGACGCTTCACCGCAGAGTTCAAGTTAAAAGTGATATTAGAAGCCCTCAAAGAACGGAAT
>JBCCQK010000679.1:0-3777 GCA_039024375.1 Bacteroidota bacterium
AATATCAAAATCTAGGGAGGAACTACCAAAATCTATAAATTGAACGGTCGGTGTGGGTGTTTTTAGTACCTTAGGGTGAGTTTCGGCTGCTTTTAGTAATAACGAAGTGACCAAATCTACATCCGAATTGTAGGAAACCCCCACACGAATTTGGAATCTTGCGGGAGTCGGAGTATGGCTCCAATTGATGGCGTTTTCCCCAACTAGTTTAGAATTGGGTACAAGAATGGAAACATTGTCCCTCGTCCCAATTTGGGAAGTTCGTATATTGATGCTCTCTACTTTTCCAATAAGCCCATCGACCTGAATAATATCGCCGACTTCGACCGACCCTTCAATTAGTAAAATGAGACCAGAAACAAGGTCATTAAAAGTTTGTTGCAAACCTAATCCAATACCGACTAGCAAAGCTGCCGCCCCGCCCCACAAAACGGACAATTTAATACCGAGGGCCTCTAGTGCCATTAAGATGGCAACTGTGTAAATAATGTATTTGGTGAATTGGGTAAAGGCAAACTTACGGCCCGCATCTACTTGGTTTTTTTTGAAATATCTATTCAAAAAACGACTAATGACTAGCAACAGAATTCTTGCTCCAATTAGAATGAACAGTGCAAGGAAGCACTGCCCGACACTTATTTGAAAAGTACCGATGGAAAAACTATACTCGAGAATATTGCGAAAGGTGCCCACTAACCTAGAATATTAAAAGAGAAACGATAAAAAACATCACAACATACTTAATACTGGTTTATCTGCCTGTATCAAAATAGATTGGAGTTCTTGTTCGATTCGTTTTACTTCTTCGAGTCGATTTAATGCTTTCAAAGCGGCCATTTTACCAATTAATGATTTAGTTCTTCTCGGCATTCTCTGCAAAGCAGCGTCAAACTGTTTGAGGGCTTCTTCAGGATTGTCTTGCGCCAATAACCACTCTCCGTACTGCTCAAATGAGGGCTTGGTAATTCTTGGTGGCCCTGATGGATAATTGGTTTGATTTTCTAATTTGACGGCTTCTTTCATCAAAGATTCGAACTTGTCTTCCTCATCTTCTAGTAATGCTTTCATCCCTTTAATTTGGGCCATAACCACATTAGCACTATTGACCGCATTTTCCGTGGGAGCGTACCGACTTGTACCCGCTGCGCACATGACCAAACCGTCACCTTGGATTTGTTCCGATGCGGTATAAATTTTAGTAGCTAGCCACTTTATTTCGTCATTTATTGTCTGAATGTCCTGTTTTTGATAAGCTATCTGTGCTCTAAGAAAACTCCGAATGGATTGAGGGATTAACCCGATACCGTTGACTGCTACATCGGTGTCCAAAGTTATTTCGGAAGCTATGCTACTACTTTCTGCCAAATGACGGCTTTGCATACCGAGCAAATATCCCCTTGCCCCTTTGGTTGGGTCTTTGGGGACATATTCGAGCATGTCTTTGAGCACTTGTTCCGCCTCGACGTATCGTCCCTGTTGCAACAACCCGTAATGCCACCAAGCGAAAGAGTGATAGCCCCGTGCACCATCCTTTAGTTCCAAATTTTTCATGCGTTCCACACTAGCATCGTAAGAAACCTTATTGGATTGGACAACTCCGTCCCACTCACCGAGTGCTAAGTAAATATGCGATGGCATGTGTAAAGCGTGGGCGGCATCGGCGGCTACTTTGGCGTAAGCGTCTGCGGCGGCGTGGGCATCTTTGGCGGAAGTAGGGCCGTCCAAAGCGTGTATTTTGTAGTGCAACGCACCGGGATGCTGCGGATTTACTTGGGTGATTTTATCCGTTATGGCCGCCGCTAATCTTAAATCTTCGCTTCCATTTCCATATTCTTCGGTGGACCAAATTAGGGAAAGCGCATAAAAAGCAGCTATTTCTTGATGCTGTGGATATTGCTCGTGTAGCCCTGCTAAATGTGCCGTAATGGCTTTGTTTCTTTCCTCAAATTGCCCTTCGCCGTACATTAATTCTACGATTTCCCACATCTCCTTTTCCATAGGGTCGTCAATGGATGCCAAGCGCTCTGCTTTAGTATCGCCGAATCGGGATAATATTGCCTTCCCCTTTTCCGTATTTTGCAATCGCCACAAAGCTTTATAGTGACACATCGCTTCTCCCCAATGCGTCATTACTTCGGTACTATCTTTGGCAGTTGCGGCTTCAAAAGCGACTAAAGCATCATCGTATTCAAAATTGTGAAGCAATAGTAAGCCTTCGTTAAATTTTTCTTGGGTGGCTACGTTAAGGGTGAAGCCGTGTTGTAGTTTCCCTAGCACTACTTCTTCGGACTCTTTAGAAGTTGATGTTTGCTCTTTTGGAGCGCAACTCCCGATGATTAAAGCTAAAAGGAGCGTAAAACAAGTGATATATTTCATTGACTTTAGTTTTGTTGGTGATTAAGGAACAGTGAAAAAATAAGTTTACCGTTTCAAAAACTTTAACTTGTTGATTGTCAATACTTTTAGATTTTGGACCAGCCCGCACAGCAGTCTGGCGGGTTTGTAATTTTAGATTTTACATTTTTCTAATAAGACATCTCAACTATTTTCTGGGCATCTTCTGGTGTCACTTTTTGGCGTTCTCCAAGCCCTAACCAACCTCTGTCAGTAAACCTTTTAGCAATGATTTCTGCGGTTCCTTTGTAATCATCCGTATAATCGGACAGTTTGGTAGCTATACCGATGGACTGGTAAAATTCGCTGGTCTTAATGATGCCTTCTTTGGCTTTTTCTTCTATTGTTCCTTCTTGGACACCCCAGACACGTTCGGCGTATTGGGCTAATTTTTCCTTTTTGTCTTCAAAGTTATATTCATAATGATTGCCCGCAATAATGGCCAGCGTTCTGGCATGGTCTATACCGTGTAAGGCGGTCAATTCGTGTCCCATCATATGGGAAGCCCAATCTTGAGGAACACCTTTGGAAATCAGTCCATTGAGTGCCATGGTACAACACCACATAAAATTGGCGGCGGCTTCGTAATTGAAGTCTTCTTCCATAATGGTCGGGGCAATTTCCACTAAAGTTTGTAAAATGCCTTCCGCAAATCGGTCCTGCAATAGCGCACCAACGGGGTACGTCAAATACTGCTCCATGACGTGGGTGTAGGCGTCTGCGAGTCCATTGGCCAATTGTCGTTTAGGAACGGATTTGATAACTTCGGGGTCTAGTACCGAAAATTGCGGAAATAAGACTGGACTGCCCATCGTACGTTTTTCTTGGGTATCTTTTCGGGTAATAACGGCCCCAGAGTTCATCTCCGAACCCGTGGCGGGTAAGGTCAACACCGTACCAAATGGCATGGCTTTTTTGGTTCGTTTTCCCTTGGCCAACAGGTCCCAAGGGTCATCACCTTCGTACATCGCAGCCGCCGCCAAGAATTTGACTCCGTCAATCACCGAACCACCACCTACTGCCAACAAATACGTAATATTTTTCTTCTTAATCACTTTTAAGGCTTCCATCAAAATGGCATATTCTGGATTGGCGGGAATGCCTCCAAATTCTGCTACTTCGAATCCTTCTAAAACCACTTTCACATTTTCGTAAATACCATTTTTTTTGATGCTGCCTCCTCCGTAAAGCATTAGAATTTTAGCATCTTTTGGCAATTCGGCTACCATTTTGGGCAGTTGTCCTTTTCCAAAAATAATTTTAGTTGGATTCTGAAATTTAAAATTTTTCATTGAATAGGTTTGATTTGGTTGACGGTCGTTTTCTAATAAAATAACATAATGTCAACTGAAAGTTTCAGAAAAAATTGGTCGATATTTTTAA
>JBCCQK010000680.1:0-3760 GCA_039024375.1 Bacteroidota bacterium
AAAATTAGACCGAAAGATGGACTTCCAAATTTGGTGCGGCCCAGCGATGGGCGCTTTTAATAATTGGGTAAAAGACACTTATTTAGAAAATTACGAAAATAGACAGGCAGTAGATGTAGCGGAGAATATTATGACGGGAGCGGCTTATTTGTACCGAGTGCAGGCTTTGACCATGCAGGGAGTGGAGTTGCCACTACATTGGATGCAAGTAGTCCCAACTGTAACACAACTCTCCGAGTTGTGCTAAACTAAACGAATAAGTCATTAACGGACAATTCAAATCCCTCAATAACTTCTTCGGCGGAACAAATATCGTTGTCCTCGCAGATTTGCATTTGTTTGCCTCGGTAAATATGGACTTCTTTTAGTTCTGGAAAGATTTGCCAAACGACTTTTACATTGGCTTTACGATAATCTTGCATTTTTCGCTGTACCCGATTTATTTGGTCGAAAGTCGAAATAACCTCTAATACAAAGCTAGGCATGACATCTTTGCCATTTCTAGCTTGTTGAATTTGTTCATCCGTATAATACGCCAAGTCGGGTCTTCGTTGGTTTCCAGCAAATCTGGTGTCTCCTTCGGCTATCAAATCGCCCGTCACGTTTTGTTTGAATAGCAGAGTATAAAAAACTTGGCTAAATTTTGCTGGATGTAAAATTGTGTTTTGTCTATTGTTCTAAGCGTTTTCTCAACGCAGCCATCTACCCATTCGTACTTGTACTCGTCTTCCCGAGACAAATACTTCTCTTGAAAAGCCTTCCAAGAAATTTTTTTAGGGGTAGCTACCTTTTTTTGTGGTTTATCTATAATTGCGACCATAATCGTTCTTTTTCAATCAAATATACACCTTTTATTGGATAAGCAGAAACATCTTTCATATACATCCTAAACTTAGCAATTTACGGTTATAATCGTAAATGACTATGCTTATTTGCCAACGTAATCGCATTTCACTATGTTTAGCTGCTGAAAGTAAGTTTTTACGGCAATGCCTGCCTTTTTATGGGCTAAAAATTTAGGGTGCGTCTCAAAATGTCGTTTAAGGAATTTACCTCTTCGAAGAACTTGGCCCAACTCGGAGAGTTAGGTTACTTTTGGCAATCAACCGTAATCTAACTCTCCGAGTCGGGCGACATTTTGAGATGCACTCCAAATTTAAGTCATACTATCTGTCTATTTTTTTGTTATCTTTACGTGTAAATAAAACCACGGAGGATGATAAATCTCACCAGCCAATGGTGACAAAAGTCATTAGCCACTAATTTGGGCTACTTTATTTTGTATCCCAAATAGCTACCCCTCATTCGACCCACCTTTAGCACAAAACACAGCTTTGTCCCTTGACGAGGCACTACTTCTTTTTTGACAAAAACTATAAACAAAAATGATGAACACCCAACACACCCTATCTCTTTTCTGTTTTTTCCTGTTCGCTATTGGCTCACTTAACGGACAAGCAACTACCTGCTTGACGGATATTTTGTCGGTGGATTTCCCCGTAGTTGTCCGACCCAGTGAGCAGATTCAAGTTTCGGTGACGATTAAGAATAATGAACCGAGTCCACAAACGGCCACTTTAGGTTTGTACCAATTTTCTAGGGGTTTAAAATTTCCTGGTCCCCTTCCCGGATTGCAGGCCGAGGGAACTGTTGTGTCATTGGCTGCGAATGAAACTAAAACAGTCACCTTTAACATGACGATGCCCGATTACTTTGAGCCTTATCCACGACTCAACTATGAGGGGAATAGCTATAAATGGGTGATTATGACCCAAGAAGTAGTGGACAGTTTTTTCCTTTACAGGAATTGTTTTTTTGAAGTTATCTTCGATATACAACCGCCCGAGGCAAATCTGGGAATTCGATTGGTGGAAAAAGCGTACTGTTTGGATGACCGAGGTCTGATTACTCTGGATTTTGAGGTAAAAAATGAAGGAAGTACCATCGTACCAGGCCCACTATTTGTTGGACGCTCTATATGTTTTGAATTTGGAAGTGATGGTTTACCAGGCTTGTGTTTACAACGAATTGACGAAGATTTAGCCCCAGGCCAATCGGTTATCGTACAACAGTCTTACAATTATTACCAAGCTATTTATCAAGGTGGCGGACCATTTTTCTCGGCCTACATCAATGAAGCGTATTCTAATATCACGAATACTAATCCGATTGAAAATGCAGGAAAAAATATTAGTGATTTTGATTTTTGCGAAAGTGGAAATGGTTCTGCTAATTGTGATGGCTTAGGGTTTTATGCGGTTGATGACGAAATTAGAGTGATGGGGCTTTTAACTGCATACGCGAAGGTTGAAATTATCGGCGCGAATACCAATTGGCAAGTGCAAACAATTTGTGAGGGAGACTGCTCCACCAGAGTAGTGATTCCCAATTTGAAAAATGGCGATTATACCGTCAAAGTCCAACTCAACGGAGCGGACGGCAGCGACTGTTATCGAGAAAGAATGTTAACGGTGGAATCTGATGGAGGTAATATGGGTGGAAATCCTGTAACCATCGACTGCGACCAACTGCAATTTATCGCAGGGGAAGGACAAATTGAGGTACAAAATCTAATGACGACCAGCAAAGTCGAAATCATCGGAGCGCCTACCAATTGGCAAGTAGTTACTATTTGTGATGGTAATTGTGCTGCCAATCAAGTTATTCCGAACTTATCCGAAGGGGAGTATTCGGTAAAGGTGAATCAATTTGGGGCGAATGAAGAGTATTGTTATCGAGAAGAAAAAGTGCAAGTAGGTAAAGAGAGTGGGGGAAATGGAAGTAATGAAAGTATCGACTGCGACAATCTAACCTTTTCCTCCACCGACAACCAAATCCAAGTCCAAAACGCCATCCTTACCAGCAAAATCGAAATCATTGGCGCCAATACCAATTGGCAAATCGTCACTATCTGCGATGGCGATTGCAACGAAAATCAACTCATTCCCAACCTCTCCAAAGGCGAATACGCCGTCAAAGTCAACCAGTTTGGCGCAAATGGAGATTACTGTTATCGAGAAGAAAAAGTACAAGTCGGTGGAGAGACTGGTGACAATACAGGCGGCGGTAATACTGGAGGGAACAACGATAACTTCACTTGCGAAGCCCTAAATTTTACAGCTAATAACGGTCAGATTATCATCGAAAACCTCAATCCTGATAACAGCAAAGTCGAATACATTGGTCGCAACACCAATTGGATTCCGCAACGGGTTTGCGAAGGGGACTGCCAAACCAATCAAACCATTTCCATTCTATCCGAAGGCGAATATACCGTCAAAGTCAATCAACTACAAAGCGATGGCAGCTACTGCTATCGAGAAATGAAAGTAACCGTCGGAGCGGGTAGTCGAGCGAGTCAAGCTATGAAAGAAGCCGTTCGTCTTTTTCCCAATCCCGTTAAAAATCGGTTTTATTTGGATACGCATTTGTTAGCAGGGCAATCGGGTAGGGTGCTGATTTACAATTCGTTTGGGCAAGTTGTTTACGAAAATAAAGAAGTACGCTTTCCAGCGGAGACTTTAGAAATTGATGCCAGTGCTTTGGAAAACGGTTTGCACTACTTGTTTATTCAAGCGGAGGGGCGACGGGCGTTTAGTCAGAAATTGGTGAAGGAGAGTTATCGCTAATAGTAGATTTTATCCTAATGAAGTTGAGTGGTTGCCGAAAAAGAATTTGAGGTAACAAAATACAATTGAAAAATTTAAAAAAATTTTGAGTGTTATTAAAAATATAACAATTTAAAGAAACCCCAAATTTT
>JBCCQK010000681.1:0-3758 GCA_039024375.1 Bacteroidota bacterium
ATATTGTTTTCTTCGGTAGCGGGTTTTTACGGAAATGTGGGACAAACGGACTACGCTATTGCCAATGAAATTTTGAGTTCGGCTGCACATTTATTCAAAACGAATCACCCCAATACCCACGTTTCTGCCATCAACTGGGGCGCATGGGACGGTGGTATGGTCAGTGAAGCCTTGAAAAAGCAATTTGAGGCGGCCGGAGTTAGTTTGGTCAACAGCGAAGGTGGTGCGGCTATGTGTGTGAACGAATTGGGTAGAGACTATTTTAATGAACCACAAGTCGTCATTGGTGGTACTTTGCCCGCTGGAATTAGCCACATCAATGAAGACCTACGAACATATAAAATCCAACGAACTTTTACCCTGAAAGACAATCCATTTTTATACCATCACGTCATTCAGGGTAGTGCGGTTTTACCCGTAGTGAACGCAGGTGGTTGGATGTCGCAGAGTTGCGAAAAGCTGTTCCCTGACTTCCAAGTGTTTCAAGTTGAAAACATGCAACTGTTTAAAGGGATTGTCTTTGATGATAAAAAAGATCCTGCGAGAACCTATACTTTGGAGTTGAAAGAATTAGAAAAATCTACGAAAAAAATAGTCTTTGAATCGACTGTTTCTAGTCAGCCTAAAGGCAAAAAGTTGCCAACTTATCACTACAAATCGAAGGTAACCTTGGTTAATAAAAAGGCTGTACCAACTGCGCCTGTTTTTCAACCAGCATTAAGCGGTGAATTTCAGGCGGTAAAAGGAGATTATCTGTACAAAGATGGTTCACTTTTTCACGGCCATTACTTCCAAGGTATTGAGCGAATATTGGATTGGAACGAGCAACAGATTATCTTGTCTTGCAAAGCCCCCGAAGTGTCGGCAGCGGCACAAGGACAATTCCCTGTCAAGTCGGTCAATACCTATTTTTCGGACATTCAATACCAGGGAATGGTAATTTGGGTACAAAAATACCATGATGGAGCGAAGAGTTTACCTTTGGCGACCGTTTCAGCGACTATTTACGAGCCAATTCCCTTCGAAGAAGAGTTGTTCGTTCATGTGGAAATTGTGGAAAATACTGATTTTAAATTGGTGGCGAATTGTATGACTTACGATACTAACGGGAAGGTATATATGGTGACGGAAGGGGCTGCGGTGACAGTTTCTAGGGATTTGGAGTGGTAAAATGGAATATTATGAAAGAGCAGTTAGATGCTATTAAAAACTATTACCAAAAAAGAGCGAAGGAGTACGAGTTGGTTTATAAAAAACCCGAGCGGCAGTTAGATTTAACTCATTTGCACACTTTTTTGAAAGAGCAATTTAAGAATAAATATGTTTTAGAGGTTGCTTGCGGGACAGGTTACTGGACAAAGACGATTGCGGAATCGTGTACCGAAATTTGTGCCATAGATAATAGTGAAGAAGTTTTGAAGTTAGCCCATTCAAAATCTTATCCACCGAACACCGTAGTCTTTGGGCAATATGATTTGTGGCAATTTGGAGAAGAGCATAATGAATTTGATAGCGTTTTTGGTGGCTTTATTTGGTCACATATTCTAAAAAAAGATTTACCCAAGTTTTTGAAAATACTGTTACAACAAACGCATGCCAAAGGTGAATTGATTTTTATTGACAACAAGTATGTGGAAGGTAGCAGTACCCCTATTTCTCGGACGGATGAAGATGGGAATACCTATCAAATTCGGCAGTTGCAGAATGGGGAGGAATATGAGGTTTTGAAGAATTTTCCTACGAAGGCGGAGGTGATGGCGTTGGTTGCTGAATTAGGGGTTGAGATGGAGTGGAAGGAATTAGAATATTATTGGATTTTAAAATTGAAGAGACGAATTAGTGCCGAAGCTACGCTCCTTTAAGAGAAAATGGAAGTATTGGCTGTTACAGACGGGGTCAGAGCTACGCTCTTTATAAGTGTCAATCCAAGAGGACTTCTATTTCTTAGTTAGTTAGTTATGGGGACTACAACAGCTCTTTGGTAAGTAACTTTATAGGAGCTTTAGCTTTGACCCCGTCTGTAGAACATGTATGCTAAAATAATACCTCAAGGGGGCGTAGCTTCGGCACTAAGGTCAGTAACAAAAATCCTCTCAATGAAAAACTATAAATGTCCGATTTGCGGTAAAAAGCACTCTGTATATAGTGGACTAGAAATATCCATTCCGAGTGAAATGTATGATATGTCGGAGGAAGAAAGAGTGACTAGGGTAGAAGAATTTACCAAGGGTTTTTTCTTTGTTGACAAAAAAGATTTTTATGTGAATGGCTGGCTGTATTTGGGGGTTGAAAATGAAGCGTATCCATTTTTTACCTACAATTTGTGTGCATCAATTGACCATCAACAGTTTCTTGCAAATCTGGATGAATTAAAATCAGGAGAACATGTTGTGTTTAATGGTAAACTAGCCAATGAATTACCGCAATATCCAAACTCTATTGAATTAAAGGTCAAGGTTACAATACAGCTAACTGAAGAGGATATCGAAATAGAATTTACAGTTACGGAGGAAAGCCAATTGAAGAACGACCAAGTAAAGCCTATGACCAAGGATAGAGTGATAGAATTAATGACATTTTTTCATCATAACGAGGCACATAATAAAGACGAATTTAACGCATCTTTTGAAAAACGATTTCAAGAGGCGATAATACAAGTACAAAAAGACTTTATAGATAGAGGAGAGACTTTTGGGATTAATTTAAGCGCAGATGGAAGTGCCTGCTTTCAGATTATTGCTAATCAAATGTTGGAAAAGATGGATTCTGAAATACTAGGTTTTGGCATTCATTTACCATTCGACCAATCATTTGAAGAAGAAATTGAGAAACTTGTAAAATTCAAAAAAACGGATTTAGTCAACCAGTTTGATTATTATCTTCTGGATGGGATTCCTACTTATCAAAAAGACTTGGTTCGAGATATAGATTTATTAGAAGTAATTGTAAAACAATTGATTACAGAAGTTTATCAACAAAAGCTGGATAATATAAACATAGAAAGTTTTGAAATCTAAAAAGAAACAAAAAATAGCCATCATAGGCATGTCGGGCCTCTTCCCAGGCTCGTCCACCAACGAGCAATTTTGGGACAACCTCCTACAAAAAAAGGATTTGACGAGCCTGGCAACAGAGGAAGATTTTGGCGTAAATCCCGATAAGTTTTACCAATCGGGCAAAGGCGTAGTGGACAAAACCTACTCGCTAAGGGGCGGCTATATCCGAGACTTTGATTTTGACCCAACGGGTTATGCTTTGGATGAGCAATTTTTAGCAGAACAGGATAAATTATACCAATGGTCGATTTACGTGGCGAAAGAGGCCTTGGTGCATGCTGGTTATTTTGATAATAAAAAAGTGCTAGAAAAATGTGGGGTGATTTTGGGAAATTTATCCTTTCCAACGGTCACGTCGCACAAAAAATTGGCCTCCGTTTACACGGAAACGACGCAGCAGGCACTTAGAAAATTATTAAAGGACGAAAACTTTACGATTCCTGACCATCTACAAGCAGCAGAACCCAAAGGTGGAATTATTGACTACACACCCTCTCAAATAGTAGCGGATGCCTTAAGTCTAGGCGGTACACACTATGCTTTGGATGCTGCCTGTGCGACTTCTCTATATGCCATTAAATTGGCTTGTGATGAGCTACAATTGGGCAAAGCTGATATGATGTTAGCGGGGGCAGTTTGTGCTTCCGACCAGTTGTTTATTCACATGGGTTTTTCGATTTTCCATGCCTATGCACCGCACGG
>JBCCQK010000682.1:0-3752 GCA_039024375.1 Bacteroidota bacterium
CGCTGACGGACGCCGTTTTGGTTATGTTTTTTATTATGCTTTTCTGTGATGAGCACTATTTTTTACCATAAAGTCTATATAGATTCATAGAGTCCATAAAGTTTTTTTCGAGCAGTAGCATTGACTATTTTGACGCTGACGGACGCTGTTTTGGTTATGTTTTTTATTATGTTCTTCTGTGACTGATGAGCACTATTTTTTATCATAAAGTTCTTAGAGTTCATAGAGTCCATAAAGTTTTTTTCGAGCAGTAGCATTGACTATTTTGCCTTTTTTAGATGTTGCTAATGTAGAATGGAAAATAGTTACGTTTTTTTTCTCTTTGGACTGAATACAATACGTTAGAGCGGAAAACATAAAAATTCATAACTTCAAGCAGCGTCCGTCAGCGTCAAAAAGAAAACCTCCTTAATATTTGTTCCTAGCTTCCTAACTCTAGCTGATTTTTTACTAGGCTATAATACGCCCCTCTCTGTCGCACCAATTCGCTGTGGGTTCCCAGTTCTATCAATTCCCCTTTCTCTAAGACTACAATTTGGTCGGCGTTTTTGACGGTGCTTAACCGATGCGCTACTACCACGACGGTTTTATGTTCGAAGAAAGTCGCTAGGTTCTCTACGATGGTTCTTTCGTTTTTGGCATCCAAGGCATTGGTCGCTTCGTCGAAGAACAGAAAATCTGGATTTTTATATACGGCTCGGGCAATGAGTAGTCGCTGGCGCTGTCCTTGACTGACGCCGTTGCCTCTCGCACCAATCATCGTGTTGTAGCCAAGTGGAAGGGATTCGATAAAGTCTTGAATATTGGCGATTTGTACCGCTTTTTGGAGTTGAGTCCTATCCACGATTTCGTCACTTTCGGCAATGTTATTGGCAATCGTATCCGAAAAGACGTAGCCATCTTGCATCACGGCGCCACATTTTTGTCGCCACAGCTTTTTGCGTATGGCATCAACCGCTACGTTTCCTAGTTTAATAGTCCCTTTCTGGGGTTGATAGAAGCCGAGTAAGAGTTTGACCAAGGTCGTTTTTCCGCTACCACTCGTTCCTACAATGGCGGTTACCTTGCCTTTGGGGATTCGGAGGGTGACGTTTTTCAATACATCGTCGTCCAAGGCGTTGTAGCGAAAGGATAGATTTTCGATAATAATATCTTTGTCGTCGGGTACCTCCTCCAAGCGTTGTTGCTGACCTTCTTCTTCCGTAGTGTTGTGGATTTCGCCCAAGCGTTCCAAACTAATTTTTGCATCTTGCGCCGTGCGAATGAACTGAATCATTTGATTCAAAGGGGCATTCAACTGTCCGACGATGTACTGAATGGCCAACATCATTCCTAGGGTCATATCGCCCGCAATCACGGCGGTCGCTGCCATGAAAGAGATAACGATGTCCTTTAATTGGGTAATGGACGTAGCGCCGATATCTTGATATTGGGAAATGGCCAAAGAACGAATATTGGCGTTGAATAATTTGGCTTGAATATTGGTCCACAGTCGTCGTCGTTTGCGTTCGCTGGTCTGCAATTTTATTTCCTGCATTCCTTGAATCATCTCAATGAGAGTATTCTGATTTTGGGACATTTCTTGAAACCGCTGGTAGTCAATTTCTTTCCGCTTTTTCAAAAAGAGGACAATCCAAAGAATGTAGGCGATACTCGTCAACAGGAAGACACCAAAAATATTGACGTTGTAGAGAAATAGCACCACTCCAAAGACCACAAAATTGAACAGCGAGAACAAAATACTCAGCGACGAAGACGTTAAAAAAGCCTCGATGCGGCTGTGGTCGCCGATGCGTTGCATTAAATCGCCTACCATTTTTGCGTCGAAAAAGCCAATCGGCAGGCGCATTAATTTTATCAAAAAATCCGAGATAAGCGCCACGTTGATGCGGGTACTAATGTGGAGCAAAATCCAGCTTTGCAGAACTTGAACGGTCAATTGCCCCAAAAAAATCATTAGCTGACCGAGTAGAATCAAGTAGATAAAGCCGATATTCTGATTTTGAATGCCGATATCTACGACCGATTGTGTTAAGAAGGGCAGCGTCAGTTGAAAAACACTCCCGAGCAATAAGCCAAAAATGAGTTGGACAATCAGTTTGCGGTACGGAATCAAGTATTTGAAGAGATAACCGAATCCTTTTCTATTCTCCGTGCTGCCGTCCTGTTCGTAAAAAGCGGGGGTGGGTTCTAGCAGTAGGACGATGCCTTTATTATAGTCGCTTACCCAGCTTTTTTTGAAAATATCGTGCTTTAATTTAAACTTTCCCTGTGCGGGGTCAGCGACCCAAACGTATTTTTTATTGGCTCGGTAAGCTACCACGAAGTGCTTCTGGTTCCAGTGCAAAATACAGGGAAACGGTGCATCCAGAAACGAAGGCTCATCTTTGTTCTTCTTGTCAAAAGGTATCTTGACGGGCATCGTTCGGAATCCAATGCGGTCGGCCGCTTCCATAATTCCCTGCAAAGAGACGCCTTCTCGGCTGATGTAGCTTATTTCCCTCAGATGGGGCAGCGTATAGCTACGCCCGTAAAAACGAGCTATCATTTGCAGGCAGGTTGGGCCGCAGTCCATTTGGTCGCGCTGCTGCGCAAAAGGAAAAGATGTAATCCTCATTGGCCTTTAAATTGTTTAATAGGGTCTATTTTTTGTTTTTCTTCGCAAATTTTCGTGTTGATTGTTGGGAAATGCGGTGTTAGATAGTAGCAAAAGTTATTGCATGGACATTAGCTTTTAGGGTTAAGTGTTGCATTAACGTCTAGTTTTTACCCAAAAAATAGGCTATCGGACAACAGTGTACTGAGGCTTAATCCTATTCAAACGATTAAACTAATTATCTGAACCCTACCTTGATTAGTTGGTGCTAATTAGAATAACTAACAGGCCTGTATTACGCACGCAATCTAGCCTGTACACCAATACAGCACATGTTCAACAGCCTTATTTTTTTGATTCTCTCTGCTAATGTTTCATAACGTAGAACACCCAGAAATAGAAATAGAAATAGAAATAGAAATAGAAATAGAAATAGAAATAGAAATTCTATTGATGTGGAGAGGAAAAGAAATTTCGGATAACGTAATTTAGAAACTTCATTTGAATTCTCCGTTGGGTTACACAATAATAAGGAATATTTTTAATATAATCAAAAAGTATATGGTGCTTTTTGGTTTTTTAACAAAGTGGGGTCGTTAGTTGCTCATTGTCTGACTTCCTTACAATTCATTATTTCCCAATAGGACTTTCGATTTTTACCTTTATCATTAAATTCAACCTACGATTTTTACTATCCCTTAGAAAAGGGGGAATATTCCAATCGCTTCCTAAATATTTTACCCAAGTATATTCCTCCTTTTCAAAAGGCTGCAGACCAATATTTAACCGATTGTTTACTTCTACCTCATCATTCTCAGTTAAAAATTCCAACCCAATAAACAAACCCTCCTTGGGAAAAGTTAAGTTGAGTTCAGAAATATCTATTTCTATCCAGCCTTTTTTCTTGCCTACTTCGATAATCTTTGATTTTGGAATAATTACTTGTTTAGGTCTATAATCAAATGAATCTTTTGATATTAACAGAGGGCGTATCTTTTGACTTTCTTTCGTCTTTTCTACTAAAAAAAAGGAGGCGGACGTAATTGTTCCTTCAATATCATTTTTATTAGATACATATTTTGCGACTTGATAACCGATACCGTTACTAGAAAACATATATTTTACTCTGCCTTTTTTTTGCGTTCCAATTTCTAAC
>JBCCQK010000683.1:0-3737 GCA_039024375.1 Bacteroidota bacterium
AGTAGTTTTGCGGGCATCAAAGAAATCGTTATTCCTAAAGACCAACAGCAGTTCATAGACGAAGACGGCAATAATATCGCCCCGCCCAATCCCCAATCCGACCCAATTTACAGAGGGAAACTCCACTACACCGAAACGGCGATTTTAGATGGTGACGTAGCCCGTCCCAATCGACTTCTAAAATTATGACGAAACCTTCGAGCGTTTAGCACGAGTAGATATCAACTATCATTTCTTCTCCAAATACCGATGTATCGCCGCAAAATCCAATCGCCCCATTCCCGCTTTATCCGCTTCGGCAAACAACTCTTTAGCAACGTTGGCTAAGTACAAGGGTTGCTTGTTTTCGTAGGCGGTGACGGCTGCTAGATGCAGGTCTTTGTACATCCATTCCAATGGAAATTGCACGTCGTAGTTATCCGCTTTAACCATCTCCGCTTTGAATTTGGTGAACGGTGCGGACACTACTAAATTGGGGATAACCTTCAACAAAAAGTCCTTACTAATCCCCATTTTTTCGCCAAGCAATACCGCTTCGGAGAAAATCAACATTGACTGCGCCAACATAATATTAACTAGCATCTTAAAAGATGCCCCTTTTCCCATTGTGCCCATTGGAATGATTTTTTTACCCATCATCTGCAAATAGGGTTCAATCGTCGATAGCAAGTTTTGTTCGGCGCCCACAAAAAAGACCAATTCAGCATTTTCGGCGTGGGGTTTAGTACCCGCAACGGGCGCATCTACGAACTGAACACCTATATTTTGTGCCGCCATACTTGCTTGCTCACTAAACGAAGGATTAACCGTTGTACAATCTACCCAAATAGCTCCTTTTCGCATACTAGCCAAAGCACCATCTGCTCCTATAAAAACGGACGCTACCACTTCGGGGGTTGACAGCATGCTAAAGACCAAGTCGGCTGAGGCCACGGCTTCGTTAGCGGATTTGGCACTTTTGGCCCCCAGTTTTACCAGCGCTTCGATAGGTGTTTTAGAGCGATTATAAACGGTAACGGCAACGTCGTTTTTTAATAAATTGGCGGCCATTCGGCTTCCCATAATTCCTAGACCAATGAAGGTGACTTGCATAATAATTTTTTGTTGGTGATGAATTGGTAGCCACAAAAATGAACGAAACATCATTTCTTAACTAGCTGAAATACGTCAGAAATAATAGATTTGCGTCAAATTCTCTTTTTGCCGATTAATCCTTTCCTGCTTTTTTTACCAAAAAGAATCTTATACCGTAAAAATTCAGTACCTTGTTATCAATCACTTATTGCTTAAAAATAAAAACTGCACAATCATGGATGACAATATCTACATCAAGGTCCGCTATCGTGGGCGGTTAAAAAATACGGAAGACCTTCCCAAAATTATTTCCGAGACGGAAGATATTTGTAAAACCAACGGTTGGACGCACCGAATTTGGGACAAGGATTGGGACCAACCTTCTACGGTGAATTTAGCATTGGAAAACGGTGCACTACATTTTGACGGACACGCTGCGCTAAAGGGTATTACCCTAAGTGTCGGTGATACAGAACTCATCTGGCTCACCTTTACTCGTGATGGTTTACTACAATCACTTTTTACACTAGCCGACCCCACCTATTTTCTAAACGACGATAAGTTTCCGTGGCAAAGGGTTAAAACCGGATACAACGGTGGAAAGACGCACATTGCGCTTTGTAAACTCTTCCGTTATTTGGCCAATAAATATTTCGAGCGATTTGAAGTCATGGACGAGTCGGGCTATTGGCAACACCAAGACGACGACCGATTTTTACAATGGATAAATGACTATAAACACAATCACCAACTATTTTCGGAAGAATTGGAAGCTATCAATGAAGATGATTCTTTGAGCAAAGAGGAAAAAAGAAAACGGACGTACGAACTGTACGGCGAGTACAAAGAAAAATTTATGCGGGGAGACCTAGACTTCTAGTTTAGTGATGAGTAGGGGTTGCGTAAAAAAAATATAAATATACTAAAATCAGATGTGTAATTGAATAGTTTGGGCATGATGGTTTGATTGCTAAGCTTGTTTGATTATTAGCGTAACGCTCTAATCAAGACCATTATATTTATAAATCAAACTAATAATCACAACCGAAGATAGAGAAAGTAATACCTATGTCCCAATCAAAAGACGCCGTCATTATTGCCAATATGAGTGGCTTCTACGGCGACCGATTCAGTGCTGCTAGAGAAATGGTGATGGGCGGTCCCATTGATTTTCTGACGGGTGACTATTTGGCCGAATTAACTATGGCTATTCTATACAAAGCACAAACCAAAAAGCCCGAACTGGGCTACGCTGTCACCTTCCTTAAACAAATGGAAGGCATCATGGGGACGTGTTTAGACAAAGGCATCCGGGTAGTCGTCAATGCGGGCGGATTGAACCCATCTGGTTTGGCGAAAGCCCTCAAAGAACTCGCCGATACGCTACAATTGCATCCAAAAATCGCTTACATCGAAGGGGATAATTTGATGCCTCGATTGTCTCAATTACAAACCTCGGGCGTTACTTTTCAACATTTGGATAAAAAAATTACGTTAGCAGAAAGTGGCTTACCGCCCGTTTCCGCCAACGCCTATTTGGGCTGTTGGGGCATCGTATCCGCACTCGACCGAGGGGCCGATATTGTAGTCACAGGACGGGTTGCCGACGCCTCAGTCGTGATGGGACCCGCTGCGCACTATTTTGGTTGGAAGCCAGACAATTGGGATGCTTTGGCAGGGGCGGCCGTGGCGGGACACATCATTGAGTGTAGTGGTCAAGCAACGGGTGGGAACTATTCCTATTTTAAGGAAATACCTTCTTTTTCTAAAGTCGGTTTTCCGATTGCCGAAATCAAAAATGACGGTAGTTGTCTGATTCGCAAACATCCTAATACGGGTGGACTTATCAGCGTAGGTACAGTTACCGCACAATTACTATATGAAGTGAACGCTCCCGCTTATATTACGCCCGACGTCGTGGCGCACATTGATACGGCACAATTACAGCAAGTGGGAAAAGACCAAGTTCAAGTTTCTGGTACCAAAGGAACCCCAGCGACCAATAGTACTAAAATGACCATCAACTGTCTGGGTGGTTTTAAAAATACGCTATCTTTTTTGATTGCGGGACTAGATATTGAGGAAAAGGCGAGGATATTCCGCCACCAATTTTTAGAGAGCGTAGGTGGTGAAGTGGCATTTGATAAAATAGATATTCAGTTTTTTAAGACTTATAATCTCAATCCTGCCGTCAACGAAGAAGCCTTTGGCCGAATTCGCATTTCGGTTATTGATAAAAATCCTAAAAAAGCGGGGAAGTTTTTCACCTCGAAATTAGTAGAATTGGCGCTTTGTTCCGTGCCGGGATTCTGCTTCGAGAGTCCATTAGGTCCAGCAAAACCCAGAATTGTTCATTTCCCCGCTTTGATTGATAAAAAATATTTGCAGCAGGAAGTTGACATTGCTGGAGAAAAACTAACGATTTCGGAAATAACTTATAATGGCGAACCCATTGAATTAGAAAAACAGAACAATTTACCTAGTTTTTCTTTTGAAAAAGAAGATACGAAGTCGATTTTCTTGGGAGAACTATTTGCCACCCGTTCTGGCGACAAAGGCGGCAACGCCAATTTGGGCATTTGGGGAAAAACACCAAAAACCTACGCTTTTCTTCGACAATTTTTGACGGTCGAACGATTGAAGGAACTAATGCCCGAAACGCG
>JBCCQK010000684.1:0-3733 GCA_039024375.1 Bacteroidota bacterium
AAAAATTGACCGATTCGGCTGTTGATGCTAGCTACTAAAGAACTGATAATCAACCTAATCCCACCACACTTTTCTACTAAAAAATAAAATTTGGCTAAAATTTTGTACCTGTTTGCATAATAAGTAACCAATCTATTATTTGCTTGTCCGAAAAATAGAAACAAAAAGGCTTACCGAAAAAAGATTGAAATCCATTCTAAAAACCTTATCACCTCCTCAATTCTACGAGGAATTTACAAAAAAATTGCTGAGGGACATCTGCGTATCTCCAGGCCCAATCACCTATCCGCTAAAAATCATTTTTGTTCTTCTAAAATAGGTAAAGTAGCCAGTTTCTAACAGAGATACTAAGAGAATCTAACTCAACGGAGTCGTGGCCTACCCCCCGATTCTTGAAAAGTTTACAGGCAGCAAATCGCTTTTTGTTACGAACCAAAACGACAAATAGCGACCCATTTAATGGATTTAACGACGATATCATGAGGTTCAAAAACTTACACACCAGCCGTATGACCATTCTTTGTCCGAATGCTTCTGTTTGGAAGTCATTCCTATTCCTATTTTTCACTTTCTCTATTTCTATTTTACAGGCGCAGTCTTCTTGTGATAATTTAACCGACGGAGGTGCCATATCGGGTAACGAATCGGGTTGTAATAGTCCTACTTTCGACCCGAGTCCTATCCTAAGTACGGCGTTGCCATCGGGTGGTAGTGGAGACATTGAATACCTTTGGATGCGGACAACGGGTGACCCCAATTCGCCTTTCAACACTTGGCAAATTATTCCGGGGGCCAACGGACCGTCGTACGACCCAACGCCTATTTCACAGACTACCTACTACGGTCGATGCTCTAGGCGAAGTGGCTGTACGGAATACGTCGGAGAAACCAACGTCATTACGAAAGCTATTAGTTGTTGTAACCTCAACATTGCGATTAATCCAACTAATTCAACCGTATGTCCCGGAGAATCACTAGCATTAAGCGTCACGGGTGCCGATACTAGTTTTACCTACAGTTGGACCACAACGGGAGGAACATTTAACGACAGTACTTTCGCCACTCCTACTTACACGATGATGATGCTTGGCACTTACACGATTAGCGTCACGATTACCAAAGATGACTGTGTAGAAATGGCGGAAACGGTGGTAACTGTAGATAACCAATTATCGGTTACCATTACTAGTAATACAACCACCGCTAACATCAACGATACCATACAACTCGGCACCAATCTAACGGGTAATAACACCTACGCTTGGTCGGCTTTGGGCGGTACGCTAAGTGATACTACTATTGCCAATCCTACTTTTTCCGCTACAACTGGCGGAACTTATCAAATTTATCTAACTGCTACCAACGCTGACGGCTGTTCGGGAACGGATACCCTCGACGTTACTATCCAAGATTGTGGTTTTGCCATCATCGGTATCGCCGCCGACGCTAGTTGCTCGGGTGGCAATGACGGTTCTATCACGCTTTCTACTTTGGACGCAATGGGAACTGTTGCTTACACTTGGAACGATATTAGCATTGGTAATAATAACAACCCAACTAACTTAGCGCCAGGGACTTACAGCGTGACGGCAACGGACGGGGCTGGTTGTGAAGATATAGCGAGTTTTACGATTGGTAGAGCTTCCGATTTTACCATTAGTGCGGCAACACAACTACTTACTTGTGTGGGCATTAATGATGGACAAATTTTAATTACCATAACGGGCGGTACGAGTCCCTTTACCTATAATTGGAGTGATGGTTTACCCGATACGAATTTAGTAAATAATCTATCCGCAGGGCAATACGGCCTAACCGTAACGGATGCTGGCGGGTGTATGCAAACAGCAAGTTACGAACTCAGCGAACCTGTTCCGTTACGGTTGGCTGTTTCTGTGGATGACCCAGATTGCGGCCTATCCAACGGTTCGGCAACCGTAACAGTAACTGGTGGAGCACCCGATTATACCTACGCTTGGAACGATGCGAATAGTCAAACAACGCCCAGTGCTACTAATTTAGCGGGTGGAGATTACCAAGTAGTAGTTACGGATGATAATGGTTGCCAAGATAGTGCTGCGGTTACCCTCAGCTTCGCCGACACTAGTACCGTCGTTGTTGGTCGAACCATTATTAATGCTACCTGTGGGCGAGCCGACGGTGCCATCACTTTGATGCCCACTGGCGGGACAGCGCCTTATACTTATGCGTGGGACGGTGGACTAGATGCCCTACCCAGTCAAACTGGACTAGTTGCGGGTGTTTACAATTTCACCATTACGGATGCGGGTGGCTGTGGCAAAGCGGAAAGCATTATCGTAGGTGATGAGGGAGTGATTACCATTAATTTTGTGGTAGATTCCGTTTCTTGTTTCGGTGGAAATGACGGTGGATTAATTGCAGTGGCAACGGGAGGTATAGGGGGATATACCTATGCTTGGACGAACCGTGTAACGACCAGTCCTCTTTTGATGAACTTAACAGCCGATACTTATACCGTCACAGCAACGGATTCCATTGGATGTACGGCGGACGCTACTATCACGTTGACTGAACCTAGTTTGTTAGAAACTAACGTCTCGGCGAGTACGGATAGTTGTTCAGCAACGGTAGGGTCAGCCACGGTAAATGTAGCGGGTGGAACCCCAAATTACACCTATTTGTGGAACGATTCGTTGGGTCAAACGACCCCAACAGCGACGAACTTACCAACGGGTACTTATACCGTGACGGTAATGGATGCCAAAGGCTGTACCCAAATTGACTCCATCGAGTTAGCGCTCAATCAAGGATTAGTCGTCACGTTGAACCCCACTCCTTCGGGTTGTGCGGGAGAAAATTCGGGTACCATCACAACTTCTGTCGCTAACGGCGTTGCTCCTTTTAACTACCAGTGGAATAATAGCCTAGGCAATTTCCCTGGATTTACGGGACTGGCCCAAGGCATTTACCAAGTGACCGTTACCGATGCCAACGGTTGTTTTGGTACGGCTTCCGCCAAAGTACACACTGCGGATAGTCTAATCGTTAGTCCCGTTGTCGATAGTGCTAGCTGTACGGCGGACGACGGTCGAGCCAGATTGGACGTAAGTGGTGGAACCCCTCCCTATAATTATAATTGGGGAGCGCCGTTGAACACCAATACCCAAATCGTAACGGGCCTAGCATCAGGTAGTTACAATTATACGATTACCGATGCCAACGGCTGTACGTATATAGATTCAATTTTAGTCAACAGAGAAACCAATTGTGATACCTGTCAAGTGGTCGGTGGAGTCATTTCAACGTCCGATTCCACGACCATTTGTGCGGGTGATAACGTCGCAGATGATATAATGGTGGCCCTTTCAGGTAACATGGGCGATAGTAGCCAGTGGGTCGTTACCGACACCGCTTTGAACATTTTAGAACTACCCAATGGAAACGTTTTCAACTTCGACGGTGCTGGATTTGGTTCTTGTTTGATTTGGCATTTGTCTTACGAAGGAACGGTTGGAGGTTTAGTAGTCGGACAGAATGCTGCTAATCTATCGGGCTGTTTTGATTTATCCAATTCCATTTTAGTCATAAGACGAGATTGCTCCACGGATACCTGCATGGTCGATGGTGGCGTCATTTCTACTGCCGATACGACTACTATTTGTGCGGGAGACGGAGTAGCCGACGATATTACCGTGGCCCTTTCGGGTAATATGGGTGACAGCAGCCAATGGGTCGTTACCGACACTGCATT
>JBCCQK010000685.1:0-3726 GCA_039024375.1 Bacteroidota bacterium
ATCAAAAGTTGGCCAACTTGCTCTATCTAAAGGTGCATCGCATCGACCACATTTGTAAAAAACACCTAATGTGGTCGGTGCGATGCACCTTTGAGGCTGGGTTTGGCAGCTGTAGATACAAATGTCGTCGGTACTATGTACCTTTTTACCCTTCAACAAACTTATGGGGTATCAATAGCGCTTCGAGCGCCCCCGTGATTTATCACTCGAATTTAAAGCACTGGGGGCGTTTGAAACGACTCCGATGCACTGACCCAAAATACCAATAAACTTTTATACTTCATCAGGCTAGAAGGTAAACAATTTTGAAAGATGTATTTTTCTTCTATACAAGGCGCACCACAGCCTAATAGCCTCAGCTATTAAGGCGAGGATGCAACGAAGTAGAGGAGGAAAAGACACTTTCAAAAAGTTTAATTTTTAGCCTGATGAAGTATAGATTACTCTACGACTCGGCAAAACACGTAGTTTTACGTGTTTTGTAGAGGCTATTTATACCCTTTTTAATAAAATAGGAAGCAGTTACTTGCACAAAGCAGGTAAAGATTAGTTAATTTTAAGTGGCAAATGAAAATAGTATGCTTATTTACCCTTTTTTAAAACAAGACATTTATATACGTGAAGAAAAAGACAAAGAATCCGATGAGTTCCAAGCGACCCAATAAGTTGATAAAGGCTTGGCAATGTGCCCTACCCTCCGACTTCGGCAATTTATTTTCCTTCGAACTGGATGGCGCACTTCAGCGCGTTTGCAAGTACGTTTTGGAAGATGCGGTCGTTGATTTTTTGGTAGCGGAAGCCTCTAATATTCGTATTGTGAGTGTCGTTCTGGGAGCCGACGCCAAGGAAAGTGTTTTTCAACCCATCTTGCAAATAGAACTGGGGAAAGACACTTTTTACAGCCCTTTTCAACTGGTTAAGTCTAAGACCGAAGAACAATTTAATGCCTTGGTAAACGACGAAGAAATCAATCCCACCATTGCGGAACTGTTTATCTTGCACTGGCAGTCGCTGACTAACGGGGAACTAATCAACGCATTTGAGGGCTTAGCCGCCGATAAAATTGACTCAACTCCTAAAGAAAAGACGGCAAAAATAATTTACAGCCATCAAAAGATACAACGAGTTCGCAAGTACACCTATTTGGCGGAAGAAACCAAAGTGATGCTTCAAAATTTAGCTAATTTTAACCAACCTACCTTATCTCTATGTCTAGGTTCGGGGCTAAAAGTGCCTAATTTTCATCCGTACAGTTTTCGTCCCATCCTAAATATTGCCGAGAGTAGTAAAAAGAGAGCAATGGGCGGTGGCCCCAGTGAAAATTATGATACTTCAATACCATGTCCCCCAGTATGCGGTCCTTTTTAAGTTGTAGTAACGCTATTCAATGAGTAAATCGTTCGCTATTTTAATTATGATGCTATCTGTATATTCTATCTCGATTCCATTACTTTCGGGAATTTATAGAATTAAGCATTTAACGGAGTTACAGCGATTAATCGGACTTTCAGTACTCTTATCGTTAGGTGGAGAACTAATTGGTATCTTCTTAGCTAAAGCTGGAATAAATAACCTGTATGTTTTTCATACCTTCACTGTTCTGCAATTTGCGCTTCTCACGCTCATCATGGAAAAAGAACTGGTGCCTTTCGTATCTAAGCGCACTTTGAGAGGATTGATGGTTGGCTTTACTATCTTGGCTTTATTCGATGCCTTTTGGTGGAATGGCATCGAAAATTTTAATAATTACGCTAGAACCATATCCAGTATTTTATTAATTAGCCTCGTCATCCTCTTTTTCTATAAAACCTTACAAGAGCTACGCATCAAAAATCTAGAAAGAGAACCACTGTTCTGGTTGAGTATTGGTATTCTAATTTATCATTCGGGCAGTTCTTTGATTTTTCTGTTTAGTAATTATGTTAAAACATCGGAGCTGGCTTTGCTGACACTTTGGGGAATTCATGCTATCTTTAATATATTTTTAAATATATCGTATGCTATTGCCTTATGGATAAGACCAGCGAGTTAGGATGGCCTGTTTTATTAATCCTTATCGGTATTCTAATTATGCTATTGCTAGCTATTGCAGTAATTGCTTTTTTTCTAGTCTATCAAAAGAGACTATTTGCTCAAGAAGAATCGCTGCGGGCCATTGAAACCGCCTATCAAAAAGAGCTACTACAACATTCTTTCGTCACACAAGAGGCAGAACGTAAGCGCATTGCATCCGATTTGCACGACGATTTGGGCAGTATTCTCTCGGCCACCAAAATCTATTTATACCAACTCAATCAAAAACAAGCCGCTCCTAACTACCAAAATCTAAAAAAAGAGGCTACCGAATTGGTCGATACTGCCATTAATCAAGTCAGAAGTATTTCTCATAACTTATTTCCACCAGATTTGGAGCATTTGGGATTTCTTTCAACTATCGAAAATTTCTGCCAGCGTATCCAAAAGATGAATAATATCGACTTATCGTTCCACTATGATTCAATACCCTCCCTAACAAAACAGCAAGAACTGATGCTTTATCGCATTCTACAAGAATTAGTCAACAATACGTTGAAACACGCTCAGGCAACGCAAATAAAGCTATTGTACAAAACGCTACCCAAGGGTTTTCGCATGAAATATCAAGACAATGGAGTCGGTTTTGAAATCCCACCAAAGAAAAACGCTAATAAAGGAATCGGCATCAAAAACATAGAAAGTAGAGCCAATGCCATCAATGCTACTTTTCAATTCCAATCTACTGCTGACGAGGGAATGTGGTTCACGCTAGACCTCCCACGTTGACGGCGCTATTCCTTACAGCCCCATAGTTTTTTCAAAAAGCGATGGCATAATTCAATTATTCCAACCTCAAATAATCTCGAATAAACCCCTTTACCATCATTAACCCTCTTTCCATCTGTTTATTATTGTTAATGATGATATCCGCTTTGGCCCGATATGGCAAGATATATTTCTCAAAAGTCGGCATGACGTGATGTTCGTATTGATAAAGCACCGTTTCCAATGGAATATCCCGCTCTACCCTATCCCGCTTGATGCGTCGAATCACTTTTAAATTTTCTTTGGCGTCTAAGAAAATTTTCATATCCAACAAAGGCTGCATTTTCTTGAAATGAAAGGCAAAGATGCCTTCTACCAAAATGATGGGCGTGGGTCGAAACACTAACATTTTGCGGTCGGCTCCCGCTTTATTAAAGGCGTACTCTAGTCGTTCTACTTTTTTCCCTTTCAACAGCTTCTTCACGTCTCCCACAAAGGCACTTTTATCAATGGACCTCGGACGGTCAAAATTCACAACGCCCTGTTCATCAATCGGCTGTTCGTCAATGGGTCGATAGTAATCGTCCTGTGAAATGACGCACAGTTCTCGCTTACTAAACGATTCTTTTAACGCTCGAATAAAGGTTGTCTTGCCCGAGCCAGACCCGCCCGTAATGCCAATGATGAAGGGTTTTTTCATGTTTTTGCTGAATGGTCAACTAAAAAATAGCAAGTTACAATGAGCAATCCCCATCGCATTTCATTATCCTCGCTATTCGAGTCTGTGCTTTTGAAACAAAGAAAATACTCGGCGAAATTACAGGAATTCGGGCATTTTGAAAGGCAGAATTTAAAATTTTCTTACATTTGGACGAAAGTCGCGCAGTTAATGTTGATCATACATCTTTCACTGCTTACAAATGAGAAAATTTTAGTCATTCATCA
>JBCCQK010000686.1:0-3716 GCA_039024375.1 Bacteroidota bacterium
ACATTTTCGAAATTCTAACTTTCTGGTTATCAGTACTTTTAAATTTTGAATTTGCAATTTTAAATTTTACATTTTCCTAACTGTGGCAGGTATTGGTAATCTTTTTCATAAAAAATACAATTTGTTTGATATTAAGTAAAAATATCTTCATTTTTGTAGTAAAATTTCAAGGACTTACTATCACAAAAACAAATGGCACTAAGAGATGGGTTTCCGCCCGAAGGACTCGAATACGTTGGTGGCGAAAGTGACGGGTGGGAATATAGAACGGTTTTTTCGGGCATGAATTTGCAATACAGCTACGAAATGGTCAAAGCTTTTTTAGCAGAAGAAGGCTACGAAGACATTCCTCTACCCGACACCGCCGAAGAATTAGAACTATTTCGATTACCAACTCGCAATCGGCAGATTCTGCTCTTTGAGGATAATGGCTATTTGCACTTTCCCATCAAAATTCTATTTCCCATTGATGGACGGCAAAAACGCAAATTAATCCTTTGTATCTACAACGAAAATGCCGAAGATGCACTCCTGCGGTTTCATCGTAAGGGGAAATATCAAGCGGATGTTTTTGGGCAAGTAATGTAGTTGGTAGTGGCGGTGGCAGTAAACAGTGGCGGTAGTGGTTCGAGTCGTAAATGATTGACAGTTTAGATGGAGGTCAAAGACTTGAAATTCAGCACTTTGCTCAACTAAGTACCTAGACAAGATTAGTTTTAATTTTCTTTTGACAGGATTTACAAGATTTACAGGATTTAATATGTGGATAGTCAGAATCCTGTAAATCATGTTCATACTGTCTGAAAATATAGATTAATTCTGTCCGAGTACTTAATCACTAATCAACTAATTACGAGTCACTACAGTAGTTACAACCTCACAAACCAAGAAATCGGTGTCTAACTCCCCATACGGGCCAATTTTCTAAAATTAATATCCTTGACGGCCCGTCGCATTTGACGTTCCGAAACGCCTTCACCTCGAATCGTTACAATGAAGCGATTATCGACCAATACACTTGTTTCTCCTTCCTCTCTACGTTCATCATATTTTTCCAAAGCGGGGTGGCCATTAATTTCCGTCGTTCTTTCGTAACCATTTCGAGTTTCCTTATCGACCTCAAACTCTGACCAATTGGCCATATTTTTCACCAGTGCTCCTACGCCCGCTACATCGACTATTTTTACCTCGAAATCCGAATCTCGGTCTCGGTAGGTCGCCTCAACGGTTGATATTTTAAAACCTAAGATTCCCGTCGTTTGTCCTTCCGTATCCTCCAAATCAACGCCCGCCAAATCATTAGGTAAAATCTTTTTTAAGTCTCGAAAGCCAATGGGGTCTTTATCTTCGATATCATGCTTTTTCTTAAGGCCGTCGATGGCATCGCCTAAGTTATCAAAGGCATCGCTGATATCATCTTTAGCAGCTTGTAGGTCTCGGTCGATTTCATCTTGGACTTTCTCTCGTCGCCGTTCTTCTTTTTGTTCTGTAGATTCAAGATTAATGCAGTCCGTCATCAGAAAAGCGACGGACACTAAAAGGGTAAAAACAAAAAACTTTTTCATTTACGAATTTTATAAAATAATAGCAAAATGTATTCAGTCCGTAATACAGAGTTGCTTACTGACTAGGTAGGAAAGCTAGTATAATACTTTTGTTTTAACAAGAAAATACGATAAAGAGAGGAGAATCATCGAAGTTTAAATTGTTTGCACCGCTCAAGAAGCGTGTTCAAATTGGAAGAAATAGCTCTTGTCCTCAATCCCGAAACAACGTCACAAAATGGCTAGAAAGTAATTTTAGGAAAATTTTAAATGTTTTTTAGTTGCAATATGTTTTTGGCACGTATTTTGAAAAGAAATATGTATTGAGTTTTGGTTAAAAGATTGTTTACGCCCGCTTCTGCGGGCTTTTTTTATTTTAAGCCCTACGTTTTTTCACTATTCTTTATACTTTCCCAAATCATCTTCTCTGTTAATTAACTTTTTCTTTGTCACATTGAATATCATTTTTTTACGACTGAGCATTACACAATCTCACCTCTAGCAGGAACGACGTTGAAGCACAACCTAACGGAAGGGGGTCTCTCGTTGCGTCTATTCTCAAACACAAAAGGGGCAATCAAATCGAATTTGATTCCCCCTTTTCTTCAATCATTAGCAACAAGGTAAATCTGTCTAATAGGAATAGACAGCCGACCGCTTGAGGAAACGTTTAAGATTAACCCACCGCAAACGCATCCGATTCGCAAGTCGATTCGCAGGGAACTGTTTAAGCTGTTTCCGAAAGTGATTCGCAACAGTTTCTTTATATTCTGCCAGTTCGTATAAGCTACTAAAGTAAGTATCGTATTTGGTATTGAAGTAGTCGAGCAGGCCTTCCTGTAATAAGATATGCAAGTCATCGAAATGCTTAATGATTCGGTCACTCAACCCTTCTCCATTCAAAAAGCTATTGATAACTCGGAACTCTAACAGGTGCTCCAATTTGGGTAAATAATAATTTTTGCTAGACTTTCGCTTTTGCTCCAAAACCGCCGCAGCATCCAAATAAGTCAATCGGTCAATATGAAAATAATGGTACAATTCAATGGTCACAAACTGTCCTTTCTCTAAATCAACGGTGAGGATAGTAGAGTCTAACTTACTTTGTACCAACTGATAAGTTATCTTATTGGCAAGTCGCCTAAGAAAAACGCCTCTTTCGCGCGAACGCAACGCTATCTTTAAGACAGGTAGCTTGGCACTCAACAGGCTAGGTGTGAGTAAGGCGTAGTTGAAGTCTTCGAGCGTATCGAGTAACTCCGAGGTCAGTTGTTGGTAGCTAGATGGTAACATGTGTTCGTTGCTGTAAATTTTATTGCTTCAATATACAATTTTAACAAAATATAGTCAAATATAAATTTTCCTATATATCTGAAAATCAGTAGTTTTTTGATTAGAATAGTATTTTTAACTTATTTGATGGGCTAGTTATTTTAGTAACGTTTTTACGGTGCTTTTCGATGCTTTTAAAATGACAGATACCTTACATTTTCGAAAATTATGTAAATTGCGATTTTTAGGTTAAAAATTATGGTCACACAAGGCCATTGATTACAAAAAAAAATATGAAAAAACTAAGAACTACTTTTGCGCTTTGTATTATACTTTTCTGGTGCTTTTCTACGGTCCACGCACAATTACAACTAGGAGGTGGACTTACTTTTGGAACGGGCATTGAAAAATTGGGATTTAATCTTCGAGGTACTTACGAAATACAAGATAATTTTTTAGTTGCTCCAGGAGTTAACTTCTTTTTTAAAGATAAATCACTAGCAGACGCCAGCACTAGTTATTTTTCGGTAGATTTAGATGCTCGCTATAATTTAATAACGATTGCCGACGAGGTGACCATTTACCCAGTCGGTGGCTTAAACATTTTCAGCGTCAACAACAGTGGCGCAACCAATGGCATTCGATTCCGAGAAGAAGATGGCATCCAAGTAGGTCTGAACTTAGGCTTGGGCGCACAAATCGAAACGCTAACCAGTCTGAATTACTTTGGAGAATTCCGATTCACCGTCGGTGGCATTGACCAATCTACAATAACGGCTGGGGTTTTGTACGGATTTTAATATCTTTGCGTCGCTTTTTGAAAGTCGGTGTTTTATTTCGAAAAAAGATAGCGCCAATTTTTAAAATTGCTGTTTCAATTAAATCGTACAAATAGACAAA
>JBCCQK010000687.1:0-3716 GCA_039024375.1 Bacteroidota bacterium
AAAAATCGTTCTTTGTCGTTGGCATATAGTTCTGTTCCAAAGAACAAAATAGCCAGCCATAAAAGTAGTCTAATCATAATATTTATCTGGTCATGGTGATTATGGAAAATTAAAAATTTAATTCCGACGAAAATCGGGACAAAATCTAAAAGTTCTGACAATCAATAAGTTAAAATTTTTCGCTTATAGCTGAATGAAGGTAAAGCTACATCTTACCCTAAATCATCCACAAGCGAAATTTTTAAATTCGTAAATTTATTTTTCCAATATTCCGATAACATACATTGTTAGTAATTAGCCCATTAAACTCGTTCCAATTTTGTATACGGTTTTGCTGGTAGTTGTATTTCAATTACATCTCCCGCTTTCACTTCTCCTCCTGCTAAAACAATTCCCATTATACCTGCTTTTCTGATTAGATTGCCATCTTGGTCTCTGTCTAAAACAGCTTTCATTAAACCATTTTGTAATGAGTCCAGTTGTTTACACGGATTTCTCAGTCCTGTCACTTCAATTCTTGCAGTTTCACCTATTTCCAAAATAGCACCTTTTGGTAGTTGTAATAATGCTATACCGTCGGTAGTAATATTTTCTCCAATTTCACCATTCCGAATATTAAATCCTTTTTCGGCTAGTTCCTCAAAAAGTTCTGAATGAATCAAATGCACTTGCCTTAAATTAGGTTGACTTGGGTCTTTTGCAACTCTCGAACGATGTTTTACATTTTTTCCCGAGTGAGCATCTCCTTCTACCCCAAGTCCTTTAAGTAAAGTGATTCTTTCGCAAACGGATTTGCTGAATGTATGCGTTTGACTCTTACTTACAGATTTTACAATTCCCTTTTTCATCAAAATTTCGTGTGGGTAATAAAGTAATACAAAAAAACACTCCTTCATTTTAATTGGTCGTCAACCACGATGAATGATGGTTGATGAGTAATGAATGTTGAGTGTAACGAAATCCCGAATTTCTTCGGGGATAATTTTTATAAATCAAAAGGTTTCTGAACTATGATATTATTCTAATAAACAACGAAAAGTAGGAATAGATAAATTTCTGATAGTCAGGTTCATCAGAATACTATGATATATGAATTCCACTAATCTCATCATTTATCATTCATCGTTCATCACTCCTATTAAAAACCCTCCGCATGGTCCTCGCTCCGATTGTCCCCAACCCCGTGCAGCGATTGGTCGGGTTGCACGTGAATCGCTTTCACCAAAGCCATGTATTTTACCTCCTTTAAAGAATGTCCTAACTCCTGCAAAGATTGTTTGCTAGACTCGGTTAATCCGCCATTTTCGTACAAAACGGCATCGGGCAACCACTGGTGGTGAAATCTTTTGGCGAAGAGAGCCTCGTCTAAAGGCATTCCAAATTCCACTACGTTCAAGAACACTTGAAAAACGGCGGTGATAATGGTTGAACCACCCGGTGCGCCAATCACCATAAATAATTCACCATCTTTTTCTACGATAGTCGGCGTCATCGAACTCAACATTCGTTTTTCGGGTTCAATCGCATTCGCTTCGTTGCCTACCAGACCAAATTGGTTCGGTACGCCAGGCTTGGCACTGAAATCGTCCATTTCGTTGTTCAAAAAGAAGCCCGCATTACTTACGACAACTTTGGCGCCATAATTGGAATTGAGCGTCGTCGTGACCGAAACGGCGTTCCCTTCTTCGTCCACCACGGAAGTATGCGTCGTCTCAAAACTTTCTAGGGGAACGGCAAAATCTCCCGCAGCTACTAAACTGCTCGGTGTCGCTTTTTGAGGGTTGAAATCTGCCATTCTCTCTTTTATATAGTCAGCATCTAGCATCGAATCCTGCGGCACATTATAGTAATCACTATCGCCCAAATGTTTGGCACGGTCGGAATAAACTCTTCTCTCGGCTTCAATCATTAAGTGCATCGCTTCCTTGGATTGGAAACCGTAATCGGCGAGTGGGTAGGGTTCCACCATTTTTAGCATTTGCAAGAGGGCAATTCCGCCGCTAGATGGTGGCGCCATGGAAATAATTTTGTAGTCTTTGTAATTTCCGACTACGGGCGTCCGCCACTTAGCTCGATAGGAAGTCAAATCGTCGTGGGTAATAATACCGTTGCCGTTTTTCATTTCGGCCACAATTTTATCAGCGGTCTCCCCTTCGTAAAAACCTTCTTTCCCTTTATCTCTAATCAATGTCAAAGTATGCGCCAAATCTTTCTGAATTAGTCGATTACCCTCCGTCCAAGGCGTATCTTTGATAAAAGCATTGGGCGTAGCATTGTACTTTTTGAAATCTTCTTGAAACCTGTTTAAGCGGCCAATTTCTAAAGGAGTTAGCAGAAACCCGTTGGTTGCTAAGTCGATAGCAGGCTGAATAATTCGTTTAAAATCTTTAATCTTTCCGTATTTCTGATGTACCTCAATCAAGCCGTCCACCGAACCAGGCACGCCAACGGCTAGATGACCGCTTCGACTCAAATTTGGAATGACATTACCAAGGCTATCCAAGTACATATCTCTGCTACTTGCTTTGGGCGCCTTTTCTCGATAGTCAATGCTATCGTATTTACCATCTTTAGTACGAATGACCATAAAGCCACCGCCGCCGATGTTTCCCGCTCTTGGGTAAACCACCGCTAGCGCAAATTGGGTAGCTACGGCGGCATCAATAGCGTTACCACCTTTTTTCAGAATGTCTGTACCAATTTTGGACGCCAAATGATGCGCTGAAACGACCATCGCCTTTTGGGCTTTGGCGCTTTGGATAATCTCGTATGGTTCTTCTTTGAGTGTATTTCGACAAGCACTTAGCAGGAAGGTAATTCCAATAAATAGCAAAAGAGGTCGATGGAATTTACTGGTTAAAAGAAATTTAAACATAAAAAATATTAATATTAAATAAAAAATGGTATAGTATTTGGATTTAGGGTAAATGTTCTTCGTTGATTCGAAATTTCCATGAATTGACGAAAAAAGAATCCGGGAAAAATCCCATTCCTCAATAAAACATTATACTCTTGAATAGCACTTCATTTTCTAGCAGATTCATTTTAGCTACCTACAAGACTACGAACAAACCCCAAGTTTCCACCTAAAAAGTATTTTAATACGACTTCTCGACCTACCTTCGTCTAACGAAGTTTTTAGGGGAACTCCTTAACGGAATTGCCCTGTATTGAGAAAGTATCAAAGGCAAAGTAGTCAAATTTTTCAGAAATTAATAGTTAAGTATTGGACTTTATGAACTCGACTTTTTCCAGAAGTAAACGTCGAGCGTAGAAGTTGCATCCAAATATAAATCCGTTTGGAATTTGGTTGAGGTTGTATTGTGCGAATTTTCAGCTAAAACATTATTCCATTTGACAGAAATATCAAGTGTGTAAAACGCACCTATCCATATTACTGAGAAACTAATCACAAAAAGTACCCTCGTCCGCTTGGACGAGGATTTTAGAAGGGAGTTTTTAAATCGTGCAGCCGGGAGTCATTGGTTTTGGTTAAAAATAATTGTTCAACCTCCTATTAAATTTGCCCCCCAAAGGCTGCACGAGTTTTTTTATTTTTGCTTACATTGAGTTTTTTCTCGCTCATTTAGTGTTTTTTCTAAAATTTTTCGTGGTAAAAGTGGTTACAGCAAGCCATATGGGGGAACCACAAAAACTAATTATGGTAATAAAGATTATAAAAAAAAATAAAAAACAAGATTGGAAGTTTTTTTAAC
>JBCCQK010000688.1:0-3711 GCA_039024375.1 Bacteroidota bacterium
CGAGTTCTTTCAAAAAAATTATAAAATGATTTTTAACCGACGATTCTTTTGAAATCAGCCGACGAATTTTAATTAAATTCGTTTTTTAGAAGGTAAGTGTGAATTGAAACTGTGGAGCAAATATAGGTGTTACAAAGCATACGGTGGCAAAAATGCACAAAAATCTTTGATTTAGTCCAAAAAATGTTCCAGTTGATTCAAGGAGTCGTTGACGGTTGAGGTCCTTTTGGTTCTATTGCGTCCAAAAAAATTACTGTCCCATGACATATTGGCCTTTTAGAAAAACCTCTTCCATTATTTTGATGTTTGTGTTGGATGAATGAACGATGATAAACTTCTTTACCAATATGATAAAAGGTCTTTCCGTCTTTTTCTTAGTTCTTTTTACTACATCCAGTTCGGCGCAACTCATGGGCTTTCAACTTCCAGAGGGCGAAAAAAAAGTCGAAATACCTTTTGAATTTCGCAATAACTTAATTCTTATTGATTTAATTTTTGACGACGTTTTTCCGCTCACCTTCATTTTTGACACAGGAAGTGAGAACACCATATTGGTCAAAAAAGAATTTACAGATTTATTAAATGTTTCGTACGAACGAGAATTTGCCGTTTTAGGAGCAGATTATCAAAAGACGCTAGTAGCTTACCTTACCCGAAACATCAATATGGACTTACCTAATTTACTTGGCTCCAAGTTAGATATTTTGGTTTTAAAAGAAGATTATTTCCAATTTGAAGAGTTTACAGGTTTGACCATCCACGGTATTTTAGGTATGGACCTGTTCAAAACCTTTACGATTGAAATTAACTATAAGAAGCAAATATTAACCTTACATCGAGTAGAGGATTTCAAAGTGCCCGACAACCGTTTTAGTGTATTAGAAGCAGATATTCATCGCAATAAGCCCTACATTCAGGCCGTCGCTGAAGTGAAAGGAGATACCGCCACGAATGTAAAATTGCTTTTGGACACAGGCGCTAGTTTATCGCTGATGTTGCACAATGACAGCGATAGCAGCATCGTGATGCCCAGTAAATTGATACCAGGTAAACTTGGTAACGGATTAGGCGGTTACATTGCTGGATTTGTCGGTAGAATTAATCAGCTTGCTTTCGATAATTACGAATTTAACGGGGTTATTACTAATTTTCAAGAAGTAGGCGACAGTCTCAGATACAAAGTTAATAATGACCGAAATGGCATCATCGGCAACGAAATTTTGAGTAGATTTACCGTTATTTTCGACATAGCTCGCTCAAAGGTTTATTTTAAACCCATTAAACGATATAATCGTTTTTTTAAATACGATAAAAGCGGCATCTCTTTGATTGCATCGGGGGAAGCCCTTTCTGAATTTAGAGTAAAGGAATTGGTTCCCAACTCTCCCGCCGAAGAGGCGGGCGTCCAAGTTGGAGACAAATTGGTCAATATCAATTATACGCCTACTAGCTTTTATGACCTTCGAAAAATTACCCGTATTCTCCAGCGTCGCAGCGGTAAGAGAATACGCCTCGTTATTTTAAGAAATGGGGAACGTAAGGTTTTTAAATTTACACTTCGGGATTTGATATAACTGGTGTAGTGACTAGTGACTGGTAATTAGCGATTAGTGACCAGTACAACATACCCCAAGTTGCGTACTGTAGCATCCCAAGCAGGCGATATTTTGTTAGTCTATTGACACCCCACATCTTTTTGGGAATGAAAAGGTGCATCGCACCGGTAACATTTGTATCGAAAGTTGGTCAAAATGCTCCAAAGGTGCAGCGCACCGACCACATTTGTTAAAAATAAGGTTCAATGTGAACGGTCCATACGGAGAACTGCGCTGCACCTTTGAGACCTATTTTTAGCAGCAGATGATACAAATGTTATCGGTACTCCGTACCTTTTTGCCCTAAAGTAAACTTGTGGGGTGTTGTTAGCCTTTGTCGGTATCTCCTGCTTTTTAAGAAGACAAAAGAAAGAGATGCTAACAAAGCATCGCTTTCTAGCCCTTATCAACAACTTCAATTCTACTCTAATGATAGCACCCGACAACGCCTTCGCCCTGTTCACTATTCTAGCGTTCGCCGCCGCCTTTGGCATGATTGGCGAGCGAAAAAATTGGTTTTTAGGTATCTCTGGAGTGCTCGTTACCATTTCCATCACCGTCCTTTTAGTCACTTTCGACCTAATGCCTTCGGCGGCCGACGCTAATTTATCCGTTCCAACTTACGATTTTGTCTTTACGTATATCATTCCTATTTCTATTCCTCTTTTACTATTCAACGTTCAAATCAAACGAATCGTTAAGGATGCGGGACGTTTATTGGGCATTTTTTTGATTGGGTCCATCAGCATTGCCATTGGTGCTATTTTGGCGGCCCAATTCATTGATTTGGGCGCAGAGACGCATAAAATAGCGGGGGCTTTTGTAGGAACTTATATTGGGGGAAGCGTCAACTTCATGGCCGTTTCGGAAACTTTTGAGTTTACCCAAAGTCCGATGTTTCCAGCGACCATGGCAGTGGATGTCGGATTTACCAATGTCTATTTGTTTTTGCTATTTTTGTTGCCTTCGATTCAGAAAGTCTTATCGTATTTTGTGCCTTACGAAGAAGCAACCCTAACATCTAATCGGAAAATAGCAACTACTAAGGACGAGTCCTCTTTGATGGAACAATTAGCCAAATGCTTTACGATTTCAGGACTTTTATGCACCGTCGGCTTTTGGCTCGGCCCCATCCTTGCCAATTGGTTGGGTACGGATATTCATTTGGAAGTGCTCGTCATTACTATTTTGATTACCGTTCTGGCGAATGTTTTTCCCCAATTCTTTTTGCCCCTGGCGGACACTGCTTTCGACATTGGCATGTTTCTGATGTTTATATTTTTAGCAGTCATTGGTGCCGCCTCGGACATTAACGCCATTATTAATGCCGCACCAGGGATTCTCGCCTTCGCCATCATCATGCTGCTCATCCACTTGATAATCAGCCTCATCGGAGGGAAACTATTGGGCATTAGCCTAAAGGAAATCATGGTGGCCTCAGCCGCCAACGTTGGCGGGGTGTCGATTGCCGCACCCATGGCGGCTACTTTCGGAATGAAAAAATCCGTTACACCCGCTATTTTAATTGGTATCCTCGGCTACGTAGTGGGTACTTTTTTGGGGATTGGGACGGGGCTTTTTTTAAGATAAGTATCATGATGCGTAAAAATGCCTTGATGTTCGGTGGAAAAAAAGCCAATAATTTCCACCGCTTGATTCGTTAAGAAATATTTTACTTGCCCGATATGCGCTTCTTTCGGCGAAGAAACTTTAGTACCAAGTGGGAGATTTTGGATATGAATGGTAGCCGATTCGATTAAATAATTAGCAAAATACTGAATAGATTAGACCTCTCTGAGGTCCTAAAAATCTTTCATCCCGTACGGGCAAGCTATTTATCCCCCATTACTTATTTGGCGAAGATGTTTTTTGTTTAATGAACTAATTCACTAGTCACTAACCACTAACCACTAACCACTAACCACTAACTAAAAAACAAAAAAGCCCACGCACAAGGCGCAGGCTTCGACATAATTAATTCTCAAAAAAACAATTAAATTTGGGTGGTTCGTTTTGAGCGTGATTAGTGACTAGAAAATAGTGACTAGTGGCTAATAACTAGTCACTCGTATGTTTGCAACGAGGTAAATAAAAGCAAAAAAGTTGATTGAAAAAA
>JBCCQK010000689.1:0-3708 GCA_039024375.1 Bacteroidota bacterium
GTTGCATAGCATCTAACAACATAAAAATGAATTTATTTTTGGTAATTTTTCTTGCAGTATTTACGCTGCGAAGATATGACTATTTCAAATTTGTTGTTAAGGAAAACGATAAAAATAAATTTACTTTTCGTCGAGCGATTGGCTATATAAATGATGCAGTTAAAGTTTTGCAGCTAATCGCTCGATTCAAAAAAATGTAAATTTCTATTTATCTTACTACTATTTCGATAACTGAATTTTTAATTTATTCTTTCTTAATTTTACGGGAGAAGAGGCTATAGGTAAGGAGTTAAGCAGTAGCACAAAGCAGTCGGCAATGGCGCGTACCAGTCGGCAATAGCAAAACATAATTTCAATTCTGAATCTTTTTTCAAAAAAAACAAATGGCTAAGTTTAGAACCAATCACTCTCAGAACGACAATGGCATGATTTACAAAGCAGGGATTTTTGCTTTCATTGTCGGTATTCTTTATTGGGGATTTAGTCAACTCGGCGAAGGAGATAGCCCCATTTTGGACACTATCAAGGGTGCTATGGAACAGGCCACAAACGAAACGGATGGACGGATTACCGACACACCGTTCGAATATTTCCTACCCACCTCGACCACAGGACAGGTTATTGAACACAAATACTACACCCTGTCTTATTCCGAAAAACACGAACAGCCCGAATGGGTTGCTTACGAACTGACTGTTGATAGACTCAACAATAAAGTTGCCGACCGAACGGACAATTTTCGGCCCGACCCCAAGGTAAAAACAAAATCCGCTACGCCTGCCGACTATCGACGGTCGGGTTATACTCGGGGGCACTTAGCACCCGCTGGCGATATGGGATTTAGCGAACAAGCTATGTCGGAAACGTTTTACATGAGTAATATGAGTCCACAAGTGCGCAGTTTCAACATGGGCGTGTGGCGCGAATTGGAAGAACAAACCAGAGACTGGGCTAGAAAATACAAACATTTGTACATCGTTACTGGTCCGATTTTGACCGAAAAGGAATTTGACCGAATTGGTAAAAACATTGTTACGGTTCCTCGTAATTATTACAAAGTAATTCTCGACGTGACGGAACCCGAATATAAGGGTATCGGCTTCATCATCCCAAATGCCATTAGCGACGACCACCTGACCGAATACGTTGTCACCATCGACGACGTGGAGGAAATAACGGGTATCGACTTCTTCTCCGAATTACTTTCCGAAGACTTAGAATCCGAACTCGAAGGCTACGTGGACGTTCGCCGATGGAAGTTTAGCGAGAAACGCTATCAGCAACGGGTTCGGGATTGGAACAATCGATAGGGAAATGTAATATTTATAGCTGATGCTTGTAGCAATAGTCATCAATCAACTGCATCAGAGGTTTTCCAAAAGTCTTGAACTTCACCAAGCTAAAAGTCTTTACGGTTTTCATGCCCGCCTTATCGACGGGCAACTTCTTCGTCATTTCAATCATGGCCAAGGCGGATATTACTTCGTGAGGTTTCCGCTGTAGTGCTTTGGCTTTTTGGTCACGCCAGTTGTATAATTCCACGTATAGTTGGGGATGCGGAACTTCTTTAGGAATGGCAATAGTTAGCTTCGTATTCGTATTTCTTTCGAATATTTCGAAGGCTTTAAGGGCATCTATTTTTAGCTGTAAAACCTTTTGGGGGCGAAAGCCTTCTTTTCTAATCGACTCGAAACAATAATACTTAACGTATAAGTTTTGACGAAGCGTTTTCAATCGCTCACTCGCTGACGTTCTGACGGATTGATTGTCCGTTGTGACGGGAATTTTCACTAAATCGGGTAAAAGTTGCTGGTCTATTTTATTACTAAAATAGATGGCCGCTTTTTGTATTCTTGTCATCAGATTCGGATTGCTATCGGGCATATCCGCTTCCAAAAAATAAGTGTTCAAAACGGTTTCGAACTTTTGGGCAGGCGTGAATAGCTTTTCGGTTACCTCTGTCTCCCAATCAACTACTTGTTCTAATGCCGAAACCGTTAGCTTTTGCTGGTACATCAAATAGGTCTTTACGACATCTTGCAGGGCATTGCGAACCGTTCGGAAATCGAATAAGCCTCGAATCAAACTTGCTTGGTAGGCCTTCTTTGCCAGTTGTAGATGTTGCTCCGTTGGTGGATTTTTGGCCGCCTCGGAGGAGTAGTTTTTCACTTTTCTATCCGTCAGAATACTTTCGTACCGCAATGGTGAACGCAAAACAATTCCTTCAAAACTTTTGCACCGACTCAGCGCCACATACACTTGTCCGTGCGCAAAAGCGGCTTCGGCGTCGATGATAACTTTTTCAAAAGTTAAGCCTTGACTTTTGTGAATCGTTATAGCGTAAGCCAATTTCAATGGATATTGGCAAAAGCTACCTTTTTCTTCTTCGGTAATAGCTTGTGTGCTTTTATCTACTTGATAACTCAAATTTTTCCACTCTAGTGGACTTACTTTAATAGGATAACGGTCGTCGGGACATTGAACGTGAATTTGCCCTTCCTCGAAAGCGACAATTTGTCCAATTTTACCATTGTAGAACTGTTTCGCTCGGGACGGGTCATTTTTGACGAACATCACTTGAGCGCCAATTTTTAGTTCTAACTTAGCCGCAGTTGGGTAAGTCGTCTTCGGAAATTCACCCTTTATTTTAGCTTCAAAAAAATGCGACCGTTTGGGCAAAATACTGAGTTGTTGCTCATTAATGGCTTCCGCCGTTCGACTCAGCGCCGTCAAGGTGATGTAGCCTTTCGATTTTTGTGGTCGAAAATTAGCGTCGTAGCGTTGATTCAGTGTTTTTAGTACCGACTCATCCAAGTGATTTTCTCGAACTTTATTCAATAAATCAATAAAGGTTTGGTCCGATTGCCGATAAATATGGGTCAATTGAATCGTCAGCAAATTGGTTTCTTTTAAGGCGTTGCTATCAAAAAAATAAGGAGAAGTGTAGTGTTCTTTGAGCAGTTTCCAGTTTTCGGGGCGCACTACGGGAGGCAACTGATGCAAATCGCCAATCATCAACAGTTGAACGCCTCCAAATGGTTGCCAATGATTCCGATAGCGACGTAAAATATCGTCCATCGCATCCAAAACGTCCGCCCGAACCATACTAATTTCGTCGATAATCAGCAAATCTAAACTACGCAGCAGATTAATTTTTTTCTTACTAAAGTTTCTTTTCTGATTGATTTGCTTTTTCAATCCAGGTGGATGGAATCCGTAAGGTAGCTGAAACAGAGAATGGATAGTTACGCCTTTGGCGTTGATGGCCGCAACGCCCGTGGGGGCGACTACAGCTAACTGCTTTTTGCAATTGGCTTTGACGTATCGAAGGAAAGTGGTTTTACCCGTCCCAGCTTTACCCGTCAAGAACACATTTTGGTGGGTGTTCTGAACGTAATCAAAAGCGGTCGCTAATAAGGGGTTGTTGGTGAAAGTCATTTTGGTACAGTCTTTTTTCTGAAGCTAAGACGCCATAAGTTAGCGTACTTTAACCATCAGAGAAATGGAAAAATACTGTCCAAAATTTATGATAAGTTAGTGAGAGAGAAGAAGTCAGGCCGTTCGTATGGACTGTCAGATGTCAGACCAGTTAGAACGATAGATAAACAACTAGCCAATGAAAAGAAACGCTATTCGTTTAATTTATTGCAATTTCACGACTCACTTTGCATTAAAGTCGTGACAAACATAAAACAATTAACAAACAAA
>JBCCQK010000690.1:0-3690 GCA_039024375.1 Bacteroidota bacterium
CTGGTTACTGGATTCTGGTTACTGGATTCTGGTTACTGGATTCTGGTTACTGGATTCTGGTTACTGGATTCTGGTTACTGGATTCTGGATTCTGGTTACTGGATTCTGGATTCTGGTTACTGGATTCTGGTTACTAATCACTAGTCACCAACAAAGAAAACATTTCGTGAACCCTTTGTACCCTTTTTCCTTTTTATTAACAATAGCTACTTTTAACTTTCACAATAATAAAATATATGTTACAACGAACCTTCCTTCTCTTTTTTACCTCTCTCAGTATCATTCTAACCAGCTGTGGACAACAGCAAAGTTCTGCTTTGAAAAGCAACTCAAATTTGCCAGAAGTACCCGCTATTGCGGACTATATCGAAGGGAAAGGCTTAGAACAGTATAGCGTTGCTACTTTTGCAGGAGGTTGTTTCTGGTGTACGGAGGCCTCTTTTGAACGTATTAAAGGGGTAAAGGAGGTGATTAGTGGTTACTCTGGTGGGAAGATAAAGAATCCTTCGTACCGACAAGTGGCTAGCGGTAGTACGAAACACGCCGAAGCCATTCAGATATATTTTGACGCCGAAGTCGTCTCTTTCGAAAAGTTATTGGAAGTATTTTATGTGGCACACGACGGGACACAAGTCAATCGGCAGGGGCCAGATAGAGGGCCGCAGTATCGGTCAGAAATATTTTACCATAATGAGGTACAAAAAGAGGCTAGTGAAAATTATATTAAAAAGCTGAACGCCTCGGGAAAATTTAGCCGTCCGATTGCGACGTTGGTCAATCCCTATAAAGAATTTTGGGTAGCGGAAGCCTATCATCAAGATTATTATCCGAGTCATCAAGACAACCCTTACATAGCTAACGTTAGTAAGCCTAAAGTAGAAAAGGTGGAGAAAGTATTTAAAGATATTTTGAAACCAGAATATTTGTAACTAAAGCGTCACTGTAGTGACGCCAATTCTGCTTGCAATTCCACTAAATGTTCTTCGGAAAGCGGTTTATTCTTAAACCCTTTGACCATTGGATTGTTATCGGCTTTTTCTTGGTCACTTGGGTTCATAGAGGTACTCAGCATAATAATGATGGGGGACTTTTTAATGTCAATTTGAGCATATTCTTCCAAAAAAGTCCAGCCATCTATCCGAGGCATATTGATATCTAAAAAGATAGCGTCGGGAAAAGAGGCGTTTTCTTGTCCTTTTAACCCTTTAAAGTATTCGAGCGCCTGTTCGGGTTCGGAGAAGAAAGTGAAGTTTTCTACTAGTTTAGAGTCTCTCACGATTACTTTGTGGTAAAAATTGGTTGCATAATCATCGTCGATAAAAACAAGAGAGTTGATTTTTTTCACAGTAGTTTTGGTTTCGAAACAGTAATATTTTCTCGATTGTTATCATAGAAAATTCCTTGCCTCATTAATAAAAGTAAGCATACCTTAATGATTAGCATTTGTCCAAAATTAAGGATGTCGTTTGTTTGTCTATTTTTTCAGGGGGGCATTTTAGATGTCAAGGGAGTTTGCAAAAAGTAACCTACGCATCTTTCTAAAAATTTGAATTTTGGCCGCCCATCCGCAAGCGGTTCAGGAGCTGACATTCCTTCATCTTCAAAAAAATCGTCCCGATTTTCATCAGGAATAAAATCCAAATTTTCGACGAAATCTTGCGTAGTTTATTTATTTCCTCATCCATTACTTTTCTTTTTCACGACTAAATATAGTTCATAAACTATTCCAAAATTTGCCACAATTCCTAAATCAGAAAATTTATTTGATTTTTTGTGTGGAGTTTGTCCTGTCGTCAAAGGAGGATAATAATCGAAACAAAAATTGGATGGTGAAGAGCTAAAAACGAGAAAAGCGGAGTAGTTTTTGTAAAATGTAAAGTAGCATCAATTATTTTCGAACGATAGGATAAGGTGAAAGGCTGTTATAAAGCGATAATTACAATGGCGAGTATTTAGGTTTTTTATCTTTGACCATTTTAGCTCATATTTTGTACGAGGGAGACTGGAAGCATCAAGTGGCTTCTATAAGTTGGATTGTACTAGTGTCAGTTTCCGCTCTTGTTTATCTAGAAGTTATCAAAGATATGTCTGAACTACCTAGATATAATCCAGTTGGTGTGATTTTTTTATTTTTCGTGCAGTTTTTAGAAACGGCTTTAATTATTTCCATTTATCATAATGATATTCGAGAATATGCCAAGCAAAAGGACTCATTAGTCCAACAACTGAGACTTAAAAATACGGAGTTAGAACGCTTTGCCTACATTACCTCACACGACTTAAAAGAACCTGCTCACACGGTAAAAAGCTTTGCGGGGATGTTAAAAAAGCAGCTAATTCAACAAAAACTGGGTCATGAACAACTAGAAATGATTGATATCATTGATACGTCGGCTACCAGAATGTCCAATATGATTGTCGATATTTTGAAGTACTCAAAACTAGAACTGAAATCCATCGACGTGGAAGCTATAAATTTAGAAGAAATTATCTTGCAATTCCAAAAAGAAAATAAACAATTGATTAATGATAAAAAAGCCCGTATTCAAGTTGGTAAGCTACCTCCAATCAAAAGCAATCGACTATTTATAACATTACTATTTCAAAACTTACTATTCAATGCCTTAAAATATAATAACTCGGAAGTTCCTATCGTAAAGATTTTTGGCCACGTTAATCGGGGGGGCGTCCTCCTGTCCGTTCAAGACAATGGAATCGGTATCGACGCAAAATACCACGAGTACGTTTTTGAACCCTTTCGGCGACTTAATAATCGAAATCAATACGACGGGACGGGATTGGGCCTGTCTATCTGCAAAAAGATAGTCAACAACTTTGATGGAAAAATTTGGGTACAGTCAGAGGAAGAGGGGAGTACTTTTTACGTGCAATTACCTCAGTAAAAGCTACCTCTTTACCTTGTAACGTACACTGTACATCAAATAAATTTTCATGAATTACCCAGTCTCGTATATTTTACCTGCTCAATTGAAGGATGGTACGCTCATCCAGTTGCGTCTTATTCACCCTATTGATGGAAAATTAGTACAGGCTTTTAAAGACAAGTTATCTCCCGAAAGCATCAAAGACCGATTTTTAGGTTACATTCCTTCGGTCACGGAAAAATTGGTACAACGGCTTACCAAAATCGACTATGACCAAGAAATGGCTATTGTCGCCGAGTCTATTGTCGGGCAACAGAAAGAGCCTATTGCTGTCGCACGCATAGTGGGAGAGGCTGGAAAGAAGGAATGGGCGGAGTTTGCCCTCATCATTGTAGATGATTGGCAAGGAAAAGGATTAGGCGCTATTATGACCGATTACATGATTCGTATTGCCCAAGACATGCAATTCGAAAAACTCGTAGCCCTATTTTATAATCATAATTTAGGAATGAAAAATATTCTCGAACAACGAGGTTTTGTATTCAAAGCAAATGATTTCAATACTACTTGTGCTACATTGATTTTGAATAACTGACAAAAAACCATCTAACCATCAGACCATCAAAAAAAATCCAATAGTTACAAATCGTTGATACTAAGACAGTTGAAAATTAAAACATAGGGTGTAACCGCCATTTGATGTACTAAAGATTAGTGGCCAAGCTACGCTCCATGTGGCACAAAAGAAGAAATAATAATTTTTAAGAAGGGTTAGGAGCGTTGGTCCGTTGTTTTTTGAAATAAA
>JBCCQK010000691.1:0-3683 GCA_039024375.1 Bacteroidota bacterium
AACAAAAATTTAAATATTTTTTTTTAATATATTTTTTTTTTTTATCTTTGGTTTACCCACTTTTCCTCGTCCTCACCCACTACACCTGTTCTAAATTCTTCTAGCGACCGCTGCGATTAATCATATTGGCGTTGGCTTGCTGCGTTCCCGTTAGTACCACTTCCTGTAAAGTTACGTGTGCAGGCTGAGTCGCCATGAAATAAATCACCTCGGCCACGTCCTTAGCGTTGACTGGCACAAAATCCTCGTACGTTTGCTTCGCCAACTGCTCGTCCTCATTTTTCACGAACGAAAACTCCGTTTCTTCCACGAACCCAGGCGAAACCTGGCTCACTCGGATATCATAAGGTAGTAAGTCAATTCGCATAGCTTTCGTTAGAGCATCCACCGCATGTTTGGTCGCACAGTACACGGCGTTGTTCGGATAGACCTCCTTTCCAGCTAAAGAACAGATATTGATAATGTGCCCACTTCTTCGCTTGACCATTTTTGGAGCAATTTGCCGAGTCATATACAACAATCCCTTAATATTGGTATCAATCATGGTTTCCCAATGGGCCAAATCTCCTTCGTGAATCGGGCTGCTCCCTTTAGCCAAGCCCGCATTATTGATGAGTAAGTCCACGTCTTGCCAGTCATCTTCTAGTTCAGCTAAGGCATTCTTAACCGCATCGGCGTCTTTCACATCAAAGGGTAACAACTGAATAGAAGTGCCATATTCTTTTTCAAACTGGTCTTTGATTTGAAATAGTCGAGAGAATCGACGGCCCGTTAAGATTAAGCGATGGCCATTTTGAGCAAACTTCTCGGCTGTAGCCCGACCGATACCCGCCGTAGCCCCCGTAATCAAAATCGTTTTTTGTTCTTCCAAAGATTTCGCAGAGATTAATCGGCCGATTTCCTCTTCAACTTGGGACGATGGTTCTGGTTCCTCTAATTTTATCGACGAATTTTCTGCAATTACTCCATTTATCGGAGTCGTTTCCTCTTTTATTTGGGGCTGTATAGCATCGGCTAGCGCCTGTCCAATTTTTTCATCTATTTCCTCGGGCAAATCCGTGATAGCCTCATTCATTACGCTGGTAGAAAAGGCTTGGTCGTTGGCCGTTGTCCTAAGTTCTGGATTAATTTCGCCCGCTTTTTCGTAGTAGGCCTTTGCCAATTCCTTTTCACCCTTGGCATAATAAATTAGCGCCAAGTCGTAGTTGGCAAATGGGTGCTCGGGGGCTACTTTTACCGTTTCTTCGAAGGCTTGAATGGCTAAGTCGGGCTCGTCTAGTGCTTCGCTTTGCAGAACGCCTAATTGGTACAAAGCGTTGACGTTATGTGAATTGTACCCGTAGGCCTCCGCTAAGTAACTGGCTCCCCGTTCGAGGTCTTCGCGTAGTTGGTTCACTTGCAACATGCCCAATTTGTAGGCCACATTGGGAAACTCGGGATTTTCTTCGTGAACTTTTTCAAAATATCCTTTAGCGGTCAAGTAGTCTCGTTCGGCTTCCGCTAATTCTCCCAAGAAAAATTTAGCGGACAAATTATTGGGTTCGTATTCTAGCAGCGTCGCCAATTGATTAGAAGCCTCCTTGAAATTATTTTGATATTTGGCCAAAAAAGCTGCGTATTGATACCGAACGGATATGAAGTCGGGGGCTTCTTCTAATGTTTCCGAAAGCAGGGAAATCCCCTCATTTACCTTGCCCGACTGCACTAATGTATTCGCCGATTGGAGTACTTCAAATTCGCTCAATTCCTCAATAATTTCTTCCGTCTCTTCTCCTTCGTCCATAAAATATCCCTCCAACTCGTCTTCCGTCTCGTCCATATCGTCTGTTTCTACAAAATTAGAGGACGGTGATTCTGCTATCGAAAGGCTTTCCGAGTCGGTTAAAATTGTCCTTTCGGCTGCTTCCTCTTCTAACTTTTCCAACGCATCCTCTCCCAACAAATCCTCTAGAGAAATCATTTCTTCCTCTTCCTCCAACCCCTCTTCCTCTTTTGAGATACTAGCATTAGGAAGTTGGCGAGCTAGTTCAAGCGCTAATTGTTCCGTTTCGGTCAGGGGTCTATCTCCTTCTTCGGCCACTATCTCCAACGGGGTTTCTTCTTCTTTGATTGATTCTACGATTTCGTCCGTCGCTTCTACTTCAGTAGCTTCTAGCCATTCGGGGTCATTGGCAACGAGGTCTTCCACCTTTTCTTCGACGTAAACTTTTTCTGGAGAATCGGTTACTATTCTTTCCGTTTTAACGGAAATTACTTCTTCTATTTCTATCACTCCCCCCGTATCTTTCGAAGGCTCTTTTGATACGGTGATTACTTCGGGTGGAGGCGGGAATTTACTCTCTTCGGCCAAAGCAGTCATTACCGCTTCGCTATCTTCGACGAGCACTTCGGAGGTCGTGACAACAACTGGTTGAAAATGTTGTCGATTATTTTTGAAGTATTGATGACTCGCTTCGTCACTAAAATTATTAAAAAAGGCCTCGTAATCGTTAGCCGAAAAGTCGTCTATTCGATAATAATTCGAATCACGCAAATTGCGTAGGAACTCTCCTACTTCCGACGAAATACTTCTGACTTTTTTCAATTTAGCCGCAAAATGTTCCTCTTCTTCCGCAGGAATAGTTCTCTTTAGCTTGCGCAAATCGAGGTATTTCTCTTGCCAGTAATTCATGTATTTGATAACATTACTTACTTTTTCAAAAGCAGTTGGTATTTTAGTACGATTTCCTTCGGCATCCACGGTCACGCCGTCCGTTATAATAGGAATCACCTGGTTGTTTTTCATCAGCGCCTGCAAATAGTTCAATCCATCGGTTAAACACGCAATCGATTTTAAAAAATTATCGCTAATAATTAAGAAACAAGGGTTCTCAGACCTAACTAAGCGGTCATAAAAAGATTCGCCCGTTACAAAATCTTGGCCATTAATTTTTAAAAAATCCACACCCACAGGTGCCAAGTCAGCCAGTAATTGGTTGACCTCATTTTGGTTATCCGCAGTGTAGGCTACATTTATCCGCAACTTATCCATTTATGCTATTATTTGGTGCAACTTTTATTGGAAAAATCTCTTGACTCTTCTTTACTTCCAATTTGATACCATTTTTACTCCCTGGATTTAGGGATGACGAAATAAATAACCTACACATCTGACGGCTTCTTTTTCCAATTAGCGTCGTTAAAATTTTCCAACGTAGCTGGGCTATGCTGAAAAATTTTGCCTAGCTAATTGAAAAAATAACCTCGTCATTTTGCGTAGTTTATTTAATTCCTCATCCCTTACCAACTTTTTTATAAATGCTAATATACGGGGTTTTCGTAGAAAGGGTGACTTAGTGAAATCTAAAATTTAAAAAGTAAAATTCTAAATTTAAAAGTACTGAAAACCAATAGTTTGTATTATAATAAACCGTCAGATAAATAGCTGATATTCTTCGAAGTCAAAGGTGGGGTACACTTTGAAAGTGTGCCCCACCTTCTATCAAGCGTATAAACAAGAAATCCCAAAGCAACGGCTTCATCGCTTTGGGATTTCTATCCTTTACGTAGTCTCAGCGTTCACTTTCTTATCTAGAGGGTAGTGGTTTTTTTTCTCAAAGAGCTACGGCTATTCTCAAAAAAAATGCCTTGTCTAACGAAAAAATACACTCGATTAAACTATCAATTACTTATGACTTGAACCA